>JBFMEL010000174.1:0-1057 GCA_040753455.1 Thermoplasmatota archaeon | reverse complement strand
CCAGTGCAGCTGAGGGTGTATGCCGAAAGGATCGTGATCGTTCGGGAAGGAGAGGTGATCGGTAACCATCAGCGTCAGTTCGGCAGCGGCAAGACGATTTTCGATCCCTGGCACTACCTGCCTGCCTTGGCCCGTAAGCCTGGGGCGCTTCGCAATGGAGCTCCATTTCGACATTGGGACCTGCCTGAGGCCATTGCGCGCGTCGGCGAGCAGCTTCAGCGCCGCTATCCAGACTGGGATCGACAGTATGTAGGCATCCTGCAGACCGTGCCTCTTTATGGCTTGGAGGCAGTGGAGGCGGCCTGCAGCAAGGCGCTCAACACAGGAGTCCTCAGCAAGGAGGTGGTGCTTAACCTGCTCAATCGAGGAAGGGAAGATACGGAGGCCGATCCCATCGATCCTCCGGACCATTTGATCCTCAAGCAGCCTCCCATTGCTGACTGTCAGCGCTACGACCGCCTGCGACAGGAGGTGGTCTATGCTGCGCAGTGATGTATTGGCGCTGATGGAGGCGCTCAAACTCAGGGGCATGCAGGAGGTTTATGACGAGGTTCTCGCAACCGGTCGCAAGCAGCGCGCCATCCCGGAGAAGGTAATCTTTGAACTACTCAAAGCGGAGATGGCCGAACGCAGGTTTCGCAGTATCCGCTACCGACTCGGGCAGGCCCGGTTTCCCGTGTCCAAGGACCTGGACAGCTTTCATTTTGAGGAAGCCTCCCTCGATGAAGCTCAGATCCGCTCTCTGTATGAAGGAGCCTTCCTCCAAAACCGCAGCAACCTGATCTTCGTGGGTGGTACGGGTACCGGCAAGACCCACTTGGCCATCGCCATTGCGGCCAATCTCGTGCGACGGGGATCACGGGCACGTTTCTACAACCTGGTGGATCTCGCCAATGATCTGGAACAGGAGAGCCTGGCAGGCCGCGGCGGCAAACTCTCCGCCAGCCTGTCTCGTTTCCATCTGGTCGTGCTCGACGAACTGGGTTATCTGCCGTTCTCCAAAAACGCCAGCCAACTGCTCTTTCATCTGATCTCCAAGCTCTATGAGCAGACTTCC
>JBFMEL010000173.1:0-1084 GCA_040753455.1 Thermoplasmatota archaeon | reverse complement strand
AGCAATGACACCAAAGACGCGGCGAATGTGGCGGATCTGATCTCGCAGGGCAAGTGCATGTTTTACGAGTTCCCTGCCCTGGAGTTGAGAGATCTAAGGGGGCGGCTGTCGCTTAAGAGACGGCTCAAGAAGCAGGAGCATAGCTGCCGTGTGCGGATTCGCAACGGATTGGTGGCGCAGTATTTCCCGGAATTGGACCGCTATTGAGGTTACCCTTCCCAGGAGACGCTGTCCATTGTGAGGTGGTGTTTGGACCCTTCGGTGGTAGCGGGGATGGAGTTCGGCGAGTTTGAGAAGAAGGTAACAACGCGGGACCGAGGCACAGCGCAACGCAGGCGGCTGGAAGGGATCTGGAACAAGGCAGTGGAGTCGGTTGGGTGTGAGATGGGAGAGGGGGCGCAGTTCGAGGGGCGGATGCTGGTAGAGGGCTTCAAGCGCGTTCGGGAGGAGATCTGTGCAGTCAGCGGGCAGATCGAGAGGATCTGCCGGGAGTTTCATGAGTATGAGTGTTTACTGAGCATACCTGGGTTTGGTCCTGATGTGTCAGCACAGGTCTTGGGCGCCATAGGAGATCCGCATCGCTTTCACAGCGCCAAGCAGGTGCTGAAGATGGCGGGATTGGATCTCAGTGCGGATCGCAGCGGCAAGACATCGCAAACAGCCCGCCCGGTGATCTCAAAGAGAGGCAAGGCATCGTTGCGTTTCGCCCTGTATCAAGCAGCCCTGATCGCTTCGACCCGCAATGCGCATTTCATTAGATATTACACGAACAAACTGTCCGGGCGACAAGGCGAGCGTGGGATTCACACCAAGATGCGGGTGAAGCTCTGTGCGAAGCTCTTGGTGATCGCTTGGACGCTCATGAAGAAGCAGGAGACATTCGACCCGAAATATCTCAAGAGCTGATCAGTGCCATTACATCTTCGGCGAGAGAGCCCGAGACACAGCGTTGAGGCATATGACCTCGGGCGGGACAATCCTGGGCCTCTCACCGAATCCCGAAGCCTGGATAAGGGATGATGGGTGGTCTCGCGGGATGCGAGGCATGCCGGATACTGATAACGATGAGCCTTGGGATTCATAC
>JBFMEL010000172.1:0-1095 GCA_040753455.1 Thermoplasmatota archaeon | reverse complement strand
AGATCCTGGAGATCATCACATTGGCCTATGAGAGGAGTGAGGAATGGGAGGCGATCCATCCGCTGCTGACCACGAAGCTCGCCTTCTCATTCATTTCCGTCCAGTTGATCCTGGGGTCTCTCATCCCCTTCATCCTCCTGATGATCGGCGTGACCATGAACAAGTACCTGCACAGTCGGGTGAGGAACACCCTCTCGTTCGTCGCCTCCCTCCTGCTCCTAATCCAGGTGTTCGCGATGAGATGGAATGTGGTCATCGGAGGTCAGCTTCTGAGCAAGAGTTTCAGGGGGTTCAGGGAGACCTACTTCCCCCAGTTGTTCGAGAAGGAGGGAATCCTCGCTGCGGCCGGCATCGTGGTGCTCGCTTTTGTGGCGCTTCTGGTCTTCGTGAGAGTGCTCCCTGTGTTCGATCGGCAGGCGCCTGCATCAGAGCAATGATGATTTCCGACCTCTCGCGACTGGGTTTTCGGTCGCCGTTTTCAACGCGATTGATCGATGCAAATGGGGCTGATAGATCCAAGAAAAACAAAACCTCCCGGGTTTTTGAGCGTCTAAATAATTAGGATGTCCTCTCGCGAGATGTGACGCAAGCGTGTCACATCTACGATCGCGGACAGGGGCCGCCCTGCGATAGTGGCGGACAGCAACGCCGTCTCAGGCGGTTTGCCGGCTCGAAGGAAAGGAGCCCGTACGATGGCAGAGAAGAGTTTCATGGAAATCATCGAGGAATCCCGCAGAGGCGAGAGGGAGGCTCGATGGGAAGGGACGTGCCTCGACTACATGATGCTGGTCAAGGACAAGGCAGAGATCGCCCAGTTGGCCCCAGGCCGCATCTACAAGATGATCGTGGACAGGGGGATCGAGCCCTTGGAGGACCCAGTGAGGCTGCCCGATTACGAGGATATGGTGAGATACAAGTTCTTCGAGGAGGAGATCTTTGGTCTTGAGGAGCCACTTCATGACATCATGAACTTCTTCAAGGCAGGGGCGCGGAGGACCGAGACCGGGAAGCGGATCCTCATCCTCGTGGGACCGGTGTCGAGCGGGAAGTCCACGATCGCCACGCTGCTCAAACGAGGACTGGAGGAAGATCCGA
>JBFMEL010000171.1:0-1097 GCA_040753455.1 Thermoplasmatota archaeon | reverse complement strand
AGACACCAGTCGGGGCAAGAGAATAAGGAGCGCGGTCGCAGCAAGTACGCCTGTGAGCAACCCTCCGGCCCTGACTAGATGCTGCATCCCTCAAGTCCTGTCGCCTATCGCTCGCTTTGGCTCAGTCCCCGAGACAGGGCACCGACGATGTCTATCGTCAAGGGGATGATCGTGCTGTTCCTTTCTCCAGCCAGCTCGACGAGCGTCTGCAGGTACCGCAACTGCAGCGCTGCGGGCTGGCTCTGGATTACCTCAGCCGCTTCCGCCAGAGTGTCGGCAGCGAGCCGCTCTCCTTGAGCGTGGATCACCTTCGCCCGCTTCTCACGCTCGGCCTCGGCCTGTCTTGCCATGGCGCGCTGCATCGCGTCCGGCAGCAGCACATCCTTCACCTCCACCAGCGTCGCCCTCACCCCCCACGGCTCCTCGCTCTGCCCCTCGATAATCTGCCACAGCCTCACATTGATCTCATCGCGATGCGCCAGCAGCTCATCAAGCTCCGACTGCCCAAGCACGCTTCTCAGCGTGGTCAGCGCCAGCTGGGTCATCGCCTGCCGGTAGTCCTCTACGTTGATCACCGCCTTCACCGGATCAATAACCATGAAGTACACTACCGCATTCACCTTCACCGTGACGTTGTCCCTGGTGATTACCTCCTGAGGCTCCAACACCATCGTCACAATGCGCAGACTCACCTTCATCATGCGGTCGATCAAAAACGGCAGGATCAGGTTGAAACCGGGCTCCCTCACTCCGATCAAACGACCGAACCGAAGCACCACCCCTCGCTCATACTGCTTCACTATTCTGATGCTACTCCCCAATGCTGCCAGCAAGAACAAGACGATAAGAACGATGATTCCAGGATGCATCCTCGCTCTCCTCCCTTCTTTGTCTATAGGTCTCTCAAGCCCGCCACAGGGTGATTGGAGAAGCTCCCTCCGCTGTGCAAGCCTGCTTGTGAGGTGTCACCCATCGCTTCCAACACGAGAGGCCGACGGATCTGGAGGCAACTGACATGATCATCCTGTAGATGTGGTACACGATGTGGCCGTTTTGACTTGCGGAGTCCCTCGTCGGGATGCTGGGTTCAGATGGAG
>JBFMEL010000170.1:0-1116 GCA_040753455.1 Thermoplasmatota archaeon | reverse complement strand
CTCAAGGAAAATGGAGCGGCGATTACCTTCCCGTTGGCGCTGAAGAAAGGAGAGAAGCGGACATTCATCGCAGAGGCGGAGATCCCATCCAACACGACCCTAGGAAGCATATTCCAACTGGCGCTTGCAGACATGGGCACCGTAGGCATCGTCCATCTTCAAGGAAAGGCTGCAAAGGCATATGTCGGCAAACCTGCTGAGCTCGAAATCGATGGAGCATTTGGAGACTGGAACGATAAGGAGATGGTTGATGATCCTGCTTCAGATATCGGAAATCCGAACATCGATCTGCTGAGCTATGGAACTGACTGCACCGCCGCTGCCCTCTCTATTTATCTGAACGTGAAAGGAGCGTTGATGCTCGGGACTCTCATTCCATTCAAGAACGAGAAACAGCATGTGGAAGAGCCTTCTCCTTCCCAAGAACCTGTAGGCAGCGGTGGCGGGGAGGTTCATCCAGTGATCCCCTCCCTTCTTATTGGAGAGGACAGGGCAGGCATCTTTATCGATGCTGACAACGACTCCAGCACCGGATACAGAGTGAGTGCCGCTAACTGGCGCAAAGCGCTCAGGGCTTCCTCAGGGGTTCAAACAGTGCAGTTGGGCAGCGAGGTCATCGGCGCCGACTACCTGATCAACATCACCGGCAAGAACGGAGAAGTACTCACGAGCAAGTTGGAGAGATTTAGTGGCGAGGACCAAGTGAAGTGGTCATGGCACACGTCTAGCTCAGTCCAGGTGGCGTGCGATGACTCCCAGTTAGAGGCGCAGATAGGGATTGATGGATTATCTATCACAGAGCACTTCCGAATTTACATATGGATGACTGACTGGACCCAGAACAAGGACGCGAGCGACAGCGCATTGCTCGTGAAGCGCAGCGCATTCTCGACCAGGGCTGGAAATAGGATTGAACCTCAGAATGGTGCAGGACCCGACTATCCGCCTCCTGCGAGCGGCAACTGGGTAATAAACGGCGAGACATCTGTATGGGATGAGACGATAACAGTGAACGGCAGTTTGTTCGTATCAAACACGGGCAAACTTACCCTCATCAACTGCACCTTAAGGATGAACTGCACTTCGGATGGGCAGTACAAAATCCAGGTCAATACA
>JBFMEL010000169.1:0-1142 GCA_040753455.1 Thermoplasmatota archaeon | reverse complement strand
GCCCACTCCATCGGGCAGTCCATCGCTGTCGATGTCCACGGGCCTGCGGTTCTTGCGCCAGGACCAATCGCCGGTGGAGAGCACGTACTCGTATCCATCAGGGTTCAGGAGCGGCACGAGCCATATCTCCCGGTGGTCCAGGAGCCAGCGCACCGTGCCGTTCCCCTCGTATTCCGAGGACAGGAACTCTGCTATGCGGAGGGGAACGACAACAGACGAGGGCTCGCGGGCATGATGTCCTCCCATTATCAGCACTGCTGGCATTCCCTCTGTGCCCAGGCGCAGGGCGTTCACCTCCCTGCCCTCCCATGTGGTAGCCAGGGTTTCGAGGTGCGCGATGTCAGGGTGCGTGCTTGCGATCTCCTTTAGTATCGAGGTAACCTCGTGGTATGAGATGTAGGGGGATGGCTGGGCAGATGCCTCGGGCATGTGAGCCGGTGGAAGAAGGAGCAGGAGCAGCAGAAGAAGCGAGAGGCTGCGCCCGGTGAGATGTTGCCATATCCCTGCTGTGCAGGAGGAGCCATTGTGCTCTCTCATGCCCCCTCCTCAGGCGTTGGTCGTCGTCCCTTTGACAGTGACATCGTCAACCATGAAGCCGTAGAAGGGACCTATTATCTTGTAATGCAAATATGCAGGGTGGTTGTTGGTCACCAGCCTGAACCTGAGCCTGACCTGGTTACCCCTGAACTGCGAGAGGTCTATGTTCAATCTGGTGAGGGTGCCCGCCTCCACCCAGTAATTGCCTACCACCGGATCCTCCACGCCTGAGTACGATTTGTTGTCCTTGATGACAGTGTCTGTGCCAGAGAGGTTCCACGCAGCCCTTGCGCCTAAGTTGATGGGTATCCATATCATGCCGTTATCTGTCGTGATCTCCACCCTGAACCCGTCCGGGGGCATGCCGTCAGCGTTGTTGATGTTGAACCTGAAGTATGCGCCCAGTGTCACGTTGAGGGCGTTCGTGAGGTCTATGGGCATCGTTTCCAGGGCATTGTCTATGCCCGGGCGCATGGTGCCGTTGGGGTCGCGGTTCCACCACATATAATCACCGCTGTGAGCATCAGCGCTCGCAACGTATTCCCACATCTCCACAGTCTGCTGGCTCAGTGGAGCGCTGCCCCTGTACACCCTCAATCTTACAT
>JBFMEL010000168.1:0-1166 GCA_040753455.1 Thermoplasmatota archaeon | reverse complement strand
ACCCGGATCGCAGTGCAGGGCAGGCCTCGTTGCCACTGACTATGGCATTATGCGCACCTTCGGGGCAAGGAAGAGCGATACTACAAGTTGTGGGTGCCTCTTCAGGCATCGGTCCTCCCAATCCGGAACCCACAAGATGTCGAGTCACACACCCTACTTCAGCCCTGCCTTGCGCCATGCGTCGATCGAGCGATCGACAAAAGACTTATCCCTATACGGGAGTGCCCTTCCGAACTGCTCCACAGAAAATGAAGGATTCATCTTTAGGACCTCTGCAGCGGCAGCGCGTGCCTCCCCCTCACGCCCTGCCAACATACCTCCAGCGGCAAGGGCAAGATACCCCAATCTATCCTCCGGATTCCGCTCGACCGCTCTTTTCGCTTGTTCTACCGCTTCATCAAACCGGCCGGTCATGCGGTAAGCAATGCTCAGAGTGACAAAGTATATGCTCGGGGCAAAAGGATTCAGACGTAGCGCCCTGTGAAGCAATGGAATCGCCTCCTCTGGCCTGCCTGAGAGGGCAAGGGCTGCTCCCGAATTCAACAACACACCACTCGCATGGTTGGGATCGAGGGCCACCCCTCGCTCTGCGTGAGCAATTGCCTTTTCGAATTGTGCTGCATACGTATAGAAGTAACCCAGAGAAGCATGGGCAAAACCGTCCGATTCATCCAGGGCAACGGCCCTTTGCCCCAGTTCCATGGCTCGCCTGAAGGACTCCTCCGGAGTTCTGCCGAATGAGGCATCTACCATGTATGTCCATGCAAGAAAGGTATGGGCAACGGCGTGATTCGGGTCCAGATCGATAGCTTCCTCAAAGAGCTTCCGTGCCAGGACATTGTCTTCCTTGCTAACACGAGGACGAAAAACGTGTTCACGACCTTCCAGCGTCTTTAGAAACGCCTCTACGTTCCTCGTGCCTCTTCCCGATTTTGGCGTGGACGCCAACTCCAACTTCTGGTGAACAGTCTCCATGATCTTGAAGGCGATCTCATCCTGCAGGGCGAAAATATCTCTGAGATCGCGATCGAATCGTTCAGCCCAGAGATGATAGCCCGTCATCGCATCGATGAATTGGGCTGTAATGCGCACCTTCTCTCCAGAACGGCGCACACTCCCCTCCAGCACATAGCGCACTCCCAGTTCCTCGCTTACCTGCCTGACCT
>JBFMEL010000167.1:0-1176 GCA_040753455.1 Thermoplasmatota archaeon | reverse complement strand
CTGACACGGACGATGATGGTCTCTGGGACGGTTACAACATCACCGGCACAGACCATGTGGGGGAATTGAACCTCACCACCCTGCCCTACAAAGCAGATACGGACGATGATGAACTGAACGATGGCGAGGAATACTTCACCTATCTCACAGACCCGAAGCTCTGGGACACAGACAACGACACGATGCCCGACGGCTGGGAGGTGAAGTACAATCTCGTTCCCACCTCGCCTGAAGACAAAGACCTATACTATGACAGCGACACTCTGGGCAACGCCCAGGAATACACCCTGGACACGCATCCCAGAGATGCAGACACTGACAATGACACACTTTCTGATAGCGCAGAGATCACCGCAGTGCGCCTGCGGACGAACGTGAGTAAGGGCGCGGTATCCTCCGAGGGCTATGGACAAACAACAGACTGGATCGATGTGAACCTCGGGGTGCCTTATGCAGGACACCATTATGTATATGGTTGGGAGATCACCAACTTCACCGCAGAGTTCGAGGGGAGCGCGGACAGCACCCAAACGATCGAATTGAAGGGGTTCGACGACGGCGGCGCGATCCTTGCGAGATGGGAGCCATACAGCACTCAGGTCACACATGTGTCTCAATCTTCGACCACAGGCACAATTTCTATTGGCGGGGACACTTCCATAGCGCAGTCATTCAATGTGGGTGGGAACGAGCCCGTGGTGTCCTCAGTCAACCTCTGGCTCTACCGCAAGGACGCGAACGTCAACGGCACGCTGAGCCTTGAGATCAGAGAGGACAACATAGGCAAGCCCTCGGACACCATACTCTGCACAGCTTCTGCCAATGTCTCCAACCTCGGCACCACCACAGGCAGCAGCGCAATCATGACTCTCGCGCCCGTCCTCTTGGTCCCCGAGCGCCCCTACTGGCTCGTGCTCAGCGCCCCTGAAGCGGGCGAGGGCAATCTCACCCTTGAGACAGGCGCCGAGAGCAGTTATGCGCAAGGCGAAGCCAGGCTCAGGCGCGGACCGAGCACCTGGTGGAACCCGATAAAAGGGGATCTGGCGTTTGAGGTCAAGGGCTATACTGATGTGAGCTATGACAAGATTTTCGTGTGGAAGCCAGGCTCCCGGCGCACGGGTGCGCTCTCAGGCACATGCATCCAGTACAACTACACCGGGAACAACGTCGTGCTCA
>JBFMEL010000166.1:0-1241 GCA_040753455.1 Thermoplasmatota archaeon | reverse complement strand
GTGCTCGGGAGCGCTGTGGAGTTCGCTCTCAGCACGGCATTGTCCCTGAGGTACATCCACATCGCGTAGTTGTTCGTCGAGATCTCTGCCCCGTCCAGGTTCACGACGCCGTTCTCACGCACCACGAAGGTGTGCTGGTTCGTCCCCGCCTGAGCGATCGTCAGCCCCCCACCATCCCGTATGGTGAGGTTCCCGCTCTCCTCCACGAGCACGAACCCTGTCTTCCTGGGGAAGGTGTCTATGATGTACGGGCTGTTGGCGTTGTTCACGATCAGGTCCAGGGTGGCGTTGTAGATCACGATATCCACCTGCAGCGTGTTGTCAGTCTCGATGCTTTCTGTCACTGCCCCTGCCGGATCTACCTCTACAATGATGCGGTGATATCCGTGCGTTGTTGGTGTGCAGGAGATGCTCGAAACCTTGGACTCGCTCGCGTTCAGAGCGGTGATCTGTTTGGTCTGGCTAAAAACGACGCTTCCTGTGGTTACCTGGTAAATAGTAAACGTCACGTCGAACGTTTCTGATGCGTTGCTTCCACCGAGGTTGCTGACCGTCGCACTGATCCACGTGATCGCACCCTCCATCGGCGTATCATCGCTCAGCGTGATCGCGCTCACGGTGAGGTTCGCCCTCGGCGTCACGTTGAACACGTTGCTTCGCGCCAGATTGTTCGTGTCCTCGATGTAGCGCTCCGAGATCCCATCCAGGGGATCCACCCACACATAGAACGTGTAGTTGCCGTCCACCAGCGGTGTGTAGGATGTGCTCGTCTGGTTCCATGTGCCCCAACCCACGTCCAGGAGCGTTGCGCCTATGTAGTATGCCGAGGCACCAGCATCGAGCAGGTAGTCCCCGTTCTTGTCTGGATTATCCCAGTAGAAGCGCACCTCCACGTCAAAAGCATCCAGTGTGCCATCGTTATATATCGTTGCAGTAATTTTTACAGGGTTCCCTGCAGCCACGGTTGGCTGGTCGAACGATATCCCCGTATAGTTATCGATCCTGAGCTCAGGGAGGTTCGGCGTGATATAGAGGCTCTCTTGGAGGGTGTTATTGTTTTCGTTCTCCTCCTGCACAGCATATCCAGAATCCACGAAGACCTCAAAGCTGTGCCAGCCTCCGGGGTCTGCTGTCCAGGACCAGGACAGGGTTGTCGTGGACTGCCCCTTGAGATACTCCACCTGCCAGATGTGCTCGGAGATCTTGACCCCAACGGCATAGTCCACCACCTTCACATCGAA
>JBFMEL010000165.1:0-1452 GCA_040753455.1 Thermoplasmatota archaeon | reverse complement strand
CAAGCGCCAGTTGGAATATGCTTCCTAGGGTCGTGTTGGATGGGATCTCCGCCTCTGCGATGAATGTCCGCTTCTCTCCTTTCTTCAGCGCCAACGGGAAGGTAATCGCCGCTCCATTTTCCTTGAGGACAGCGGAGTGGTTGAACTCTATCGAGGTGATGGATACATCTCTTGTTGGAAAAAAGGATATCTCAAGCGCATCCACCTGCTCCCCAAGATTGAGGATGGAGTGCTGGACCAAGCTGCGCTGGACAACGTTGATTACGGGCTGCGAGGTGGAGATGATCGGAGAATAGCCCATAGAGCCATTCCATCCTTGAAGAGCGAAGAGGATTGCAGCCTTTGGGGCGCTCGAATCAGATGAGCCCATTCTTACTTCCAGTTCCATCTCGCTCTCACCGACTGCTGCGCTCACCGTACCATCCCTCGAGAACGAGTTCCAGTTGTTCTGATTCTTCAGGTCGTTGAACCTCAGTAGTTCATTACTCTCGATCTTGTTGTCCCAACCATCGATCTTAACTCTCCAGTCCGCGCCGATGCCGCTGATTCTGTACCCTGTGCTTGGGTTCATATCCGCATCAATGAAGATGTGAAGTGTGTCGAGGCTCATGTTCGTCGGTGCCCCACCGCTAAGGATCCTTCCTTTCACCTTCAGGTAGAGAGCAATGTCCTGTCCGTCCACCACTGCCCCTGTGCTCACTATCTCCACATTCCTATTAGAAAGAGGGGGACCTCCACAAGGGGTAATCCAGTCAGGATGCCAGTCAGAGGTCTCTCCATCTACCCTTATCGCCCCTTTATAAGGACCGCCGATCATCCCCATGCTCGTGAGGATGGAAAGCACTAAGATCACTACAATGAAGATCACGCCCAGCAGCAAGGCCCATTTCCTTCCGTTCCTGGGCTTCCTGCGTCTCCTGCTCAACTCAGGTAAGATTGGTGGATTAGAAAGACCGTTGGTCAGTCCATCTTGGTTGGAAGATAGAGCACCCCCCTGGGCGCGCAGTCCATTGGTGAGACCGTTTTCGTTACTTCGGTGCATCCTCTGCACCATCACCCCTCCATTGGTCAACCCCTTCTTCAAGGGGTGGGAGTTCTTTTCGGGGGATTTTCTAATCTTGTTACTCGGCTGGAATGCGTTGTTCGTTCTTGAAGGGGTGTCCATTTAGTGAGATATATGTCAGAACAGATAATAAATGTTTTTATGATATATAATATGTGCCTGAGGCTCGGAGTATCGGTTGGCGTTGCCTTTCCTGAGGGGTTTTATCCCCCTGCCTCTTCGTGATGTACCACGCAAGGAGGGTGGATACTGCTACTGCTCACACCCCAGGGACCACGCCCTCCAGGGGATGCGGTTTGGCTTTGTCGCCCCTCGATGCCATCTCCTCCCTGATCACCCCTGCGAGGCGCTTGATCCCCTCTGCCACCATTTCGTCAGAGGGATGGGTG
>JBFMEL010000164.1:0-1466 GCA_040753455.1 Thermoplasmatota archaeon | reverse complement strand
TCAGCGTCTCGCCCGCGAACGGGGCAGCGAACGTGCCCCTGGACGAGTACGTGGTCATCATGTTCAGCGAGGCGATGAACACAGCAACGGTAGCAGTCACCTTCTCCCCCAACCCGGGCAACCTCCTGCGGGTGTGGAGCTCCGGATACACGGTGCTCACCATCGCGCACGCCAACTTCGCCGGCAGCACGACCTATACTATCACTGTCACCGCTGGCAGGGACAGGGCGGGCAACAACCTTGCCACGCTGCCGTATCCCTGGTCGTTCACCACCGAGGCGCTGCCCTCCGGCGGGAGCACAGGCAACGTCTCCTGGGGTCTCTCCCCTGCTGGTCCGAACTACGACAAGAGCGCTGTGACCGAGAGTGTGGACCTGAGGAACGTGGAGCGCGCCACGCTCTCCTTCTGGCACAAGTACAACATCGTGAGCGGTGTGAACGGCGGTGCGCTGCTGCTCGGCTGGAAGGACTCTGCCACTGCCCCATTCAAATACAGATACATCGTGCCTTCGAGCGCGTACACCGGGAACCTGCGGTTGAACGAGACTGAGACGGATTCCTTTGGCACTCGAATACTATGGTGCTGGAACGGCGTCAGCGCAGAGGGGACATTCGACTGGGAGTATGTATCCCTGGACATCCTTCCCTACCTTCCGAGCGGGAGCAACGGCACATACGAATACCGCTCTGCAGTGCGCGTGAAGTTCGCCTACTACCAGTACGGTGGGGGCACAGGCTACGGCTGGTACATAGACGATGTGAAGATCACTGTATCCAGGAGCGATGCGGTCGCGCCCACTGCCACAGATGCGGACGTGTGGCGCCTGGTTTCGATATGGGATCCAGCGCCCTGGGGCAGCAACCACTCGGCGTACAGCTACAACTATTCCTGGTGGAACGGCGATCCAACCACAGGCTGGATGAAGGAGGGGATAGACAACGCGCTCATCACCATGCCGATAGACCTCACCAACGCCAGGTACGCAGAGCTGAGCGCATACTTCCGTTTCAACATCAACACCTCTGCGGGTCGTCCGCCGGACGGCTTCAAGGTGGAGATATCGCTGGATAACGGCGTCACATGGAACGAGATCAACCTGGGTGTGAGGGCAGCGTGGAGCGTCTCGGGCGCTGAGAACGATGCCAGCGACGGAAAGATAGACGGCAAATCGTACACGGGTATCGGCACATACGGCGGCTGGGTCGAGGCAGGCACGCTCACCAGGCTCAATGTGGTGCTCACGCCGTTCGCAGGAAACGCGATCTTCCTCAGGTTCAGGGTGGTGAACACGAACCATCCCGCTTACCTGCACTACGACGATCCTGCCGCGGGCTTTGGAGGGTTCTACATAGACGACGTCATCGTGCACGGGGAGACGATACAGGGGTGAGTGAGATGAGGAAGCGCGCGTGGGAGAACAAAGGGGTATCGGAGGTCGTGGGGACGATCCTCATCCTCGCGATCA
>JBFMEL010000163.1:0-1530 GCA_040753455.1 Thermoplasmatota archaeon | reverse complement strand
ATATCGCTCTACTCCTCCCTCTCCTTCTTCATACTTCATATAGTTATGCTCTCTCTATATATACGCTATTTTCTGTATGCTCTATATGCTCTGCTCTGCACGCTCTGTGTGCTCTGTGTGCTCTGTGTGCTCTGTATGCTCTGTATGCTCTATGGTTTCATCATCCTACAGGATGGCCATGCTTTCCTTTTCCAGATCGTCCATGCACAGGTCGATCTGCTGAAACAGGAGGTCGAACTGCTCGCACCTGCTGTTGGGGATTTTTTCCTTCATGCGGTTGATCTCGTTGATGACCGGCAGTTGCATGATGCGCATGACAGGGATATGGGCCTTGATCACGTCCTGGGCGCGGTGGTAGAAGTGCATGATGGCCTTGAGCATCAGAAACTGCTTGCGGGGCACGGCGTACATATCCACCTCGTCGAAGGCGCTTTGCTGCAGAAAGGCATTTTTGAGTATCCGTGCTCCCTCCAGGATCAGCCTCTGGGCATCGGGCAGGGCGTCCTCGCCGATCAGCTTGACGATGCGCTGCAGCTTGTAGTCCTGCTGCAAAACCTGCATGGCCTCGTCCCGCAGCGTCTTCCAGTGCGGGTCGACCTCCTTTGTCCACCAGCTCTGGATGAAGTCCAGGTACTCGCTGTAGCTCTCCATGTAATGGATGGCAGGAAAGTAGCGGGCACTGGCCAGTTCCTTGTTCAACCCCCAGAAGGAGCGCACAAAGCGCTTGGTGTGCTGGGTGACAGGCTCGGAGAAATCCCCGCCCGGCGGTGACACGGCACAAATGGCGCTCACCGAGCCAACCCTGTTGCCGCAGGTCTGCACCCTGCCCGCACGCTCGTAAAACTTGGCCAGCCGGGTGGCCAGATAGGCAGGAAAGCCCTCCTCTGCGGGCATCTCTTCGAGCCTGCCCGATATCTCACGCAGAGCCTCGGCCCAGCGCGAGGTCGAGTCCGCCATGAGAGCCACGTCATAGCCCATGTCCCGGAAATACTCGGCAATGGTGATGCCCGTATAGATGCTGGCCTCCCTGGCTGCCAGAGGCATGTCCGAGGTGTTGGCGATCAGGATGGTCCGCTCCAGCAGCGGACGGCCCCGCTTTAAATCCATCAGCCTGGGAAAATCCATCAGCACCCCCGTCATCTCGTTGCCCCGCTCGCCGCAGCCTATGTAGACTATGATGTCCGCATCACACCACTTGGAGAGCTGATGCTGCGTTATGGTCTTGCCAGTGCCAAACCCGCCCGGTATCCCGGCCGTGCCACCCTTGGCTATGGGGAAAAAGGTGTCGATGACCCGCTGGCCCGTGATCAGCGGCTCGTCAGGCATCAGCCTGAGCAAATAGGGCCTGGCCAGCCGAACAGGCCAGCGATGCACCATACTTACTTCCTCCCTCACCCCCTGCTGCGTGCGAAGACAGGCTACAGGCTCATCTATCCCAGACTCCCCCTCCCGGCAGATGAACTCCACCCTGCCCTCTACCAGCGGCGGCACCAGAATCCGGTGCTCGAAAAGGGGTGTCTCATGCACCAG
>JBFMEL010000162.1:0-1579 GCA_040753455.1 Thermoplasmatota archaeon | reverse complement strand
ATCCAAGAGAAGTTTTTAGAGGGGCGATTAAGAGAAATGCGGTTTTTATCATAATACTGCACAACCATCCAACAAATGATCCAACACCATCACCAGAGGATAAAGAAATAACTGGACGATTGAAAGAAACGGGAAAGATTGTTGGGATTGACCTGTTAGATCATATTATTATCAGTAAGGATCGCTATTATAGCTTTAAAGATGGTAAAACAACGGAAAGGGGGGGCGATGGTTTTAACGACTGACGAACGGAACGGGGTTTTCCTCCACGACTCTTCGCTCCCTTCGGTCGCTTCGGTGCTATCGCACTCGCCTAACAGCGTGCTATATTAAGCTGCCGATTGTAGATTCAGATTGTGAGAACAGAGGGCTTTGCTCATATTCCTAGGTGGTAGGAGAAGCCAGTATATCGACCAACTTTTCTTCAGCTTCCTTGCGCCAGCACTCAGGAAGAACAAAAAGTCCCCAAACCCGCACCCCCCGGGTATCATGCCCTATTAAATCTTCCCTTTTCAAATCATGACCTGGGATATCCCTCGAGCGCTATGTGCCCTCGGAGGTGATATCTTTGGTCAGAACCACGACTACGACATCGAGCGGGGGGGACCGCACCCCCGACGTGATGGAGCCGATCTCCGTGGACGCCATGGGGATCATAGGCGCAGCGAGGGCGAAGATCATCGAGCTCCTGGAGATGTGCGACGAGCACCTCTCTGGCACAGCGGGACAGCCTTCAAGAACCGGATCCGCAGCCTGCGCGAGGCGTTCGACAGCCTGCAGGAGGGGATCGAGCAGCTGATGGAGTTCGGAGAGCCAGGGGCGGCACCGCTGATGGCGCCATACCCTGAGATCCTCCAGGCTGTGCAGGCGATCGAGGCTCTGGGGCACGAGGCGCGCCTGTGGGTGGTGGACTGGACGCTGTACAAGGGGATCTATCCCTACGTGGCAACGGTCAGCGCGGAGGGGCAGCAGTAGCCCCCTTTCTTTTTTTTCGAGGTGATCGCATGATCTCATGGGAGCATGGCGCAGTGCTGGCAGCCATCCTCGCGTTCATCGCCTTCGAGATGCATCGGCATCCGAGGCTGCGCAGGCATTTGATATGGATCCCAGCCTCTACATTCGTGTTGCTGAGATAGATGCAGATGAGATACGACGCATCCAGATAGCTTTCTGATTGATTGGGATACGTCTGGCGAAAATCAACTTTGTGATATAGGTTAAAATCTGTTGATTTTCATCCTCACGAGGCACAAGGCAAAACTCTACGCATTCCTGGACCCGGTGATAGACGACATCGCGCAGGAGATGCGCAAGGAGGTCAGGGAGCATGACAGGGAGTGGATCAAGGGAGAGGT
Source organism: Thermoplasmatota archaeon (assembly GCA_040753455.1). GTDB lineage: Archaea > Thermoplasmatota > Thermoplasmata > SG8-5 > JACRNV01 > JBFMEL01. Next base: position 224 of record JBFMEL010000162.1, on the reverse strand, counting down.
CGAGCGCAGGCTCTTCGAGGCAGGGGTGTACATCTTCACTGAGATGGGGAAGAGGATGGCGAAGGAGATGGCGCGGGACATACTCTCAGCTCGTCACTGACCGAGTGCTCATTAAATTTCATATAGTAAGGTATTTAGACACCATCGTTAATACCTTACTGCACATGAGGCAACAGATGAACCAGAACCTACCATTCCTGGTTTATAACATTCTCAAGGAGTTC
>JBFMEL010000161.1:0-1592 GCA_040753455.1 Thermoplasmatota archaeon | reverse complement strand
GAACACAGGGAAGAGTGCTGCGATGTACAACGTCAGTTTCTACGATGGACCGGAATCTGATGGGATATATATAGGGAACGTCACAAACTCCAGCGTCCCTGCGCTGGGGGAGCGCGATGTCATCTTCAGGGGGTGGACTGCCAGACCAGGGGGCGTTCACGTGATCACCGTGAACCTGACAGTGCAGAAGGGCTACGCGGATGCAGACCTCGACAACAGCCTCTCGAGGAACATCACTGTCCTGCCGAAGATTCTCCTGGTGGATGATGATAGGCATGCGAACGATGGCAGCGATGAAGACACACTGCGGTTCATGCGCGCCGCGCTGGAGGCTGCGAACTTCCACTATGATTTCTATGCCCCGCTGACCCTGGACGGTCCTGCATACGATACCGGGGATGTGAAGATCAAGGAGTACGACGTGGTGATATGGATGACTGGCTACCAGACCACGAACACCCTCACTAGCACGGACGTGAACAACCTGCGCAGTTTCCTGAACAACTCCGGCAGCCTCTGGCTGGTGAGCAAGGGTCTGCTCAAGGAGTACATGGACGATCCGGGCAAGGGATATATAGGCAGCTTTGCCACCACCGACCTGCTGCTCACGGGCTGGGCGTACGCGGATCCTGTGCAGCAGCCGCTCGCCGGGCTCGAAGGCGATCCTGTCACAGACTACCTCTTCCAGTCCAACACCACCCTGACATTGATCGAGCGCGTGCCTGGCGAGGACGATGGCTGCTCTGTGCTGGGCAATCTCTCGCTGGTGGACGCAGCCACAGGGCTCATAGGGTATGCTGCCAAGCGCAACGACACTGCGCGGGTCTACTTCACCCCTTGGGAGTTCTCGAGGATCATGAGGACTTCCAAGCAGGCTCAGTTCACGTACAGGGTGCTCACATGGCTCAGCGGCGTCGCCACGCAGTTCGGGGACGACCTGGCGGTCGCAGAGCAGACTATAACGCCTGAGACCGTGTTCTACAAGCAACCCGTGATTATCAATGCCACGATCAGGAACAACGGCTTCAGGAACCTCAACACCACCGTAGCCCTCAGGGTATATCTCGGAGGGAGCGCAGTCCCATACCACACGAACGAAACCGGTACGATAGAGGTGCTGACCGGCGATGCCGGTGAGGTGGAGGTCTCGTTCCTCTGGATACCGGAATTTGTAGGCGCGCACAGGATCGAGGTCATGGTGGATCCGCGTGGATACATCACAGAGACGAACGAGGAGAACAACGTGGCATCGGAATTCCTCTTCGGAGGGGAGATAGATGTGAAGTTCCGCACCCTGGTGGTGGATGATGATCAGGTAGCGGGCGGGGAGACAGAGGAGTTCATAGCTGCGTTCACAGCCCTGGGCTACGAGTACGAGCGATGGAACATCAGCGCTCCCACGGAGAGCGGCCCGCCGAGGAACGTGCTCGTGGACTACAACGCCATCATCTGGATATGCGGCGACACTGCCGATTCCCTGACCTCCTGGGACATCACGAACCTCACTGCCTACTTAGGGATCAGCGGCAGCAACCTGTGGCTCATCGGCAAGAACGCGCTGGGGAATGTCATAGACGCCTTCGAGCAGGACT
>JBFMEL010000160.1:0-1624 GCA_040753455.1 Thermoplasmatota archaeon | reverse complement strand
CGGAAGGAGGGCATCGCCTCCATGCTCTGCCTGCCGCTGAAGGTGGAGAAGATGATTCTCGGGGTCTTCTGCGTTTACAGCCATGAGACCTACCATTTCGGCGAACCGGACATCGAGTTTTTCTCCCTCATGACAGATCTCACCGCGGTGGCCATTGAGAAACTGAGGGTCGACCTCAACAAGACCTGGTTCATGAACAAGGCGGCTCACCAACTGCGCTCTCCCCTAAACGCGGTCTTCAGCATGCTTCGGGTGGTCCGGAACGGATATCTGGGGCCTGTCAACGAGCAGCAGGTCGAGACCCTGATGCGCTGTGAGAAGCGCATCGAGATCCTGGGTTCCATCATAAAGGACCTTCTCAAGCTGGGCGAGAAGCGTGCCGTGGGAGGCGCGACCTCTCTCCAGCCGATGGATCTGGCCAAGGCCATCCGACAGATAGCCCCTCTCTATGAAATACAGGCCAAAGATAAAGGGGTGGAGATCTGTTTTGATATTCGTGATCCCGTGCCCGACATTCTCGCCGACCACGTCCTGGTGGATGACCTGCTCACCAACCTATTCTCCAACGCGGTGAAATATACCCCCAAGGATGGGACTGTGAGGATAGCCCTGACCAAGGAGGGCCGGAACTGGGTGAAGCTGGAGGTATCCGACTCGGGCATCGGGATCCCTGAGCAGGATCTGCCGCTGCTCTTCACGGAGTTCTTTCGCTCCGAGAATGCCAAGGCGTTCGATGAGCAGGGCACAGGCCTTGGCCTGGTCATCGTCAAGGAGGTGCTGGGCCGTCTCCGAGCCACCATACAGGTTCGAAGCACGCTCGGGCAGGGGACCACCTTTACCTGCATGATCCCGACCATCCTGCAGCCGTAGAGAGACAGTATATGCAGACGCGGAGAATACCACCTTCCTTCCATCCCTCCCGCTAACGACTCTGATGCGGCCATGGTGCCCCTTCGGGGCATGACAGTTCGTTGAGGAGATGAAAAGGTTGCTGCGACTGCAGGTCACCATCAGATCCCCGAGACACGATCTGAGCTTTCTGGCCCGCCCATCTCGCACCTCCGTTGAGTGGTCAATGGGGGCGTCTTGTGCGCACCAGTCCCTTCACGATCACATCCTCCGTCAGAGCCAGTTTCCAGGCGAGCTTGACACTCTCGGGTGGTTCAGCTACAAGGGGGGGTAGAAATCCCATAGATTAATGAGCTTTGGTCGGGTCCCTGTTCCTGGATGAGTCCCTCCATGGAGGGGGCGACAGGGATACTCGCCCCTCTGGAGGCTTTTGGGGGTAGAAAGTCTGAGACGGCGTTATTTGTGTTGTTGTGAATAGCAAGTGGTAAGTTACCATTCCTCATGTAGTCGACTTCAATAAACGGAAAGGAGGATAGACATGAGACGTTCTAAGTTTATCGAGGCAGTATGTGTCATCATGTTTTCTGTCTTTGTCTTTTCTAATTCCCTTGCTAAACCCGTTGGCGGAATTCCAGCTCGAGATGAGTTCATTGTTGAGGTCGTCTCAAGTTCACCCAATCAGGTGACTGGGGGCGATGCCCGCATACACATTCAGGTGCCGCGAACCGTTCCTTTGCATCAGGTGAAAGTGCTGGTCAACGGCGTTGATCAACGC
>JBFMEL010000159.1:0-1625 GCA_040753455.1 Thermoplasmatota archaeon | reverse complement strand
ATCCCTACAACGAGGGGCAGCCTCATGGATACCAGCAGGGCTACCAGGCGCAAGCCACTAGGATGTGCAGGGGATGCGGCAACAACATCCCTGTGCAGTACACGCGCTGCCCATACTGCGGCATGGATTTCTGATCGGTTGCGCACGGGAGTTGAGGCGGCAGTACACTCCCCACTCGATCAATGACTGTGGTCGCGCTCACCAGACCTAAAATACCCGATCCCTGAGCATGCGGGAACGATCCGGTATCTGGTCGCGCGTCAGTTTTAAATACTCGTGAGTATGATACTCCAAAGTATGTTGAGCGCCGATCGTTTTATCGTGAAGTTGTTCGACCTCAATGACCTCGAACAGGTGTTTCGGAAAGAACCATCTGCTGTGCACTCTATCAAACCTAAAATACCATGACCCGATTCCCCAGCATGCGGGAGCCGAGCATACACCCAACGCCGCGCAGGTACTTCCTCTGGGGTCTGTGGATCGCAGCGCTCGCAGCCTTCGCGCTCATGCTCCTGATGGAGGTCGCCGTGCTGCTGTACCTCGCCCCCAAGACGATAACAGAGATCGGCAGTATCCAAGACCCCCTGTATCTCCTCCTTCCCTTCCCGACCACGGTTGCCAGCGCAACGGGCGCCTGGCTCTCAGCGCTCTTCGTGTCCTTTGCAGGGGCGATCATAGCATCGGCTGCATATATGCTTGCCCGCGGATGCAAGAGCTTGAAGCTCAGAAAGATATTGAAGGTCTCGCCGCACAGCCCAGGCGCTCTCGGCATGGTATGCTTAGCGTTCCTGATGCTCCTGATAGCTGACCTGGTGTACTACGCGCTCTTGGGGACGATAGGGGTAGAGCCCTACCAGCCTCCCTTGGGCTCGTACCCTGCGTGGGAGCTCACATACATCTTCGCCAAAGCCTCGGTGTACGAAGAGCTGGTCTCGAGGGTGCTGCTCATCGGGGTCCCGCTCGCGCTCCTCTCCCTGGCGAGGAAGAGACCCCGGGCATGGAGGCTATTGCTCGGCAGGACAGAGAGTATCGGACGAATAGAGATCGTGCTCGGGATCGGCAGCGCTGCGCTCTTCGGCATAGCGCACGCCCAGGGCTGGGACTGGTACAAGGTGCCTCCCGCCTTCCTGGCAGGGCTCTTCTTCTCCCATCTCTTTTTAAAGCATGGGCTGCCGTCCTGCATAGTGCTGCACTTCGCCATCGACTTCCTCGGGATGGTGACTACGATGATGCCCGAGGATCTCTTCGCGCTTCTCGGCACCTCTGTCCTCCTCATCTGGTTCCTGGCAGGGTTCGCCTACCTGCTCGATCTGGTGGTGAGGTGGGTGGTGAAAAGGGTAGAGCTCCTGCGCCCCCCGGTCCATGTCACCCAGAGCGCCCTGTTCACATGCCCTGCATGCGGCAGCCATGAGGCGATATATGCAGAGCAGAAGCTCATCTGCACCGCCTGCGGCAGAGAGTATCCTCAATCATAGCCCAGCACCCTGAGCCTTTTCACACTCTCCAGCGCGCTCTCCAAACTCCTGGCTTCGATGACGATCCGCCCCCTGTAGTTCCCCAGCACGCCCAGCAGCGCTTTGAAGTCCGCGCCCCCCTTCCCCACTGTGAGATGCTGATCCCACGAG
>JBFMEL010000158.1:0-1866 GCA_040753455.1 Thermoplasmatota archaeon | reverse complement strand
TGGGTCCATCTCTCCTGAGTATTCCTTCGAGAGCGCATCGAGCGTCTGGAGCATCGCGTCCCTCTCCTTCGGGTTCATCCTTCTCAGGAGGTCAGGGGGGACCCTGCCCATCTGGCGCTTGACCTCTCCCCGGAAGTCCTTGACCTTGTGGGCTGGCGCAGCCTCCTCTGCTGCATGCTGGATCACGATCCCCGCCCCCTTTATGATCCTGTACGGATGCCAGTACCTGCTGTGCTGGCTGCTGCGGCACTTGATGATCTTCATCTCCCGTCTCTCGGGGCTTTCGTGGCTCCTGTACCTCAGGTGTATCACGTTGTCTGCCAGGTACATGGGGATCACGAGCTCAGGACCAGAGAGGTCGCCTACCACGCCATGCTCCTCCAGCGTGCACAGCACCGTCCCGACCTTCCGCGCTTCCCTCAGCAGGTACGAGACCACCTCCCGCTGTTCGTACCGCTCCTTCACAGACCACAGCACCGGTGTCAGCGGGTCTATCACGATCCTGGCACGGTGCCCTGCCCACTCCGCGACGAAGCCACCGAGCTCCCTCTGAATGAAGTTCGTGAACTGCTTGCCGCTCGCATCCACGAAGATCATGCTCCCTTCATCAAGGTATTGCTGGATACTGTCCCATCCCATCTGGACAGCCTCCGCCGCCACCTGCTCCGGCGCTTCATCCAGCGTGATGAATATCGCATCCTCGCCCATATCCAGTCCCCTGCGCAGGAAGTTCATGGCGAAGGTGGTCTTGCCTGCCCCAGGGGCGCCTATGACCACGGTGATGGTGTTCTCGTTGATCCCCCCGAACATCAGAGGGTTCAGACCATAGACCCCTGCGGGGATCTTCTTCATCATCTCCTTACCAGCCCAGGCGCTCCAGCTCGCGGTCCTTCTTCGTGACCCTCTTGTATTCACGGTAGTGGGTCTTGCACAGATGCGCACGTCTCCCTGACTCGCGCAACGTGAGGTCCAGCGCGCCCTTTACCTTTCCGGCAGGGAGCGAGCGCACGGCTGCTGCATCGCAGCCCTCCACGTCGCATACCTTGTCTTCGTCCTTTGCCATATGAACCCATGAAGTATCGCTGGGCGCATATTTATAATTGGCGCATGTGGCATGTAATTGAATAGGGAGGGGGCAGAGATCTTCTTGCACGGCTCGGAGAGACTAGGCGCAGCACAATTATTATATAAACGGGGGAGGATTACTCTCCTGTCATGATAGACCACATGGCTCTGGCGATATCTACGGTTATAACGATACTCTCCCTGATCGCGACTATCTGGGCGACCAACCGCAGCACACAGAGGATCGTAAGGGAGCTCCATGAGGACACTGCAAGGGTGATTCGAGAGCAGCACGAAGATACAAAGAGGTTGCTGCATGAGGAGCACCAGGACACCAAGCGCATCATCGGCGAGCTGCGGACACTTTCTGAGAGGCAGCATGCAGATACGATGAAGGTCCTAGAGAAGATCGTAGCACTGCAGAAAGAACAGCACCAGATGCAAATAAAGCAGAACGAAATGCTGAGCAAGCAGACTGAGATGCTGAGCAAGCAGAACGAAACGCTGAGCAAACTAACAGGCATAGCCGAGGACACACGAGAGATAGCGGAGGATACGCGAGCCATAGCCGATGATACTCGAACGCTGCTGGGGAAGATGGTGACCATAGAGATAATGAACGCTAGGATCCATGATTTCGAAGTGGTATGCGATGTACCTGTGGAGGAAGTAGAGGAAATAGTGCCAAATGACCCCTACCGCCCCGTCATTGACTTGCTCGTATATCATCATTTCCCTCCGTCTTTTTGTTAGCCAGCTCTTCTATGATAGCCACGTACTCACGAACAAGCGACCTGCTCA
>JBFMEL010000157.1:0-1936 GCA_040753455.1 Thermoplasmatota archaeon | reverse complement strand
CCACGGGGGACATCTCGCCGGTTGCCGCCAGGGCTTGTGCGCTCTGCTTCGAGCACATGAAGGGATATGGGGTGCGCACCTCCTTCTCGAACTCGATGCTGCGGCTCAGGCGCAGCCCCTTGGAGGAGGCAACGCTCAGGTTGGCGATCCCTGCGACTGTGAAATAGACAGGCTGCTTCGCCACTGCGTTCTCGTGCACAGAGGCTGTATCCAGCACCTCCACCTCCCCCGAAGTAGTCACCCCATCCTCATCCTTTACCTCCACCCCTTCCTGCACCCCCTGACATCGTTCCATCCTGTCCTCCACAGCCCGCTCCTCCTGCATCACGAGGGCGCTGAGGTCCTCCACGCTCACAGTGTAGCTCCCGATCTCCATTGGAAAGCTGGCATTGACGTATCCCTCAAGCCCATCAGTAAAGCACTGATCAAGGAGGGAGATGTTGCCGTGCGCCCTGGTCGAGTTCTCGATAGAGAGCACAGCGTGCGTGTACGCTGCGGTCTCGATCTGCGTGAGGGCGATCTCAGCGGCTGTGTTCATGCGGCTGATCTCTACCGCTGCGCTGCGCTCCTCTGCATACAAACGCTCCATGTGTGTGATGTAGCCCACGCTTACCACAGAGAGCGCTAGGAGCAGCACAGCCACGATCGCGAACGGCACCCTTCCATGATCGTCCCAGCGTCGCATCCTATAGTCTCCATGTGTACAGCGTGATCGTGATCTCCCCTGCAGAGCTTGCAAGGTCCACACTGGCTGCGCACCGCTCAGCTGGGAGTGAGAGATCAGGGATGGTAATCCGCTCCTCCTCAATCTCTATGACGAGGGCAAAGCCTCTCTGCTCCCCAAGTAGCTCATCTACAATCCCAGAGATGCGCTCGTTGGCTTCTGTGAATCCCTGGGGGTCTGCACCACTGGATACCAGCGCAGCCTCCTGCACCAGGAAGGCTTCCACGCTCATCTCCCCTTTGGAGACGTTCACTGTCCCCTGGGGATCGGTGTAGGTAAGGTTGCACACGCTCGTCCTCATCAACGCCTGAAGCGCCCGCTGGGTGTAGATCGTCTCCTCCGCGCGCGCCGAGACCTCGTGCTCCCAGGCAAGGCTGCTCGCATAGACGAAGAGCACTGTAAAAGCTATGAGCATCACGATGAGGAATGCGAAGGCGTCGAAGAGAGCGGACTGTCCAGACCTGCTTCTCAACTACCGAACCCCCAGGCAGTGAGCCTCAGCAGACCAGGCCACACTATCCCCTCCTCATCCAGGATATTGCATGGCGCTTCAATCACCACCTTTGTCTGCGCTTCAACAGGCGAATATCCGAACCCTGCGGTGTATGCGGCATCGGGCGCTGTGATCTCCACAGAATACTCGAAGCCTGCTCGTGCAGAGGGAAAGCGCGCGGTGAACTCCTCGTTGCTCATAGCCTCGAGTTTCGAGCGATCGAAGAGAGCGTTGCGCGATTCCGCAGTCAGCCCTGGCTCGGACAGCACCTGCCCTACGAATGCCTGGCATCTCTCCCTTCGGCTCAAGGATTCTCGATGGTCCACGTATGCGTAGTAGGCGTTGGCAGCACCGGCAATGAACACCGAGAGGGCTACGAGCACCACTAGCAGCGCTGGCAGCTCCTCCATGAACCCGCCGATGCCTTTGGAACTCCAAGACCTCATGCGCCGGGGGATGAGGAAAGGGATAGAAAAAGATTGGGAAAGGTTCTGCGATGCCCCCGGGCGCCCATGATATCAAAATTTCCGAGAGCCAGACGACAGCCAGAGCATCCTCGTGTGATACAACGCCGCAATCATTTTATATCCACACCCGTTAGGTGCTGCAAGCAGGATTTGCAGTGGAGGAATGCTGATGTCGAAGACATCTCATCACGTTGGGGCTAGCGCAGGAATGTGGAGGCAATCTCCCAACCTTCCGAGCACCAAGACCCACGC
>JBFMEL010000156.1:0-2028 GCA_040753455.1 Thermoplasmatota archaeon | reverse complement strand
CCACGGTATGAATCGCAGGCAGCCCCGCCGCCATCCCGAGCAGGTAGTCATCCTCACCGTACATGACAGCCGTGTGCACGACCCCTGTGCCCTCCCCGGTGGTGACGAAGCCCCCTTCCAAGACCTCGTACACCCTCTTACCAGGCTGGCGCAGATTCATGAAGTCGAAGAGCGGCTCGTACCTCCAGCCCACCATCTCCGAGCCTTTGATCACACCCAGGAGATCGTAGGGGCCCTGCATCACCCGCTCTACTAGATCGCTGGCAAGCACATACCTCTCCCCCCCCTGCTCCACGATCGCGTACGTAATGTCCCTTCCCACTGCAAGGGCAACGTTCCCTGGTAAGGTCCAGGGCGTGGTGGTCCATGCCAGGATGTATCCGTTTTGCCCGACCTGGGGATAAGGCTCTGCAAGCTTGAACTTCAGGGTCACAGAGAGCTCTCTCACATCCCTGTAGCCCTGCGCCACCTCGTGACTGCTCAACGGTGTGCCGCACCTTGGACAGTAGGGAACCACGTAGTGCCCCTTCTCCAACAGCCCCTTGGAATACAATTGCTTGAGTGACCACCAGACGCTCTCGATGTAATATGGCTCCATGGTAACATAGGGATGCGCCATGTCGAGCCAGAAGCCTATGCGCTCGCTCATCTCCTCCCACTTGTCCCTGTACCTCATCACGCTGACGCGGCACATCTCGTTGAACCGCTCTATCCCATATTCGATGATGTCAGATTTGGATGTGAACCCCAGTTCCTTCTCCACCTCGATCTCCACCGGCAGTCCATGGCAGTCCCAGCCCGCAATGTAAGGAACGATCTTCCTGCCGTTCATCAGCCAGTACCTCAGATACACATCCTTTATGGCGCGGGTCAACGCATGTCCTATGTGAGGGATGCCGTTGGCTGTCGGCGGTCCCTCTAAGAACACCAGCTTAGCTCTGGAGATGTTCTTAGCCCTCACCTTGGCGAATGTGTCCTGGCGCTTCCAGATCTCCAGCACCTCTCGCTCCAGCCTGGGAAAGGACACCTTGGCAGGCGGTGCCTTGAACGTATTGGGCATCTCGACGTGCGAAGCAGAATCCACATATAACCTTTTGCCGACTGTGCCAGTACCAGAGCTCATTAAAACTCAGCATAGCCCTTCGAGCGCGCAGGCGATCCTCTCAGCCGCTGCGGTACGCGAACGATCCACATCGTGCTCCCAGAAGCGCACGACCGTCCATCCAGCCTCTGCGAGGCGATGATTCTCACTCTCGATGCGGATCTGACATTTAGTGGGATCTGTACCCCAAGGCTCTTCCGCACCCTTGGATGCCTCCTGATGCTCCTGACAGCCGCATCCCTCTGCGCACGGGTCCACAAAGACCGCCAGCCTCTGCTCGGGAAAGGCTATGGGAACCTCGACCCCTCCGACCACTATCCCAGATTCGAACTTCATCCCCCGCCTTTTCAACTCATCCTTGAGCCCCCGGAGATACAGTCCCTGTGCCATCGTTGACCAGATAAGGGCTGGGTAGATAAGTCTTCACCATGTGCCCACACCCTATCACACAGCGAAGCGAACTAAAATCACCCGGGGGGAGCCGAAGGTCAGGAAACATATACACAACGATAACTGACCGAGGCACAGACGCATCCCAATCAATCTCCCTGCAATCTGGATGCGTCGTATGGATTTATCCTCGTTCCTAACACTATCACAGAAGGACTTGGAGACCGAGGAATGTAGAAGCTACATTCGTCCTTCCGAGGGCAGGACGCAAGGAGCATGAAAGCATACTGAGATTACCTTGCGTCCCCACTCGGCGCGAATGCCATCAAAATAAATACAGAACACTGAGGGGGAGACCGAGGAATGTAGAAGCATATTCCGTCCTTCCGAGGGCAGGACGCAAGGAGCATGAAACCCGAGTTCGACAAGCGATTTCATAAAAATCTTGATACTGGCATAGCCAATTTTTACGTGATTTCACTTTGCGTTTTTTCCTACATTTCACCTATCATAACTACTCCGGGTTTAATTTGGAA
>JBFMEL010000155.1:0-2060 GCA_040753455.1 Thermoplasmatota archaeon | reverse complement strand
CTAGGGTGAAGTGCGATAAGACCGATGAGGAGGAGCTACGGTTACTCGCAGACACCATCTTCAAGGCCCAAGCCATAGGCAGGGCGATATGCGAGAAGAGAGACGAGAGCGAAGTGAGACAAGAGATGATTAGAAGAGTTATAGAGAAACCCATATACTAGGGGAGAAGTAGCTTATGGCCGAGGATGAAACCTGTCCGAAGCTGATCCGTTTAAGCAAGGACATCTTATGGGGCGAACCCCACGTTAAAACATGGCAGCTCGGTCCAAGATGCGCCCTCCATGTGGATAACCCATGTGCAGAAGGCGAGCTACCCCCAGAGATGAGCTGGACTATGAAGGACTACATGTCCAAGATAGCTGTAGGCTACCCTGAAACCGACTGGATGGCGCTGAAAGACGAGATAGGTGTCGAGCTACCGTCCCCCAAGGAGCATACCTCCAAGGTTGCTGATGAGCTTAAAGAGGTTGGGTGTAGAGTCACAGCCATCCACAAGTGGGAGGTAGACCACATCCACGCCATGTGTCCCCCCGAATCGGCAGAAGGACTGTTCAAACTCATAGGCAAAGTACGGTTCTGCCGTCTAGGAGAGAAGTAGCCTATGGCTGAGGAGGAGATGCCTAGGAAGGAGGTCATGTACCCCTACGAGGAGTGCCACCCATCCAGCTTCAGAACCCTATTAACGGAAGATAAGAAGCATCGTTTAATTGTCTGCTGTCCAAAAGGAGAATACGACGAGGAGAAGAAGGCCTGTAAGGTCTCGATAAAGCTCCATAGCATCCATCATGAGCATGAGGGCGAGAGCTACCCCTGACGAGGGGCTGGATGGGAATTAAACCTTTACGGACTACACCTGTAGTCTGGCGGTCACTACAAGTGGCACATCTACCCTCTATGTGCCACCTCGCTCACCAAGAAAAAGCTAGAGGTGCCTGTAGTGGTCTCCCTGCCCAGCCCTACAGAACCTGCACCTCGACCTGTAGACGATGCGTCCATCCCTGTAGCCTGTGACCTCGTAGAACGGCTGCCTGTCCCTCAAGGCTCTCAGCCTAACCCATTGGCCCACCTTGAAGGCTTCGTCCTTGCTTGGGCTGGTTACGACTATGCCGTCTCTGAAGCTTTCAAACGTGTTGGGCTGCCTAAGCCTCCCTAGGAAGGCCTCGACAGCCTCCAAGTCGCCGTCCTTAAGCTCGAAGCTTACCTTCCACTCCTCCTTCTCCAAGCCTCCAACCTCCTAAGCTTCTCCTTGGGATAGATGGTGGTCCAGAAGGGCGGAGTCAGCGGGTCTACAGGCGTGGGTTTAACCCATGGCCCTCGCCCCACCCTCTTACCGTCAAAGAGCGTATCCACGAAGTGGCCGAGCCCAGCCCTGAGCCTCCACCTGTCGCATTCAACCCTGTCAAAGTCGTCTCCTAAGCCAAGCCTAACCTCAAGGTTGCTGGGCAACCCGTAGAGCTTCAAGTGGAAGCCCCTAGCCGTCTCCTCAACCCTAACATCCTCGCAGATAGCCCGAGCGTTGAAGTACGCCCTCAGAAGCCTCAGAAGGCTCTTCGTATCTAGGTCCACGCCCAAGTAGGGCGGGCGGTAACCCCGCCAGTTGAAGCTACTTGACAACCCTCCTCTGCTCCTCCCTCGTTATGGTAATAGTGATCCGCTTCCCCCTCAGCTCTAAAGGCACCTCCTTGTAGTCTGGGTACGTATCCCAGACATATCCACGCTGGGGGTCTGTGACGACCACATCAGAGGTCTCCCTGAAGGCTCTGGCTGGGGCGAGAACCCTGTAGCCTGCCTTGCTGAAGCTCTTATCGAACCCGTAGGTCCTCATCCCAAGCGTCTCCATGATCTCGTCAAACCTCTCCTCAACCAAGCCCTCCAAGTCCTCTGGGTCTACGTCGCTCCTTATAGTTATGCTTGCCCTAGCTTCAAACTTCCTCTGGTCCCACCTCGGAACCTTGACACCTGCCTTCGGGTAGATGTAGTACTTGGTGTACTCAACCTCCCTGTAGAAGACCTTCCGCCTGAGCCTCTCCCGCTCCCCTTCAAGCCTCCTCCTAGCCTCA
>JBFMEL010000154.1:0-2205 GCA_040753455.1 Thermoplasmatota archaeon | reverse complement strand
TAATACGATACATGGTTATAAAACTATCGGTCTGTACCATTCAGAATCGTTACTGGCTTAATCGGTTGAGAAATGAAACGAAGAACAGTTACACAGACATATTACCCAAACTCTGGGAAGTTTCGGAATGTCCGGGCATGTTCCAGGGCAAGGTTCTTAAGGACGAGCGCCAATAATAGTTCGATGGCGAGCAAGAGAGCGCCCAAGCCCGAGGCTAAGGGATCCGAGAAAGAGCTCGAAAGACTGAGCAGCAGGCTGGCTGAGCAGGGGCGCCGCGTCCGCAGCCTTGAAAAGAGGCTGGAAACCAGGATCAAAAGAGAGGATATCATCCTCCAGGCGCTCGGCATCTCAACTGCGCCAGGCAGGCGTGACCATGGAACCAAGTTAGATGATATCATGAGCTCTCTGCTCAAGCTGGAAGAGCAGCTCATCGCGACCTCCAGGCGCTTGGAGAACATCCTCTCCGCGCTGAAGAACCACAGGGAGTTCCTCATCAGGCTGAACAGAAAGGTCTTTCGCGCCAATCCAAAGGAGATGATAAAGGTCGAGCTGGACATTATGAAGAACACGCTTTCCATCCTCGCATTGAGCGGGTACGAGTTCGATCGCACGATATTCACAGAGATTAAGCGTCTTGCCAATCTCCTGGAGAGGGAGGATGTGGAGATGGCGAAGATCCAGAAGCGAAAGGAGAGGCTCGACAAGCGCTTCGAGGACGAGGTCGGTCGCTTGGACTGGGAAGCCCTCTATCTGAAAAAAGGGGAGATACCCGGATACGTCTAGAGTTGGATGGTGATCCATGACCCTGATCCCAGAAGATGCGTTGCAGGCGTTGAGAAAGACCTTCAAAGGACTCACAGGCAAGGTGGAGATCAAGGTCTTCACATCAGAGCAACAGAAGGAGGCGAGCGGTTTTGTCGTGAGCTTCACCACAGAGCTCGCCCGGGAGATAGGGGTGAGCGTGGACAGCGAGGGGTTCGTTAATGTGACCAGGGAGATGCGCACGAACATCCCAAGGATTTACGGATGTGGCGACATCACCGGGGGCGTGCGCCAGATCGTGACAGCGGTGGGGGAGGGAGCGATCGCGGCTGTATCTGCGTTCGAGGACATAGTTGCTCCATACTGGAAGAAGTAGGGTGGATTCACATGGCGATCCTTGTGGCTTATGATGGCTCGGAGAATGCAAAAAAGGCGGTGGAGCGCGCCACGGCGCTGAGGAAAGAAGGTGAAGAGATAGTGATCCTGTACGTGATTCCCGAGGCAGAGCAGGAGGGGTTCAGGACCCTCCCACCAGAGGTGCCGAGCTCGAAGGGGCAGGAGATAGTGAACGAGGCGATAGAGAGGCTCAAAGGGATGAGCGTACCTGCGATAGGGGTCCTAAGGAGGGGGAACGTGGCAGGGGAGATCATAGCCTTCGCTTCCGAGCTGAAGTGCAGCTATGTGGTCATCGGCTCCAGGAGTACGGGCAGGGGAGATGTGGGGAGCGTGGCAGAGCGCGTGGTGAAGCAGTCCGACCGCCCTGTAATGATCGTTCGGTAGCTTAATATACCCTCAGCCACATATATTCGGGACAGGTGAGCCGAATGCTCTTCGTATCGACGGTCAGAGCGATGCCAGGAAAGTTCGAGGATACTGTTCGCCAGCTCAAGCACGCGAAGGTGCCGAAAGGTGTGGATGTCAAGCACTTCCTAGGGCTGTTCGGAAAGCCGGATGCGGTGATAGTCTTCGAGGCGGTGAACGAGGCGCTCGCTGCAGAGTTCGTCTCGCAGTTCGCCAACGTGGCAGAGGTGAGCACCGCTCTTGCGATGCCTGTCACGGACCTGAGGTGGACCCGCTGATCATTCCTGGGGAGGCTGCGGGGGTGCTTGAGGCTGAGCAGGCGCGGGCACTTCCCTGAGCCTCTTGAGCTCGTTCTGCAGCCGTACCAGTTGGTATGCCAGCCAGGCAAACGTGATCCCTACGAGCAGGATTGCAATCACACCCAGCAGTGCCAACTGCTCCATCGTCGGTTGGAACATAGATGGATATCCCACTCGTTTGATATAAAGATGTCGGTCACCGGTAGTCTCTGCGAGCCCAAAAGTCCCAATAGTTTGGTAATAGGATAGAGGTGGAGAGGTAGAAAGTCGTTTCTGTGGCTTCCGAGTGTGAAATAGTAAGGTTTATATAGTTTGAACATATTACCGAGATTGGTAACATGAC
>JBFMEL010000153.1:0-2270 GCA_040753455.1 Thermoplasmatota archaeon | reverse complement strand
ACGGTGTTTCCCACGGTCTTCACGACCCTGTTCACTCGCTTGCCATCCACGTACTCTGTTTCGAACACCCTCACTGCGTAGTAGGTTCGCCCCTTGTACCTGCTCTTGGTGACGTTCACGTGCATGCTTGGGGGTATAGCATAGGGGCCTAATAAGCTTTTCGTATGCCATCATACGAAAAGGGTAAGGAGCCAGATGCTACGTCAAAATCTCAGTTGCGAAACTTGGGATTAGGGAGCAATCGCGGAGTCAAAGCGGAGTGTGTGTCAGGCTATAGCGGATGATTGAGCCACACGGCAAAACGACCTGCCCGAAATGCGGTAGCCCTTGTCGGTGGGCCAGAGCGCCCTCACGTTAGTATCTCTGCCGACTCCTGTCCGAGCCTAATCTCGGGGGCGATGCGCCTGGCGGTCGTTAGAGACATGCCGGTCCACATGTGCCATCTGTCCCAGCACCACGCCCTTTCCGCTCCTTCCATCCACCTTGACGAGCAGAGGCTCTGGGAAGCGCACATGCGAGACATATCTCCCTTGGGTAACGAGCTCCGCGGAGCGCAGCGCCTCCCAGGAGATTCTTGCCTCTGAGCCGTAGGGCACTGTGAAGTACTTGATCCCCAGGCTGGTGATGTTGTGGAAGAAGTGGGTGCCCTGGGATGGGTCGATCCTGTGGTGCTCCGTGGAGTACTCCACCATGACCCTTGCCCAGGAGATCTGGTCCCATTCCACAGGGATGCCCAGGAACCTGTCGTTCGTACCCCAGCGCCCCGGCCCTATGACGATGTAAGATGTGCCGCTCAGGGCTTTGTTGATCTGCCCGATCTCCTTGGACATCTCCATCGTTTTGCTGGGATCGAACCTCTCCGGCGGCACGAAGACCACGTCCCTTACCCCTTCTAGGGCTCCGTTGCCCAGCGCTCGGTGGCTGTAGATCAGGGCATCGCTGACATCCTCTGCCCCGACTGTGACCTCTCTATGCTCCTTGAGCGTCACCAATGGTCGCACCTGGAGCACATGGAACTCGGGCACATCGTCCTTCCCCATGGCGCATGCAAACTCGATTTCCACGTGCCTTCCCATACTCTTCTGCCCGATCTCCAGCAGTTCTTCCAGTATCCTCACCAGCGGCATCATCTCGTATCTCAGTATCCCTGCGAAGGTGATGACCTTGGGTCCTGGGAACGCAGTGCCGTTCCTGATCCTGTTGTCGTTGGCATCGTACGTGCTCGCCAGATAATGCAATATCTCCTCATCTGCCTCCGAGATATCCAGCCTGACGAGGGTAGCGTCCTCCCCCTCCCTCAGGTCGAAGTATCTCTTGGTGAGATCCAGGGCGTAGAAGACCTTCTGGGAGTTCCTCAGGACATCCTGCGGGGTGTAGAAGCCAGGGATCACTCTATGATGGAGAGGCGAGAAGCTCAGGACCTCCCCGCCCTCCACCACTATCTTTCCCAGCCCAAGGGCGATGCTCGTCAAGCCGTCCTCACGCTCCAACGGCGGCACAGGATAGAAATGATAGGACTGGGCGACCCCCGAGCATACCGGATAGAAACGATCACCGTGGGCGTTGCCTATCAGCCTCTGGATCACCAGCGCCATCTTCTCCTCCTCTGTGATGCGCAGTGCTGATTGAATGTATGCCCTCGCCTTCTTCATGTACGCGGACGCATAGACCAGTTTTATCGCCTGGCACAGCTGCGAGAGCCTCTCGTGCTCGTCCTCGCAGTTGTTCGGAAGGAGGTATGTGGCGTATATACCCGCGAACGGCTGGTTCTGCGAATCCTCCAAGAGGCTGGAGGACCGCACAGCCAGCGGATAGCGCACGTGGGCCAGGTAGATCTTGAGAGCGTCCATCAGCCACTCGGGGAGTGCTGCGTCGAGGAAGCGCGCTGCGATCTCCTCATCCTCCATATTGTTACCGAGGAACCTGTGGAGATCGTTCTCTATCATGAAGGTGTCGAACGCCTCGGTGCCGACCACAAGGGTGTCAGGGACGCGCACCCTGCACCTGTGGATCCTCTCCTCCATGCCGCACTGGGTGAGGAGCGTTGCCAGGAACGCCAGCCCTCTCCCCTTGCCCCCCAGCGAGCCCCCGCTGAGACGCGTGAAGGTCCCCTCGAACTCAAAATCCTGCTGCTGGAAGTCTGTGATCACACCCATCTGCTTCGTCCTTCTCGACTCCTTGAACACATCTATCAGATGCCGGCGCACCTCCGAGGCGTCCTTGAAGTCCGTCACCTTCTTCGGTCTGAGCCCCATCGCGAGCTCTATCTC
>JBFMEL010000152.1:0-2325 GCA_040753455.1 Thermoplasmatota archaeon | reverse complement strand
ATGGTAGGTATTAATTTCGTAATACTTCACTGTGACTGTGGTGGCATCCTGCATGCCGAAAATGGCGAGTTTCACAAAGGGGGGTGTAGCGGCGTAGTACCTACCCATAAACGCAAAGTTCTTGCCTGTGTAAAGCCCGTTCTCATAGCTCACAATGTTGATAAAACCTCCTTCGTCAGAGCCTTCTACGATGAACAAAGGACCTGTGGATTCTATCCTATAGAGTTTGTCGCAGTCTATTAAATTGAGCAGAGGATTGGTAAAATCGTGAATGTAAGTCTTTATCTCTCCTACATTTATAGACTGGCTCATAATGAGAGGCTGCCAGTCACCGTTGTTATCACACTGGAGAATATCAAATGTCGATGGGTTTACAGTGCCCACAACAAAGAAACCCTGATGACCGGACTCACTGAAACCAGCAGAGCCGTCGTTGGGTAAATAGAATTCGTAGATGTACTTATCAGGTTTCCAGATCTCCTCGCCAACAGATGATTCCTTCAACCAGAACGATTTTGGATAGGTGTGATATACTAGTTCAGTCTCATTCAATCCGACGCTATCAGTCACGTTCCAGTTCGAAATGATGTCCGTATCTGCTCTGGACGGCAGAAAATCTATCGGTCCCTCGCCGTTGATGTTGAGCACCGTGGAGTAGTGTGTCCATTTCGCAGTGCCCTGTTCCATGTCATCGTAGAAGAAATAGACGTATATGGAGATGGATGCGTTGTTGTTGAACCATTCGAATACTTCAGGCTGCTCCCCTAACGGGTCCACGAGCACCGTGAGGGTGCGCTGGCCCGCAGCCAAGGGTATCCAGACCATCTCCGCAGTGGCATTCGCATCAGGGAGCACACCCACCACATCAGCGCCGATCTGCATGGTGCCGTCCATGAAGCGCACGAGCGCGCTCGCCTCCTCGTATCCCCCTATGTTTCGCACCGTAGCCTGTATCACATATGCGCTGCCGATCTGCGGGTGCATGTCCGATATCCCGATGTCGATCTGCGTGATCCGCAGCTCGCTGCGCTCTTCGGGTCTTCCAAGCCAGCGCAGGATCATGTACGCCAATTCAGCCCTTGCATCATCGCCCTCTATCTCACCAGGGAGAGCGCCGCCCAGCGCCCTGTAGGGGAAAGTGGTAACGACTGAGCGGTGCGGGGCGCTCACGCGCACCCCAACATAATCATTATTGGAAAGGAGAAATCCTGTGCCTGCGGAGGGTACCAGCCCGCTGCACTGCCCGCCATTGGTGCGGTATAATACCCCATGACCGACAGCGTCATACCTTATCCCGCTCAAGTATGTGAAAAAGGGGGCACTGTAGTTGGAGGATATCCCCAGGGCGGACAGGATCGTGGCGTTCTGGATCCCATATGTGGCGTTCGCACCGTGCAGCCACAGGCGTCCAGCGCTGCGCAGGTACTCCGCGATCGCGGCCTCGTCATCGTCTCTGAGCCCATCCATGCTGTCCCCAGTGATCCACAGCACCGCGCTGTAGTTGTTGAGCTTCTGGATGCCAGGGCCGTCTGCGCCCGAGGGCACCACGAGCGACTCGTTGTTGCACTGGAAGGCATAGAGCGCGCTCATGAACGATGTGGTTTCATCAGATAATGTCCCGCCGTTGTTCGCGCTCTCGTCATCATCTATCACCAAGAGCCTGAACTGCACGATGATCTCTGTGCTCTGGATATAGCCTGCCACGCGGTTGTTGTTCTCGTTCGTCTCGGCGATGATCTTGTTGGGGTCTGCGATCACTGCTATGTCATGCGTCCCTGTCTCGTTCGCCCACCAGGTCGTGGTGTATATCCACTCCCCGCCATCGCCTGGGATGTATGCATCGGTGATGTTTATCAGCGTGAGATCGTCCAGGTATGCGCCGACCTCCACGACCCCTCCCGTGGCTCCGTTGTTGCGTATCACAGCCGTGACGTTCACAGGGTCCCTGAAGAACACCACGTTCCTGGAGAAGCTCTGCGTCACCACCGCGTAGTCCTTCCCCTGCTTCTGGGTGATGTTGCCGAGCCACATGATCACCTTGAACACCATCTTCGACTGCTCCGCCAGGTTCTCGATCCTCGAAAACTCCCAGGGATAGACCGCTATGCGCTCCTGCAGCGCTGCGTCCTCGAATGTGATGGCATCTGCGCTGCCATCGGCGCGATCGAACATCGCAAGGGCAGCGGGATCTGGAGTGATAGCCATGCCTGTATAGCTGCCGCGCACGCTCAGGGAGGGCCAGTACTGCCCAAGGAAGTGGGTGCTGTTCCCTGCGAGAGGGCTGGAAGGTCCGGAGGGAAGAGAGGACTTGGCACCAATGTGCAG
>JBFMEL010000151.1:0-2373 GCA_040753455.1 Thermoplasmatota archaeon | reverse complement strand
TGTCCCAGAAGTTCAGATTGACCTGATGTGTCCCAGCATCGTCATCCTGCGCAGTCACTGTGATGTTCTGCAAATCCACAGGGGTGTAGTCGCACTTGCCGCTGATCAGGGTAGGGAAATTGCTCGGTGGATAGTATTGGGACACGACAGCCTCGCCGAAGTCCCAGGTCACTGTCTCTGCATCCATGCCAGGGTCATAAATCACATACTTGAAGTGCATCGTGGGGTTCAGGTGATATTCGCACTCGCTGCAGCGCATGTCCTTGCCACAACAGGTCTGGAAGAAGTAATCGTTCAGCGTGGGTGCCCAGTACCATTCTTCGGGATGCTGGACGTTGAAGGTGTGGTGAATCTTTCGCGTAGCACCGTTATCAAACTCCAATATGATCCACACAGGCGTTGCACCGTTCGGGTTGCCGTTCACAGGATCGTCCATGGGCGTGTAGTATACCTCTGCCTTCCAAAGTTCGGTGAGGTTCAGGCGCACGTTGTAAGTGGTGTTCTCTTGCTCTTTCGGATCGCCAGGCTCACGATACACATACAGTTCTTCCCTCGGCACACCGCTCTCGTTGAGATAGAGCTTGACATCATGCCATTTCTCACCTGCAGCCCGAAGCGTGATGTTAGCTATCAGATACGCATCTGTAACTGCGATGGTGGGCGCAACGTTCCTCACCATGACTGATGTCTCTGCGCTCGCCTCCGCACCGTCGTCATCAGTCACTGTGCATTCCACAGAATATGTCCCATCATCCGACCATTGGTTCGATGCTCTCCATCCATCCTTTCCGAAGCTCCACGCATACCCAAGCGCTGGATAATCCGATGGAGTATCTGATGCACTCGCCTCGAAGATCACAGTCTCCCCCTCTGCGCACGTCCTTGGGCTCAAAGGCTCTATCGTTGGCGGAACGTTGTTTACCGTGACGTTAAATCTCCTGACTGCCGAGGCATTGTTGTCGTCCGTGGCTGTGCATGTGACCTGATATACCCCGGATTTCCCATAGATGTGCCTCACGACCCTTCCCGTAGCTTCCCATAGATCTCCAAAATCCCAGTGCACGCGCAGCGTCTCCTCATCAGATAACGTATCGAAGACAGGCGCGGCAAAGGCGATCTCTTTGTCCTCCAGTGCAGTGATCTCAGAGATGGGCGCCATCACGGGCGCAATGTTGGAAACATTCACCCATATCTGATCCACGCCGAACATGCCGCTGTCGTCCGTCACGATCAGCGTGACTGTGTAGTTCCCCTCAGCTCCATAACTGTGATTCACCACCATCCCATCTGCACTCGAGCCATCACCAAACTCCCAATGATAAGTTAGATCTGTCATATCTGTGGCGTTGTCCCAGGATGCTGAGGCGTTGAAGGTAATCACCTCATCCTCAATGGCTGTTTTATTCTCACCAGCCACGGCTACGGGCGCCCATTCCTTCACCACCACCTTGGCGAAGTCCACGCCAGTGTAGCCATCGTTGTCGCGCACGCTGAGCACCACGTTGTAAACGCCAGCAGATTCAAAGGCATGGGTGACGTCAGATCCATAAACAAAACCGTCCTGAAAGTTCCAGGTGTAGTTCACTATCCACCCATCAGGATCAGGATCATGGCTCCCGGCAGCACTGAAGGCGATGATCTTCAATGTATCCACCACATGATCAGGACCCGCGTCAGCCACAGGCGGCACCCCGTTCTCCCCCTTTATCACACCGTTCAGCGCGCTCAGCACGATGATCGCTGCGCACAGAACCGCTCCGACTCCACCCACCAGATCGCCCTTGGCGTAACGACCCATCTTAATCCTCCGTTTTCTGGCAAAAGATATAGTGCTTTTCCTCTATATAATTTTAATGAGTGCGCTCGTTTTCGGGCTTAGGATCGAGCACTTTCACTCCCCTCCCCTTTTATGCTCATATTAATTTGGAAAGAGGGCATGTTTTATTACATTATAAGGGTATCTGGCTAAATTTTCCTTTGAAACTCGGGTCTGATTATGAGTTATATCTCGTACATCATCGCATGCGGTCCCAGTTCTTGATTATACATCGCTGGGAACAATGCTGCTGAGATACGACGCATCCAGAGTGCTGCCGCAGGTGAGAATCTTCCTGATAGCGTTATCTCACCGAGGACAAAGCCCACACACCAATGGGACCAACTGGGCGCTGGGAGGATGGTTGGGATGCGTTTGGGTCCTCGGGAGGATGAGAGGTTGCTTCTACATTCGGGCGGCCCCAGCTCTTGCCTATACATCGTTTGGAGCGAGGCTGATGAGATACGACGCATCCAGAGTGCTGGGAGTCTGATTGGGATGCGTCTGGATACTCGGGAGGATGAGAGGTTGCTTCTACATTCGGGCGGTCCCAGCTC
>JBFMEL010000150.1:0-2432 GCA_040753455.1 Thermoplasmatota archaeon | reverse complement strand
AATGCTGGAAAGAGCAATGTGATAGATAGCCTGCGATTCCTACGGGACCTTGCAGAGGGGGCAAATGCCGTGGATGCTCGCGGTGGATTCTCCAATATCGTGTGGGACGGAGACATAAAGCGTTCAATAAGGATGAAAATGTATGGCAAGCTTCACATGGAGGAGAGCGAGAAGGCGTATGCATATTCCTTGGCGATCGCTGGGGGTCCAGCGCATTACGGCATCTCGAACGAAAATTTTAGTGTGAGAGTGGATGGCGAAGAAAGAAAGCTTATGGTATTTCCCGAAAAGGGGGACGCTGCCCAGTTCTACGACGAAAAAGGAAAAAGTCTCGGAGGCATCAGCGCAGGAAGAGAAAAGAGTTATCTCAGACACTGTGAGAGTTCTCATACGCCCCCAGCGCTTCGGGAGTTTGCCAGGTATGTGCGGGGATGGGGATTCTATAACATCCTTCCATCCAAAATGCGGGCGACGCAACCTACAGGGAAGATCCTCAGGGTAAAGGAGAACGGCGAGAACGTATCGAGTGTGCTTCACACGCTCTATGTGGAACACCCTGCCCACTTCAGGGAGATCGAGGAAGATCTTAAACTCGCCGTAGATGAATTGAAAAATCTTAACGTCTCCTTGACCGAGCAAGGCGCTATCTACGGAGCGATTGAGGAAGAGGGTCTGACCAAAAAGATACCCATATGGTCAATGTCCGACGGAACCTTGCACATCTTGACATATCTCAGCATCTTGGATTCGCCCTCCCCGCCCCCATTAATATGTTTCGAGGAACCTGAGAACTATATACACCCCCACTCCTTAGAGTTGCTTGTCCATTTCATGAAGAAGGCTTCAGAGCGCACCCAGATCCTTGTCACAACCCACTCTCCATATCTTCTTGATTTCATCGATGTGGGGGATATCGTCGTAGTGGAGAAGCACGAAGGAAAGACGCAAATTAAGTATGCGAGAGACGAAAAAGGAGTCAGAAAAGCACTGGAAGGTATAGCCCTAGGCGAGATGTGGTTTTCTGGAGGACTCGGAGGGAACCCGCAGATAGCAGATCATATCGAGCCAGATCGAATAACAAACACCAGTTTCATTGAGTTTCAAGAAAAGATTAAAGATCCGTAGGATGGTGGAAAAATGCAGCATGATCCTTTGAACGACGCGATGGCGGCGCTCAAGAACGCCGAGAAGGCGGGCAAGAGGGAGTGCATCGTCTCTCCATCCTCTAAGCTGATAGGGCGCGTGCTCAAGGTGATGCAGGACGAGGGTTACATCATCCAGTTCGAATACGTAGAGGACGGCAGGGCAGGGCAGTTCAGGGTCAGGCTCAACGGTCAGATCAACAACTGCGGTGTGATCAAGCCTCGGTTCTCGGTGAGGCGGGAGGAGATGGAGAGGTTCGAGGCGAGGTACCTGCCGGCGCAGGACTTCGGGCACCTTGTGCTGACCACCACACAGGGAGTGATGACGAACGCCAGAGCAAAGCAGCTCGGTATCGGGGGCAAGCTACTTGCCTATTTCTACTGAGGTGTGCCATGGTCGAAGTTAAACTGGCTGAGGAGCAGGTGCCCATCCCCTCTGACGTGAAGGTGGCGATGGCAGGCAGGGAGATCACGGTGGAGGGCGCGAAGGGCAAGGTGAAGCGGGTGATGGATCATCCCAGCATCACCATAGAAATGGGGGATGGGGTGGTATCCCTCAGCACCAGCTCGAAGTCGAAGGCAGCCTGCGCCCTGCTGGGCACGTACCGTGCTCACCTGCTCAACATGTTCCGAGGGGTCACGAAGGGTTTCGAGCACAGGATGAAGGTCGTGTACTCTCACTTTCCCATCAGCGTGTCTGTGAAAGGAAAAACTGTCCTCATAGAGAACTTCTTAGGAGAAAAATCACCGAGGACAGCGAGGGTTGTCGGGGATACCAAGGTCACGGTCAAGGGAGGCGATATCACCCTGACGGGCCCGGACATTGAGGACGTGGGGCAGTCCGCTGCGAACATCGAGAGGGCTACGAGGATCAAAGGATACGATCCCAGGGTCTTCCAGGACGGGATTTACATCGTAAAGAAGGGCAGCAGAAAGGAGGATTGAGATGGGGAGGCGCAAGACCACGAGCCCCTCGGAGAAAAGACGGGCTGTAGAGCCTGATCCGAACGATGTGCCCGAAGAAAGACCAGAGGTGGAGGAGAGGGTGCAGGAAACGATGGAAGAGGATGCAGAGGCGCCTGAGGAGATCACAGGGTCCGAGGAGGTACCGAAGGATGCGGAGACAGGGATCGAGCCCGAGGAAGAAACCAAGGAGGTACCAGGGTCCGAAGAGGTACCGAAGGGCGCGGAGACAGGGATCGAGCCCATGGAGGCAGAAGGGGATATGGCGGCGGAAGAGGAGGGGGAGGGGGAGATGGAAGGCAGCGAGGCAGCCGAGCCCATGGAGGC
>JBFMEL010000149.1:0-2515 GCA_040753455.1 Thermoplasmatota archaeon | reverse complement strand
GCACCAGCATGTTGCGCTCTGCGTCCACATCGTATATCAGTGGCACCAGGACCCCCATACTCCTCGCTGTTGAGATGAGTCGAGCTTCAACACGAAGCCTGTGGGTGCGCAGTCGTTCATCCAGGGCGGGATCCCTGTACCCCTTCACCACCCTCTCTTTGAGGACTGCGGCTCTGCCGTGCCATTCGCCCTTTCTCAGGACAGCCTCGGCACCTCTAGCGAAGACCCTTTCCAACCCCTCCACCGAGCCCCTTGATCACGTCGAAGCGCGTGATGATCCCCACAAGGACGCCATCCTTCACCACAGGGATGCGGTTTATGTCAGCACGGCTCATCAGCTTGATCGCATCCTCGATAGTGCTCTCCGGATCGATGGTGATTACGTTCTTCCTCATCAGGGCTGAGACCTTGGACGATGCTACGCTCTTGAGAGCGGCCATGACCTCTTTGCCGGTCTCCTCCTCCACAAACGCCACGCTTACCAAGGAGAGAGAGGGATACACGAGCCGCATCGGCTGCATCACTGCCTTCAGCGCCTTCATGATGTCCGTCTCAGAGAGGATCCCCACCACTGCGCTATCCTCTATCACTGGGCACCCTGAGATGTGGTGCTTGGCAAACAGCTCTATCGCTCGGTTCACCTCGTCCTCTGGCGAGAGGGCAATCACTTCTTTGGTCATCAACTCGCGCACCTTCATGTTTTCGCCTCCTTCCTCAACTCCAAGACGCGCTGTGGCTTTCCCTCACCCGTGATGGTGATATCTGCCCCTGCCATTTGCCGAGGGGCTCTGGGCGCATCTGTTCGTACCCTAGCATTCGAAATACCACGTAGGAAGATGATCCCCCTCCCATATAATTTGCGGTGGAAAATCGCGTCAAGCAGCACAGAAAACCATAATTACCCGATCCACTGTTCAGGTGTGATGACCACGCAGCTTCCCTTCTGCACCCTGGGTGACTTCGATCTGACCGGCAAGGCAGTCCTCCTCAGGGTGGATATAAACTCGCCGATCAACCCCTCCACAGGGGACATACTCGACGACTCGCGCATGCGCAGCCATGTGCCCACGATTCGAGAATTGAGGGGCTCCAAGCTGGTCATCCTCGCCCACCAGAGCAAGCCTGGCAAGAGCGATTTCACCACGCTCTCGAAACATGCAGAGCGCCTCTCCGGCATCCTGGGCATGGAGGTGCATTTTGCGGAGGGTTTGTTCGACAGAAGGGTCCTGGAAAGGATTAAACAGATGGAGGAGGGGGAGATCCTGCTGCTGGAGAACACGAGGTTCTTCGCCGAGGACGTGGCACTGAAGGACAAGGAACCCAAGGCACAGGCGAAGAGCCATATCGTGCGCAACCTTGCTTCTGTGTCCCAGTTCTTCGTCAACGATGCGTTCGCGGCAGCACACAGGAGCCAGCCAACGATCGTGGGGCTTGCGGAGGCGCTGCCCTCCCTGGCTGGAAGGCTGATGGAGAAGGAGGTCAGGATGCTCAGCAGGGTGCTTCACGATGCCCAGCGTCCATCCATCGTCGTGCTCGGTGGGGCGAAGGTTGACGACTCCATCGCCGTCATGGAGCACTTCCTCGCGCACGGAATATCAGACGAAGTGCTGACCACTGGCGTGGTTGCCAATATCTTCTTGAGTGCGGAGGGTGTCGACCTCGGCCCCCCCTCTACAGAATTCCTGGAAAAGGATGTGCCGGAATGGCGGAGGCTGGTGGAGAAGGCGAGGGCGCTCCTAGCAGCGCATAGGGATCGCATCCTCGTGCCCTCGGACGTTGCAGTGAACGACAGCGGCAGGCGCGTGAATGTGAAGGTGGAAGCCCTCCCCTCCAAATACCCGATACACGATATCGGCTCCGCGACGATCGCGACCTATGCCGCAGAGATAGATGGCGCTGGCACTGTGGTGCTTAACGGTCCGGCTGGCGTGTTTGAGATCGATAACTTTTCGCTCGGCACACGGGAGATATTCAGCGCGGTGGCAGGATGCAGAGGGTTCACGGTCGTGGGGGGGGGACACACGTCGGCAGTGGTCGAGCAGATGGGGATAGAGCACATGCTGAGCCACGTGAGCACTGGCGGTGGGGCGCTCATCAACTTCCTCACAGGAAAACCGCTGCCTGCGATAGAGGCGCTCGTGCGCTCGAAGCAGAAGTTCTTCAAGGGCGCCCGAGGCGGTGTGGATTATAAATAAGACCTCTCTGATTATCCCCCAGCGCCACTGTAGCTTAGCCCGGTACGCATGTGGCAGACCCACTGCGCGGCAATGAGCGGCTGATTCGTAATCAGCAGGTCGGGGGTTCAAATCCCTCCAGTGGCTTCAATTATTTATTCTGCGAAACGCGGAGGGATTTGAACCAGGACGCAAGGAGCATGACAGCATACTGCAAGCGCCTTGCGTCCATGGCGAGGGCGAGGAAACGATGTAAAAGCATATACTCGCCCGAGTTCTCAGCTCCAGTGGCTTCAATTATTTATTCTGCGAAACGCGGAGGGATTTGAACCAGGACGCAA
>JBFMEL010000148.1:0-2575 GCA_040753455.1 Thermoplasmatota archaeon | reverse complement strand
GGCACAGCGCTCACTGAGGGGATGGAGGAGCGGTTCACCTTCCTGGGCCTCATCGGAATGATGGACGCGCCCAGACAGGATGCCGTAGAGGCAGTGGCGCGATGCAGAACCGCGGGGATCAAGGTCGTGATGATCACTGGTGATCACCAGCTCACCGCCGAGGCGATCGCCAGGGAGATGGGGATCTTTCAGGAAGGGGATACCTCGCTCACAGGGGCGGAGTTGGAGCGCATCTCCGACGAGCACCTAACGACCATAGCAGAGAAGGTCTCGGTGTATGCCAGGGTCTCCCCAGAGCACAAGGTGCGCATCGTGCAGGCGCTGAAGACGAAGGGGCATATCGTCGCGATGACCGGGGACGGCGTGAACGATGCGCCCGCGCTCAAGAGGGCTGACATCGGCGTTGCCATGGGGATTACCGGCACGGATGTGGCGAAGGAGAGCGCAGCCATGGTGCTGACGGACGACAACTTCGCCTCCATCGAGCGGGCGGTGGAAGAAGGGCGCGCGATATACGACAACGTGAGGAAGTTCATCAGATACATGCTCAGCACCAACGCTGGCGAGGTGCTGGTGATATTCGTCGCATCGCTATTGGGCTGGCCCCTGCCGATGATCGCGATACAGATCCTGTGGATCAACCTGGTTACCGATGGATTTCCTGCTCTCGCGCTCGGTGTCGAACCCCCGGAGAGCGGGATAATGAGTCGAAAGCCCAGAAGCCCAAAGGAATCGATATTCGCAGGCGGCTTGGGATTCCACATCATCTGGGTCGGGCTGCTCATGTTGCTTGGCACCCTGTGGATATTCAACTGGGCTCTGGAGGCAGGAGAGGGTCTCGAGAAGGCACGCACCCTGGCCTTCACGACAATAGGCTTCTACCAGCTCTGGCACGTGCTCACCATCCATATCGAACGCGACACCGTGATATCCAGGAAGTTCTTCTGCAACAAGTGGCTCCTCGCAGCAGTGGGGATCAGCGGCTTGCTCATGCTGGCAGTGGTATATGTGCCCGTCCTGGCGCAGATCTTCAGGACTGCACCGCTCTCCTGGCTTGAACTGCTGCTCTGCGCAGCGGTATCCAGCAGCGTCTTCATAGCTGTGGAGGTCGAGAAAGCCTTGCGCAGGTGGAGGAGCGAGCGATCTGCTCGTCTATCCTCGATGCCATCCTTTTAATTATCACATACACATCACCGCACGATGGACGATCTGATAGGGACGGAGTGCTATGCAACCAGCACAGAGGGGATAGGTGGGATGCTGAAATCACGTCCCGAGGACTTCGTGGTCGAGGAGATATCCGACCTGCCGCCCATGGGGGACAGATACACTGCTGCCAGGGTGAGGTCCAAGAACTGGGAGACGAACAGGCTCGTGCGCCAGATGGCGAAGGAGTTGAGGATTAGCAGGCGCAGAATATCGTTCGCGGGCACGAAGGACAAGCGCGCGGTCACCACGCAGCTCATGGGGTTCGATGCCACTCTCGAGGCGGTGCAGAACCTCAGGCTCCAAGATGTGGAGATCTGCGATCTGTACCGCACGAACAGGAAGGTGCAGATCGGAGACCTGATCGGGAACAGGTTTCAGGTCATCGTGAGGCGGCTGGCATGCAGCGACGAAGATGCGAGGAAGAGAATAGAGGAAATCCGGCATGCACTATCGCTCCTCGGGGGCTTCCCGAACTTCTTCGGCGAGCAGCGGTTCGGCACGATAAGGGCGGTCACCCACCTCATCGGGAGGCATATCATCAAGAAGGACTTTGAAAAGGCGGTGATGACCTACCTGGCAACCCCTATTGAGGGGGAGGAGGCGTTCGAGGCAAGAAAGCTGCTGGAAGAGACGGGGGACATGGCACTCGCACTGCGCACCTTCCCGAAACATCTTACATTCGAGCTGGCGCTCATAAACCACCTGGTGCGGCACCCCGGGGACTATGCAGGGGCGCTGTCTGTGCTGCCGCAGAACCTTCAGATGATGCTAGTACATGCGTACCAGGCATATCTCTTCAACAGGGCGCTCAGTGCGAGAATGCGCGCAGACCATCCCATAAATATGCCCCTGGGGGGGGACATGGTGCTCCCTGTGGACAAGAAAGGGCTGCCCGATGCCGAGCGCTGGATCCCAGTCACCAGGGATAACATCGAGCTCCTGACCGCGAGATGCAGGGAGGGCAGGGCGTTCGTCAGCGGCGTGCTCTTCGGCTGGCAGTCGTTCACTTCCGAGGGAGTGCAGGGCGAGATCGAGAGGCGCATCATCGAGTCGGAGGGGCTAGAGCAGAGCGACTTCATCATCCCTGAGATGCGCAGGATGTCATCGAAGGGCACGAGAAGAGCGCTCCTTGCGCAGTGCTGGGAGTTCTCCTCCAGCGTGGAGGGCAGTGTCGCCCAGTTTCGGTTCGCGCTTCCCAAGGGATCCTATGCCACAGTCCTCCTGAGGGAGTTCTTGAAGCCCGTTTTCGACAAAAGGTAAAATTTATGATAAGCCAGTGTTTTTTCGATGTTGAAGATGTAGGAAAACTTTTGTGGATTGGACGTGGGAAAAAAACTTTAAATAGTTAGAACACATTACCCTTTAC
>JBFMEL010000147.1:0-2742 GCA_040753455.1 Thermoplasmatota archaeon | reverse complement strand
CATCCGTATCGTCCAACGTTGGTTGTGTTCCATAGCCGCCTGCAGAAGCGTTAGCAGGATCGCCCATTTCTCCCCAAGCCTCTCCTGCCTCATACGTCTGGTTGTGATTGGCATCCACCCAGCCGTCATACAGATCGTCATCATCTGTGTCTGCCAACTTCGGATGCGTGCTGTGGATGAACACCTCTCCGTAGTCGCTCAAGCCATCCCAGTCTGTGTCAGGATCGCATGGATTTGTCTTATAAATGAGCAGCTCCTGGTAATCGTTCAGCCCATCCCCTTCTGTATCCACGACAAGCATGTTGGAGTTGTGCGTCCATTCATAGCCGTCCGGTACAGTATCGTTGTCGCTGTCAGGATCCACTAAATTATTCCAAACTGTCGTGTTGTCGAGGAGCGTACGATTGATATCATCGTCATCAGTGTTCTCAATCCTGAAGTCGCGCACTCTGCCAGAGAGATACATAGCCTCGACGAAGTCGTTCATGCCATCATCGTCTGTGTCATTGGCTATAGGATTAGGATCTGGGAAGGTGTTGTTCATCTTCACTCTCTCGAACCATAGCGTTAGATCGCCTGCAGTCACCGGGATGCTACCTACACCATCCGGAACCCAGATGTAATTCACCACAGCACCATCATCGCGCACGGTGATCGGCATCTCGTTGAGGAAGAATGCCACTGCCACTGTTTGATTAATAACTGTGATGCCAGGGCTGGATTCGTCTCCCTCCACGATAGACCAAGCACCCTCTGCAGGCACGCGGTAGCCAATGTGCGGCAGGGCAGAGCCGTTCATCCAGAGGTATATTTCCCTTGGTCCACCAGTGTTCTCTATAGTTTTCAAGATGAGGACGTTCACCATGTTGCCGTGCCCGTCATATACGCCATCATCATCACTGTCTGGATCATTCGGGTCTGGTTCTGTGACATCGACCGCACCGTCGTGCGTGAAGTCCTCTTGACCATCGAGCAATCCATCGCCATCAGAGTCAGGGTTCCAGGGTATGGTTGTGGTGGTAGGATCAGTATCTGCCATGAACTTGTTCACGTCTGTGTCAGTGGTCTGCGGCGCTAGGAAGCCCTGCTCAAGCGCGTCCGAGAGGTAATCGGTATCTGAATCCCACTTGGATGCGTCTGTTTCCTTGGCATCCATTCTACCGTTTTTGTTCAAATCCTCGTTCCCGTCCATGATGCCATCGTCGTCAGAGTCCTTGTCCAGCGGATCGGTCACAGTGGTGTTGTCCATGTCAGGCTGCCAGTCCTTCGTGTCCTTACCTTGCGGAGCGCTCAGACCTATCTCCAGACCATCGTTCAACCCATCATCGTCTGTATCATGGTCATGGGGGTCTGCCTCATCCAGCTGGCGCACAGCGTCCCAGTTCGCGTCTTCGTTCCCGTCTATTATGCCATCGTTGTCAGTATCGTCATCCTTTGGATGCGTGTCGCCATAGTATTCCACTAAGTTGATTAGGAAGTCTTTGTCAGGGTCTCCGGCAGTACCGTTGTCGCCAGTAGGATCGAGGTAATCCAATCCATACGTAATTTCCCACCAGTCTGGCAAGCCATCGCCATCTGTATCGATCCTCACCTGGACCAGCGCGGAGCAGTTGTCCTCAGCGCCATCATCATCCCGCACAGTCACGTTGAGGGTATAATTGCCATCCTTGGTATATGCATGCGTGACATTCCAGCCATAGAGCACGCAGCCGTCGCCGAAGTCCCATGTGACATTCAGGGCAGGATAATCGTTGGGCGTGTCCCAGAGGCAGGCTTCATAGGTGTAATTCTCCACCCCTGCGAAGAACTTGAACGACGATGGAATTGCCAAAATAGGCGCAAGGTTCAGCACCTCAAGCACGATCTCCTCTTCCCAGACTGCGCCGTCCTCGTCCATGACCTCCAAGGGTATTGTTTTGTTGCCAGATGTGTTGTATGTGAAGACAGCGCTGGTGCCGTTAATCCCAGCGATCTCTGCCCATATCAGCCCAAGATCGTTCGGCGTGTCCATGGGGCTCAGGATGATCCTCGCTGCCGTGCCCTCGCTGACATTCGCGGGCGCAGTCCAATATCCGAGGGGCGGAAGGTTCTCGATCTTGACATCCCTCGTGGCTGTGGAATAGAGCCCGTTGTCGTCCCAGACTGTCAAGGATGCAGTGTAAATCCCCTGGTTCGGAAGTGAGATTAGACCCACTGCCTCGGCAGCCACAGGATACCCCTCGACAGTCCAGAGATATCTCAGCGCTGGGAAGTCGCTCGGGTTGTCTGTGCTCTCTGTTCCATTTAGAGTGAAGATCTCATCTTCAATTGCGGGCGGAATCTCCCTCACCACAGCAGAGGGCGCAGGATTGCTCACCTCGACCACAGCCACGTCTATCCCCATCCCGTTGTGGGTATCCCAGGCGCGCAGCACAGCGAAGTATGTGCCCTCCTGTTCGTACACGTTCACAGCCTCTGCACCCTCCCAAGTCGTGCAGTCCCCAAGGTCCCACTCGTAGGATACCACTCTATCCGAAACCGTGTCAGACCCAGAGCCGTAGAACCGGACTGTCTCGTCCTCATCAGGGTATTTGTCTGCTCCTGCAGAGACCTTCGGGGCTACGTTGTCCATGATGTTGTCCCAGAAGTTCAGATTGACCTGATGTGTCCCAGCATCGTCATCCTGCGCAGTCACTGTGATGTTCTGCAAATCCACAGGGGTGTAGTCGCACTTGCCGCTGATCAGGGTAGGGAAATTGCTCG
>JBFMEL010000146.1:0-2788 GCA_040753455.1 Thermoplasmatota archaeon | reverse complement strand
GTTCTGGAATGCCGAGGGCATCCTCTTTCTCACTGCACCCACGGATCTAAACGGCACGTTCAACGTCTCGCTATACCACGGCAATTACACCTTTCGTGCGCACAAGGGGGAGGAATGGAGCATGCCGCAGCAGCTCTTCGTGCGCGCGCTGGGCAACCTCACCCTCAACGCCACGCTGTATCCGAGTGTGGAGGTAACTCTGGATGCCACGCTGGGGGGTGCGAGGGCAGCCAATCTCTCGATCAGGTTCGAGCATCTTCACCAATCTGAACGATCGATGCTCCTCACGACTGACAGCAAGGGCAGCGCGAGGGAGTGGATACCCGCAGGTGAGTACTCGATATATGCTTCCAGGCTGCAGGGCGAAAAGCGCTACGCGTACCTGGGCACCATGCAGATTCGTCGCTCCGCGGAGATCGCTGTGCAGCTTCAGCCTGCCGGGATGGTCTCAGGCACGCTGCTCGATGCCCAGTTCCAGAACACAATGATAGTGCTGGAGGGCGCAGGAAGGTATCAGACGCGGAGCACTGCCCCGGGATATTTCGAGGCGCTCGTGCCCATCGGCACCTACAATCTCTGGGCGGTCTCGCCAGCAGGGATATCCACCAGGTATGTGGGTGTGGCGCAGGTGGAGGTAGAGGCAGAGGGTGCAGAGCTCGAGATACCGATGCAGAGCGGTGAGGAGGTCTCAGGTCTCCTGTACCACGACCGCAACGGCAACGGCATTGCAGACCATGACGAGGGGATCGCAGGCTCCTTGGCAGTGTCGGACGCTCTGGGACCAAGAAGGGTATATACGGACGCTGAAGGCAGGTTCTCGACCCTGGCAACCGGATCGCTCAGCCTCGATGCGCAAGCGAGTGGATACAACGACCACACCCTCACAGAGATGAGCCTTCCACAGCCCACCCTGGAGATCAGCCTCACCCCATCCCCCATCATGATCTCTGGGACTGTGAGCGCTTCAGATGGCGCCTCGATGGATGGCGGGATTGTGCTGGCGGAGGAGCTGTTCGGCAATGCCACGAGCAGCTTCATGGTGCGGGGCACTGTGTACACCGGCGCACTGAGCCCTGGGGAGTACAACCTCACCTTCTCGAAGGAGGGGGGGGACGGAGAGTACCAGCTCTCGGAGCGCGTAATGGGGCTGAGGGTGGAGCTGGGCGATGATCCCCTGGTGCTCGACCTGTCTGTGAAGAAGCGGTATGCTGTGGAGTGCAACGTGACAATAGAGGGAGAGGGCGAGAGCGCGAACCTCTCGTTCAAGGGACCTGAGGAATACGATTATCGAATGGAGCAGCCGGGCGCTGCAGTGCACCTGGAGCCTGGGCTCTACGCGGTCATAGCGCAGAAGACGCACAACGCCACAGAGTACATGGCGATGAAGCAGGTGGCTGTGCTCTACCCAGGGAACGTGAGCATCGCGCTCAAGCAGGCGACGATCCTTTCTGGAAGCGCGGTGTACGAAGCTGAGAGGAAGAAGGGTGTGGAGGTGCGCGCTGTCGAGCAGGGGACTGGCATTGAGTTCTCAGCAGTCGCAAGCAACGACACAGGGGATTTCAGCCTCGCGCTCCCGAGGGGGTATCTGTTCGATCTCGCAGTGGATTACATCGAGAACGACACGAGCGTCCAGGGAAGGCAGTACAGGTACAGGGGGGAGGCGAAGAACCTCTCCACAGATATGGACAGGATATCGAGGACGATCGAGCTGGCGAGGGAGATAGTGAACGTCACCCTAGAGATGAGATTCCAGGGAGTGGCAGGGGGCATGGTGGAGCTCCTCGCTGCTGATGCATCTGGGATATCATCGAAAGGAGAGGTGGACGAGCGCGGAAAGCTGGTGAAGGAGCTGGCACCCGGTCGATATGTGATCTTCATGGTGACCGATGCCAGAGAGGCATATATCTCAGAGCTGAACCTGACAGAAGACACCTTTATCGAGGCAGTGGTGTCGAGCGCCTGCAAGCTCTCGGGCAATCTCTATTACAAGGGGGTGGTGCCAGCCTCAAATGCCACGATCACCCTTTCTTTCCTAGGCGTGGAGAAGGAGCTGAGCGCAGACCCCCTGGGGTACTTCGAGGCTTGGCTGCCCCCTGGGGGATACGAGGTCTCTGCCGAGCTGAAGGTGGAGGAGGAAGGGGTGGAGACAGTGTACACAGCCAATCACCCGCTGAACCTCACGAGGAACCTCAGGCTGACCAGGGAGCTCTACAAGGTCGAGACCTATGGCGTGGAGATCCTCTGGGACAGCATCGAGAGGAGGCATGCTCAGCCGGGCAGCGTCGTGAACTACACGATCGTCGTGAGGAACAAGGGAAATGTGGAGGATGTGTTCGCACTTTCATCCACTGCGGATGAGGGATGGACAGTCTCCTTCCCGCAGCCCGATCTCCCCCTAGACCCAGGGGAGGAGAGGGATGTGCGCGTTTCCATCACACTTCCTGAGGACGCAAAGGTAGCGCACGGCGCCGTGACAGTGAAGGCATCCTCGAAGCTGGAGAGGCCCACAGCATCTGTGAGCAAGGTGCTGGAGCTGGATGTCGTGCCGTACTACGCACTCGATCTCTTCCCCTCGCCTGGAGCGCCGAAGCTCGGTGCTGAGAACCTCACGCTCGGGATCACGGTGCAGCATCTGGGGAACGCCAAGGACAACATCACGATCACATGCCTGAACGCCGAGGATCTCGCAAGGGCAGGATGGCGCGCGGAGTGGGTGCCTGCGTCCGGATGGAAGGTGGAGAACGCCAGTGCAGTCTCGGACGAGATGAACCCAGGGGATCTTAAAGAG
>JBFMEL010000145.1:0-2826 GCA_040753455.1 Thermoplasmatota archaeon | reverse complement strand
CCGCGCCCCCCGGCGCGATCAACCTGGGTCTGGGGGAGCCGGACTTCACACCTCCACCCAACGTGATCGAGGCGCTGATGAGCGCTGTGAGGTCCAACAAGAACAGATACGGACCCACAGCAGGGATACCCGAGCTGCGCGCTGCTGTGGCAGAGAGGTTAAGGCGCTTCTGCCCTGGTGTGGATGAAAAAAACGTCATGATTACGTGTGGGGCAACTCAGGGACTCATGGTGATCGCGCAAACGATCATCAACCCAGGGGACGAGGTGCTGATCCCTGACCCGGGCTTTGTGCTGTACCAGAGACACGTCATGCTTGCTGGCGGGATCCCTGTACCCTATCACCTGACCCAGAGAAACAGGTTCGTCCCTGATCTGGAGGAGCTGCGCTCGCTCCTCACCCCCAAGACGAAGGCGATCATCCTGAATTATCCGGGCAATCCCTCTGGGGCAGTGATGTCCAGAAAGGAGGCAAAGGCACTGGCAGAGTTCGCGGATGACCACGACCTCCTCATCATCTCAGACGAGGTGTACGACGAGATCGTGTACAGCGGGGAGCACAGCTCGATGCTCGGCACCTCTGAGAACGTGATCTACGTGAACTCCTTCTCGAAGACCTATGCGCTCACTGGCTGGCGGATCGGCTACCTCGCTGCGCCCGCGGACCTCATCCCAGAGCTCACGAAGATGCAGTATTACACTATCGCATGCCCACCCACTCCCATGCAGTACGCGGTCCTCGAAGCACTGAGAGGCCCCCAGGATCTCGTAGCCGAGCGCAGGGAAGAGTTCAGGAGGCGCAGGGACCTCATCACCCGTCTTCTTCTGGAGATAGATGGGGTCGAGTGCCTTACGCCCATGGGCGCGTTCTATGTCTTTCCCTCGTTCCATTACACAGCATCTTCGGAGGAGCTTGCGCTCGCCATCTTGAAGGGCGGGGTGATATGCTCGCCTGGCAGCGCCTTCGGACCTGGGGGCGAGGGGCACCTGCGGTTCTCGTTTGCCAACAGCCAGGAGAAGATCGCAAAGGCGATGGAGATCGTAGCACATGTGATTGCAACGCTTGAGCGCTAAGCGCTCGACAGTGTTTTATCCCACGTGCCTCATGTGCTTTCATGGTCCTGCGGTTCGGGCGCAGAGCGTTCGGTGTCCTCCTCGCGGTGGTGGGCTATCCCCTCTTCACGATCTCGGTCTTTGCACTCCTCAACATGGGTGCAACTGCCGGAAGGGTTGCAGGTCTCATCCTCATCTTCACCGCCTGCCTCGGCATTTTCCTCACGCTCTGCGGGGTGCTGTTGATCTACGAGAACCTGGTGATGACTGTGTACAGGCGCATCAGGCTGAGCACTCGAGAGGAGGACGAAGGTTTAAGGTAGGAGGAAGATGCACTGCGCTCGTCTTCATCCCGCAACGCCACCCCTGACAGCCAAAACTATATAGGCGGAGAACCCTATCTCCTACGGGTGGGCATGAAAGCCTGCCTGTAGGTGATGTGATGGCTCAGAACTTCTCGCACCTTTTCTCGGAGAGGGCAAAGGGGATGCGGGCATCGGAGATAAGGGAGCTGCTCAAGCTCACGCAGAGGGAGGAGGTGATATCCTTCGCAGGCGGACTCCCGAACCCAGCCGCGTTTCCAGTAAGGGAGATCAGGCAGATCGTGTGTGACCTTCTGGACAGGGATGGAGCAAAGACGCTTCAGTATGGCACGACCGAGGGAGCCACTGAGCTCAGAACTGCGCTCTCCGAGCGCCTGAGGGCTAAGAGAGGGATATCCTCAACATCCAAGAACGTGCTGATCACGAGCGGTTCGCAGCAGGGCTTGGACCTCATCAGCAAGGTCTTCCTTGACCCCCATGACCTGATCATCGTGAGCGCACCAACGTACCTGGGCGGCGCAGGGGCGTTTGCGGCGTTCCAGGCAAGCATGGAGACCGTGCCCCTGGACGACCAGGGAATGATACCAGAGCTGCTGGAAGACAAGCTCCTGAAGCTCCACAGGCACGGCAGGAACTGCAAGATGATCTACCTGATACCCACCTTCCACAACCCTGCGGGGGTCACGATGTCCGAGGAGCGCAGGAAGCGCATCATCGAGATCGCAGTGGAGCGCGACATCCTCATCGTGGAGGATGACCCGTACAGCGAGCTGCGGTTCGACGGCAGGGATGTGAAACCAATAAAGGCATTCGACAAGGACGAGCGTGTCATCTACCTGGGCACGTTCTCGAAGATCCTTGCCCCTGGCTTCCGCTGCGCCTGGCTGATGGCAAACGAGGAGATACACCAGAAGCTCGTGATAGCCAAGCAGTCCACAGACCTCTGCACCAACACGTTCGGTCAATACGTGGCATACGAGTATGTGGCTAGGGGGCTCGTGGACAAGCACATCGAGATCATCAAGCAGATGTACAAGCGCAAGAGGGACATCATGCTCAAGGCGATGGACGAATACTTCCCAGATGGCGTCAAATGGACCAGACCAGAGGGCGGCATGTTCTCCTGGGCAACCCTTCCGCCGCACATCGACACGAAGGTGATGTTCCAGAGGGCGGTCGCGCGCAACGTCGCATATGTCACGGGCACCGCCTTTTACCCATACGGGAAGGGAGGATATAACTCCATGCGCCTCAACTTCACCCATCCCTCTGACGAAATGGTGGCAGAGGGGATCAAGCGCCTCGCAGGGGTGATCAGGGAGGAGATGGCATCGAGGGGCGACAAAGCCAAACCGCATCCCCTGGAGGGCGTGGTCCCTGGGGTATGAGAGTGCCGAAGATCGCCCCCTCCCTTCTGTCCGCGGACTTCTGCAGGCTGGGCGAGGAGGTCA
>JBFMEL010000144.1:0-2839 GCA_040753455.1 Thermoplasmatota archaeon | reverse complement strand
CCGCAGGGACACCCTTTGAAACCCGTCCCTGCGGTGGAATTCCCGAAGGAGGGAAGCTTTATCAAGGACGAGAGCATGGAGGTGTCCAGAGGAAGTTTTTCATAGGTGCCTCTCAGGCTATCGGCCTCTTGCACTGGGCGCAGAGCGCTCTTGCAGGTCTGTTACACGCAGCGCACGTCATCCTGGGGAAACCGCCGAGCACGGGGGCATGATGGCAGTCCGAGATGAGGTCAACCATGTGACCGCAGTATCTGCAGGCGCGCTGCCCCGCCGCCCTCTTAGAGAAGAAGCGCTGGTAGACGAAAAGTGCTACGTAGAGCACCACCAGCACGATGATTAAAGCTATGATATATATGCAGATCGCCTGCATGTTTCCACCATTGTCCTGGAGCGCTGAGGCAGCAGCGTGCAGATGAGGCTTCATTTGCTCCTGCATGCACCTGCGGTAGAAAAACTTAGTGGATGCCCTCCCGAACTCGATCCCGTGGCACCATTCCTGCGAGTTATTGGGTCATAGGGGATGGAAAGTAATATATATGCAGGGTGCGATTCCCCCGTTATGGATGGGATGCCCAGGTGCAGGCAAAAGGACTGCGAGATCTTTCGGGGCAAGGCGATCTTCTGTGACCTGTGCAACGGCTCGCTCCAAAGGGATGATACTCCTCCCTTGCGCGCAGAGTTATCACTGGCGAATTAAAAAAAAAGTGGGGGAAGAGTCATCCTGATCTGTGAGCTACCTTGAGCTGTCCCCCTTTCTCTTCTCTGCCTGAATCTTGATGACCTCCCGCTGCATCGTCTCGAGCTGAGCCTCGATGCGGGACATCCTGCAGTTGATGCAGTTGCAGCCCATCGGACTACCTCGATGGTGGCCCATCATCCACCTCCATCTGATTCTTTAGCCTGCCTGAGGGAGACTGAAAGCCGATGCGGGTGTTCAGCTCCCTGTTCCTGCCCGTGTAGATGTCGTTTATGAGCGTGACCGTGTTGTACACATCCACCACGCCGCGCCTCTTCGTAGTACGGAGCACTATTCCTGCCATCTCGGCGCCTCTTTGACCGGTGGATATCTCTTCTCTATGATGTGGATAGCCTTCTTGAGGCAGATGAGGAAGTCCTCTGTCGGATATGCCGCGACCTCAGTCCTGGGCTGAGGGAGGGCGGTCACAGACCTTACCTCGTCCTTGTACAGCATCTCAACACCTGTATGCGGTTTGTATGCATTTTGTATGCACCACCCCTATAGCAACGTAGATATTTAAGGATTTCCCATGCCGGTTTCGGGGTCGAGGGAAGATCGGTACTTGGGGGAGAGGGCACTCCTCGAACCTTCTTGCCGAGGACGAGATGATCTTTGGATGCTACATGAGACCCAAAGGGGTGCTGTGCAGGACGATCGTTGGGGCCAGGCGGCAAACAGCATGAAGGTTGGTACAAACGATCCAGCCAAGGAGACCACAAGGAGGACGGGGAAAACGATATTATACCTTTATGCGATATGCCATCAACGATGTGCGCCATGGAACTGAGGAGGATAAAGAGAAAGGTGCTGCTCCTTGGGGACGGGGCGGTAGGCAAGACCAGCCTCATAAGAAAGTACGTGCTCGACAGATTCGACGACAAGTACATCACCACGATCGGCACAAAGGTGACGAAGAAGGTGGTGGAGTTCAAGCGGCATGGCGAGATGGTGGAGCTCACCCTCATGATATGGGACGTCCTGGGGCAGCGCGGCTACACCACCATCCAGGCCAGTTCGTACCAAGGAGCGGAAGGAACCGTCATGGTCTGTGATCTTACAAGGAAGGAGACACTGCGGAGCATAGATGATTACTGGCTTCCGAACCTCACGGAGGTCGCTGGCAAGACCCCCATCGTGCTTGTGGGGAACAAGTGCGATCTTGCCACCCAGATCCAGATCACAGAAGGTGAACTGAAGGCGTATGCCCAAAGACTCAAGGCTCCCTGTTTTCGTTCGAGCGCGAAGACCGGTGAGAATGTCGAGGCGCTCTTCAAGGCGCTGGGAGAGCTGGTGATCGAGGACATCGCTCCCCCATCCCCGCCTTTGGAGCCTGAGGCGAAACTTGCACAGCCCGTGACGCTCATCGATGCTGCAGATGCGGTGATCGCGGACTTTTGCAGGGCGTATGGTGATCATGAGACAGCCATGGCGATCGTGAGGCAGCAGTTCACCAGGGCGCACGTGGACATCAACGCTCCTGTGAAAGAGGGGCTGCTGAAGGCTATCGAGTATCTGGCAGAGGCAGAGCGCAGCTTCAGGTCCGAGGAGGAGGTCAGGACGAACATGTTCAGACGAAAGGGGATCGTGAACAAGGTAGAGGAATGAGCGATGGCAGCGAAGAAGATAATGAAGAAGGTATGCCTCCTCGGCGACGGGGCTGTGGGCAAGACCAGCCTCATTCGGAAGTTCGTCTATGATTCCTTCGACGACAGGTACATCGTCACGTTCGGCACCAAGGTGACGAAGAAGGAGATCAGGCTCCGCGTGGGGACGATGGAGTACGATCTCATCTTGATGATCTGGGACGTTCTGGGTCAGCGGGTGCACAACGTGCTGCACTCTTCCTACTACCATGGATCTGCCGGGGCGCTCATCGTGTGCGACATGACACGACACCAGACTTTCGAAGGGCTCGATGAGTGGCTCAAGGTCTTCAGGAACGTGTGCCCCAGCGCCCCCGTGATATTCCTCGGAAACAAGGCGGACCTGCGTGAGATGTGGAGGATCAATCCCGATGAGATGGCGGAGCGCGCCGCGCGCGATGGTACCGCATGGTACCTCACGAGCGCGAAGACAGGCGAGAACGTTGAGCTTGCGTTT
>JBFMEL010000143.1:0-2969 GCA_040753455.1 Thermoplasmatota archaeon | reverse complement strand
CATCGTTGCCTATGAAGTTCCAGGTGGTTCCGCCGTTTGTGGTGTAGTAGAGGTTCACGGAGGTGGGGGTGCCAACCCAGGTATATGTCAATGTGATGGCGCTCACGTTTGAGGTGCCTATCGGTCCGGTGGCGGTGGCTGTCGCTCCCGCTCCTGTGGTGAAGGACCAGGAATAATCGTCGGTCGGCGAGCCTTCGGAGACGCCGTCGTTGTCCCCGTCCAGCGTGTTGCCGGCGAGGTCCTGGCCGCCGCTCACCCGCAGGGTCTCGAGCTCGAGTGTGCCCCAGTTAGCAGCGTGGGTCCAGGTCGCGGTGTCGTCGACCACGAAGGTCGTGCTCCAACCAGCGAACGTGAACGCGACTATGGTCCCGCCGGTCTGGGTCAGTGTCGGTTCGAGACCGTGGGTCGTGTCCATGGTCTCGCTGAATATCACGGAGACAGCCTGGTCTATCGCCACGCCAGTGGCGCCGTCAAGGGGTATGGTGCTGCTCACGGTGGGGGGCGTGGTGTCGGGACCTCCGCCGCTGTCACCGGTCAACAAGACATCGTCCAGCATGAACTCGTCGTCTCTAAACCATCTGCTGAGTCCGGTGCCCTCTACATCATCCATCTCCAATGGAGCGGTGAACCTGATTATGAAGCCATCGATCATGCTGTATCCTGACAAGTCAACAGTCTCCAGCTGCCAATCTACGGCATCTGTCTGATAGTCCCCATCGTCTCCATCGTAACTTCTGACCCCGTAGTTCCACGAGCCGTCGTATATGTCCAGGGTTACCTCTTGCCCAGCCTCTATGTCCTGGGCGTCCCACCAGAAGGTCAAGTTAACGTTGATCCAGCCCGCAAGGTTAAGGGTTTTCTCCAAGATATTGTCCGCACCGTCCTGGTCTGCACCGTTTGCACAATAGGTGCCACCGTGAGGTGTTACAGGCTGTGTCCCGTAATCGCCAGCTCCGTTCGCCCTCACAATCCAGTCTGCTGCGGGTGCGCCGTCCCAGTTGCTGAAGTCCCCGCTCTCG
Source organism: Thermoplasmatota archaeon (assembly GCA_040753455.1). GTDB lineage: Archaea > Thermoplasmatota > Thermoplasmata > SG8-5 > JACRNV01 > JBFMEL01. The sequence goes on along the minus strand of JBFMEL010000143.1, from coordinate 1,950 downwards.
AAATCGTCAGACCATATCGTTGCCATCGTTTCCGGGGGCGCAATGCTCCTCGTCCCCGTGCCCGTCCCTGCGCTCGATGGGGTGATGTCACCGGAGCGGGTGACGTTCTCGGCTGCGGCTTGTACCTGCTGTATGGATTCGAATATGTTCTGGAATATGTTCGAGAGTTGGGAAGAGTCCGTGGTGTAGTAGTAATGACCTACGAACGGCTCACCAGTCGTTGAGTCCACGCCATATTTTCCTTCAGGCCACGGCGAAGAATCCGCTACATGCCAGAGATCATACTCCAGAGGATAACTGGTGCTGGGAGGCGTGCGCGACCAGCCTGGCGCCGTTGGATAACTGGGGTCGTGGTCCGCACTATCAAGGAGACCGATTGTGTAAATCATCATAGGCGCTTTTACCAGTCCGTTCTTTATCAGGCCTGTCTGGGCATACTGGCTCTCTGTTATGGTGCTGCCCCAGTCCGTGTTGGGCGTATCCACCTCGTCGTCGTTCGATTCCCCGTCCGTCATCCCGATGACATACTCGAAACGGGAGTTGTCACTGGCAGTCGGGTCAAAGGTAAGGGCGTAGTGCGCTGCAGCACCCAGCGTGTCGTAGAACGGAGTGTAGCCGGTGGCAGTGAAGGTGTCGATTGTGGTATTGAAGCGCGTTTTGTTTTCAGGTGTCATATACGCCCACGTGAGATCCCCCTCGCCGGCGGGATTGTCGTCCCTCAGGTACGGGTCACGGTCATCTGAAGTTGTATCTACATCACGAGGATAGGTTTCTGTATCAGATCCAAACGTCCAAATGGCAGCTCGATCCTCCGCCGTAAGTTGCCCGATGAAGTTCTTCGTGGCATCCCTCAGGTTTGTTATGGGGGTCCCCAACATCGACCCCGATGTATCCAGCGCGAAGACGACATCTATCGGTATCCTTTTCGTCGTCCCCGTCGCGCCCGCAGGCTCCTGGAGCCATGCTGCCGTGTCGTATGTGTGGTAGAAGCCTGGGTCTGCGCAGTGCTCTAGATATTGGCTCTCCGTGGCGTTCCATGCGCTGACGATATTCATGTAGGGGTCCAGGGGCGCTTCTATCAGCATCACGGTGCTCTCGTGGCGCCACTTCCCTGCGCCGGACTCCATGTCGTCGTAGAAGAAGTACACGTATAACGAGTGGGTGGCGTTGTTGTTGAACCACTCGAAGACCTCGGGCTGCTCTCCCAAAGGATCTGCCTGCACTGTGATCGTGCGCCAGCCTGCGAAGAGCGGGATCCATATCACCTCTGCCGTGGTCTTGCCATCTGCGTTCACAGATACAGCGTCGGAGCCTATCTGCGTCGTGCCGTCGAGGAAGCGCACGAGCGCGTTCCCGCCCGAGCCCCCTGCATTCCTCAGGCTAGCCTGTATCACGTATGCGCTCCCTAACTGCGGATGCGCGCTCGAGATCGTGATGTCCATCGCGCTGAGCCTGAGCTCCACCCTCTCATCAGGCATCCCGAACCAGTGCATCACCAGGTATGTGAGCTCCTGCCGCTGATCTCCGCCCATGATATCACCGAAACCAAAGGCTGTGGTCACGGTCCTGAAGACTCCACCATCAAGGCGAATGCCGACCACATCGCCGGTCTGCGTCTCCTTGCGCAGCATCCCCACAGCCGAAGGGGTGGGAACGAGGGTGTCAGCCCCTGTCCCAGCGAGCATCTCGTACCTGATACCATGGGAGATGGGATCCTCCTTCACCCCTGAGAGGTTCGACGGGTTCCCTGTGTCGGGCGCGATCGCCCCGATCCCCAGATAGTCCTGCTCGAAGGCGTCTATGACATTCCCCAGCGCGTTCTTGCCGATGAGCCACAGGTTGCTGCCGCTGATCCCTAAGTAGGCAGTGAGGTTCGTGATGTCCCAGGAGGTCAGGGAATCGGCAGCGTCGCCGCATATCCAGATGATGGCGTTGTAGTCCACGAGCACG
>JBFMEL010000142.1:0-3011 GCA_040753455.1 Thermoplasmatota archaeon | reverse complement strand
CATGCACAGATTTAAACGGTTCGGCGCTGGGGAACCTATTTGTGCCCCGAGGGGTTGGGGGGTCTGATGCGCGTTAGAGCCTTCCTGGAGATCCTCTCGCCTCCGCGATTGCTCGTCCTGGTGATCCTGCTCGTGATCGCTCTGGGGATGCGCTACACAGGGGTGCTGATCCACGAGGTCCTAGGGCACGGCTTGGCTGCAGAAGCCACGGGCGGAGAGTTCTTCGCAGTCTATGCCAGTCCTATGAGCGGCTACTCGTCCGTCTACATGCGCGGCACGTCCTGGCTTCCGTTAATGTACCTTGCAGGCTTAGCAGTCACGTTCATCGTCGGAACACTGGTGCTTTGTATGGTTTCAAGGAGCAGGCTCAGTGGGATGAGGAGGGTATATGCCCTGCTGTTCTGCGAGGGGCTGCTCATCCCTGCAGCGCTGTACTTCTCAGTCGGTGCCATGATGAAGGAGGGGGACACGGCCAAGGCTTTTCCGCTGCTCGGGATGCGGCCAGAGATCGCGATCTTCATCGGGGTGTGGATCGGGCTCGGATACTCCATCCTCCTCTCGAGGGAGTTCGCGCGCGTCTCGATCATGAAGTGTGAGGGGGGGTTCGAACGCTCGTTCGTCCTCTGGGCGCCCGGGCTGCTGCTGTCCCTGCTGGGCACCGCGGTCTCTGCAGTTGTCTCGATACAGGGGGCGTGGGTCTCCATCCTCTACGGAGGCACGCACGCTGCATTTGCAGTGGTGGGCAGCCTCAGCGCGGTCAAGGTGGATGCAGCCTGGAGCGCTGAGCCAGATCTCAGGACGGGTGTTACTGCCGCGGTCTCATTTGCATTGGTGCTCTCCCTGTGGCTCGGCGCCTTTGGGCTCTCTGAGGATTCGGCGCACGGCCTGCTGCTCAAACCCCCGCCCCCCGAGGTTGAAGGTGGGTATATGGGTGGTCTCGTGGGCAACGTGTATGTGCGTTTGAGAGCGAACCTCACAGCAGAGGTGGAGGTGAGGCTGAAGCCGTTGCTAACAGAGGGATCGCCGTTGGATCGCCGGATCCACGACACGTTCGAAGAGAGACCTTACCTCCCTTTCTATGCTGCGGAGTCCTCGGAGATGGTGCGGAAGATGCTTTTGCTGAGCATATCCTATGCGCGCAAGCTCGATACAGCTCCCTTCCTGAACGGAGAGGTGAGGGCACAGAGCAAGAGCTATTCCAACGGAAGGTCGTGCATCTTCCAGGTGGAACTCAACCAGAGCGATGGGCTCGAGCCATGGGACGGAGGATGGAACATCACGATCGTTGATCCTTGGCGCGCCGGTGGTGGATACATCGACCTCCTGAGCCTGGAATGGGATGAGGGGATAGAGATCATCAACATCACCCAGCAGGGTGGAAAGCCGCATCATGCCATGGATCGCATGCTCCTCTGGGAGAACGATGTGGCGACAGACGCACCATATGCGATTACCCTGCAGGTCACCTTATTATCCCCTCAACGATGAGGAGCAGCACCCCTGAGAGTATGATGCTGCCCAGGATCGCAGGGAAGAGCCCGAGCTGAAGCGTCGCCTCCACCGCGATGAGGACCAGGGGGAGCGCGACCCCGAAGATCAGGAAGACCAGCTTAGCCTTTGTGTCCAGCTCCATCTCACGCTGTGATATCCTTCTAATTGATAAGAATGTCGCCATCCCCTTGCATCCATACATAGCGGCATAAATGATTGCATGCTCAGGGAAGCCAGCATTTTCAACATGCGCAGGTACCTCATGCGTCATGTATAACCGATAAGGATGTCCATCCCCAGGATATCACGTGCATTCGATCCCAGCCCATAGATACTGGCTGTTTCACGTATCACACAGGATACGCGGCGTTCCATGGCTCACCCGGATACTGCATGAGGTTCGAGCGCTGCCTTTCGTATGGCATCGATCGCGTGCTTCACGCCCCTGGGATCCCTGAAGACAGCGGAACCTGCGACGAGGATATCCGCTCCGGCGCTGGCAGCGCTCCCAGCGTTCTCGATCGTCACCCCTCCATCCACGGCGATCTCGAACCCCAGACCCGCGCGCTCCCGCTCTGCCCTAACTGCGCTCACCTTCTCCAGCACCTCCGGGATGAACTTCTGCCCTGGAAACCCTGGAAAGACGCTCATCACGAGCAGCAGGTCCACCGATCCCAGGAACGGAAACGCCCTCTGGATGGGGGTATCTGGGTTGACAGCCAGCCCCGCGTGCTTCCCCAGTGACCTGATCCCCTCCAGCGCTCCAACTGGATTCTGGAGCGATTCCAGGTGCATGGTGATGATATCTGCGCCCGCAGACGCAAAAGCCCTTAGAAACCGCTCAGGCTCCACCACCATCAGGTGAAGATCGAAGGGCAGCGAAGTGCACTGCCTGATGGCGCTCACCACCCCATCCCCTATGGTAATATTTGGCACGAACCTGCCGTCCATCACGTCGATGTGCACCATATCCGCCCCTGCATCCTCTAATCTCTTGACCTCCTCGCCCAGCCTGCAGAAGTCCGCGGACAGAAGGGAGGGGGCGATCTTCGGCATATCTTAAATCTCCTTTAGCTTACCAGTTCACAGTCCAGGCAGTGCTGGTGCTCACGTACACCCAATATCCCTCACCCTTCTTGAGAACATAAGTGTCGGGGAGCACACTAGTGAGGTAAGGGGCAGAAGCGTTGAAGCCCTCGACGAACGTTGCTCCTGTGTCGTTCTTGAGATCGCCGACTGTGTACCATGTATCGTTCCGCGCAGGGTATCCCACCATGTTCCAGCCTGCGTAAAGTTGGATAGATGTTGTGGTTTGCGGCTCGCCAAACGCAATAAGTGTGCAATCTTCTTTAACGTGCAGCCAGAACCCCATCTTATGATTAAGGTGCCACAACGTGTTAAGGATGGGTGACCATTCTGTGTTGTACTGCCTCCACTTGGGGACGGATGCATCGTACCACATCACACGATCATACTTGCCATCAATGCTCACCAGCACAACCTCAAGGTTAGTAGCGCTC
>JBFMEL010000141.1:0-3044 GCA_040753455.1 Thermoplasmatota archaeon | reverse complement strand
GTGGATGGGCGCCTCCTTCTGGATCACAGCGGCTCTGGCGCCGTGTTCGAATATCGCCCGCGCTGTTCCGCTCAACTGCATAATCCTCAAGATGGGGATATTTCCGAGGGTATTTAAAAATATCTTGATGCCCCAGCGCTGCATCGAGCTTATGGTGTGGCAGCCAGCGCCTCGTAGGACACATTCTCCATCAGGCTGCGCTCTAAGAGGCATAGGAGGTGGGGCATATCCGCCTTTCCGTTTCTGATCCTCTCGGACAGGCTGCCATCGGCGATGCGCCGCCCTACGAGCGCTAGGTATCTATCTTCGTCTTTCGTGGCTGCACCACGCGCTGCTTTGTAAAGTTGTTCCAGTTCTGATCTTAAGCCCTCGGTTCCGCGCCTGATGGCACATTCTGTAAGCGCTAAGAGTGCATCCCTGTCCTCTTCGAGGTCTAGCTCCCTGGACCTCACCAGCGCCAGGAGAAAGGCTGTGACAGCCATGTCCGAGCGCACGCACTCCTGCTCATCGAGGGCTTTGATCTCTATGCAGTTCCTGGAGAAGCGCACGATTACCCCTCTCGAATCTACCCACTCGTTGCACAGCACGGATGCGCCCTCCCTTTCCAGCTCCCTGTACATCGCCCTCTGGAGTGCCAGATAGTCCTGCACGCTCTTGAGCCGCTCTGGAATGACCTCGTAAGTGATTATCGGCATCTTCCTCTGGTTCTTTTTATAATAAACCAATCTATTGTCTGCGTAGTCCGTGGGAGCGCCCTCCACAAAGGGGGAGGCTGCAGAGACCGCGATCAGGTAAGGGAGGAGGGCGCGCACTCTGTTGTACGTCCTCACCAGCCCGCCGTCGTTCTCGAACGGTATGTTTATCTGGAGTGCCTGGATGTTGAGCCAGCCATGCTGGCGAATGTCGAACAGGCGATCGTACTCCCTGTACACATCCCCCTCTTCGTGGTCCCAGTACGTGGTCTCGTGCAGGCGCAGGGTGGGATGCATCCCAAGCCCCAAGAATCTGTATTCATTGCCCAGAGCATGGCGCAGCCTGCGGAGCCCCCCGTGCACCAGCGCTTCGATCTCCGCGAGCTGTTCCTTCGGTTCTTCGGTCTTCACCTCCAGCACGTGCTTCTGCAGCTCCTTGGATATCCCGATACCATGGAAGGAGAACTCGTTCTGCAACCGCCCTGAGAGCTTCTCTATGATCCTGTCGTTACATGGCTGCGGCCTGAAGAGGCGATCGTTGATGGAGTACTCGTGCTCCGTGCCTATCCTCAACCCGGACCTCCCAGGAGATATGCGACGATCTGTTGGTAGATCAGGGGATAGTGCTCATCCTCACCGCCCTCGAGCGAGGGGTTGTCGTTCACCTCGATCACGTACTGCCTGCTGCCGCTCACCTTTATGTCCACGCCGTACAGCCCGCTACCTATCGCGTTCGCTGCCCTGACACCCAGCTCTATGACCTCTGCCGGCACCTTATCAGCGGGCACGCTCTCAACGTCGCAGTACACTATGTGTCCGTTCACCGACGCCTGGATCTTGAACGTTTCCGAGGGGATCACGTACCTGCAGGCGTACAGGAACCTGCCGCCCAGCACACCTATCCTCCAGTCGAATCTGCTTTCCACATACTCCTGGACAACCACCCAGTCTGCCATCCTGGTGAACCTCTTCGCGATCTTCATGAACTCCTCGGGGGTGTGAGACTTCTCCACCCTCACCGAGAAGGATGTAGAAGGCTCCTTGAGCACGAGAGGGACGCCCAACTCGTCGAACAACTGATGTATGAAGGGCTCAGAAAGCTCGCTTTTCCTCACGAACCTGGTCTTGGGGATCGGAATCCCCCTATCCATCAGATGGAGGTACATGTTCACCTTATCAGAACATATCTGGATTGACCTTGGATCATCGATCACCGGGATCCCATGAAGCGCAGCCATCTTTGATGCCACGAAGCTGATGTTCGTCGGGTCTGTCCTGCTGCGGATGAAGAGCGCGTTCATCTTCGATATCTTCTTGATCTCCACAGGAAAGATGAAGTACACTGTGTGCCCCATGGACTCTGCGAAGTCCCTGCACTTGATGAGTGCGTTCAGCTGCTCAGAACCGCTCAGCGTCTTCCTGTCCACGAAGATCCCCATGCTGCTCATCTCCGTGCCTCCAGGAGGGCGTTCAGGGCGTCGAGCTCGCCTCTGGACAGCTTCGAGTAGCTCACAGGCGTTAGGGCGGAGAGGCTGTATCCCCCATTCCTCTTCACCAGCACCATGTTCATGATCGGGATGCGAAATATATCGAACAGCTTTGCAGCGATAGCCTGGATATCTGCATTCATTCCCATGCCCCTCCCAAAGATCGTCACGTGGTTGACTATCTCATCCCCTGGATCGATCCGCTGGTAGCAGAACGGGTATTTTCCGTTGTTCGTGACATGCTTGATGAGCTCCTCAGCCCCTTCCGGGTTTTTGAGCACAGAGTACTGGGCAGGGTCGGAGAAGTAGTGGATCCCATATATGAGACACGGCGCAGTGGCATAGATGTAGGAGATGTCCCAATCACAGACCCGTATCCCTTCGGCACTGGACCTTGTGAGGCATATCGGGACTGTGTAGGCATCCACTATGTCCGCACTTCTGGGAAAGACCTTCCTTCCGTTCATCTCGCTCTGGATGATGGTGTAGTATGCCTCGGACTTGTAGAAGTAGCTCTCGCTCACCACATACTCGCACTCCCCCACCCGCACTATGTACACCGAAGCTTTCCTCATCTGCTGATGATTCCTGACCTTTCCCTCACCGCTCTGAGGCCCGGATCCATCGAGTATAAGGGTAGGGTGCGGGTCTGATTCATCGCTGTCGCTGCCTGAATCGGGCGTGGTCTTCCTCCTTGGCTAGCCGACATGCCTTGGTGATAGGGGACGCATCCTTGGGTGGTCCGTGCAATTCGGCACGCTCTATGGGGGAGTGATATGATCGTCCGACTATATAAATTTTGGCTCAGCCAGCGACCAATACCCTTTTAACCACATAGTCGATAGCGGGGGGTGATGGAAAACTA
>JBFMEL010000140.1:0-3334 GCA_040753455.1 Thermoplasmatota archaeon | reverse complement strand
AGAAGATAAAGAAAATCGAAATGCTGGACGGCTCGAAAATATTTTCCGAGGTTACAAAAAGGTGCCGCGATATCTTGACCGCGCTAGACATGAGGGACATGGTGCCCACATTGTAGGGAGTTTAGGTATTCTAGGCGCCGCGCCTGCTCCTCCGCGCTCGTAGAGCCCTCGGACGCGACATGGGGTTTGCGCCCCCTCAGCCGTCCTGCTTCTGCGCCCGCACATACTGCTGGTGAGTCTTTTGGATGAGGCTAGGCACTACAGCGTTCGAGGATGACGCGCCAGGGTGCAGGGTATTCGCCGATCGCAATCCAAATATATCCCGATCACATGGCTCGGCTGATGCGCCTGTATGTTGAGAGCTACGGCTGCGCGCTGAACAGGGGCGAGGTGGAGTCTGCGCTTCGCAGCCTTGGGGGCGCTGTGACGGTCGTGGATGCTGCTGAGGCTGCTGATCTGCTCCTTCTCTCCACATGTGTGGTCATACACCACACTGAGCTGAGGATGAGAAAGCGCCTGGAGGTCTTGCGAGGGCTCGGGAAGCCCTTGATAGTCACAGGGTGCTTCGTCCCGGTCTTTCCACAGGAAACAGAGGGGGGCGGGGGGATCGTGGCAGTAGCACCAGGCGACCCGGGGGCGCTCGCCGAGTCCCTCAGGAAATCTCTCACACCGGGCACAGAGGCAGAGCCCCCCTCTTTGCCTAGGAGCTGCGCAGCGATCGTGCCCATCGCCACAGGATGCAGTGGGGGATGCACATACTGCATCACGCGGCGCGCCAGAGGAACGCATCGGAGCAGGCTAGTGAGCGAGATATCCGGGGAGGTGAAGCGCTTGGTCAAGGAGGGATACAGAGAGATCGACCTTGCCTCGCAGGATTCCGCGCTCTATGGGGCAGAGATCGGGGCGAGCCTTTCTGACCTCATTGCAGCGCTGGGCGCATTCGAGGGAGGGTACATGCTCCGCATCGGGATGATGAACCCTGGCACCGCGCGCCCGCTGCTCCCTCAGCTCCTTGAGATATTCCAGCATCCAAGGGTGTTCAGGTTCCTCCACCTGCCGATCCAGAGCGGCTCCGATGCAGTGCTGGAGATGATGGGCAGGGGATACACGATCGCCATGGCGCGCGAGGTGGCGGAAACCCTGAGAAAGGCGCATCCGGATCTCACGCTCTCCACGGATGTGATCGTGGGCTTTCCTGGGGAAACAGAGGAGGATCACAGAGCCACAATGGATGCGCTGAGGGCGCTGAGCCCCGACATCGTGAACGTCACGAGGTTCTCGCCCAGGCCTGGAACGCCGGCATGGCATTTGAAGCAGCTGCCGGGATGGGTGGTAAAGCGCAGGTCCAGGGAGACCACGGAACTGCGCAATATCCTCGCCAGGAGGCGCAACGAGTCCTGTATCGGACAGGTGGTGGAGTGCCTGGTGACGGAGCAAGGCAAGATAGGCACGATGATCGCGCGCACGCAAGGATACAAGCAGGTAATCCTGAAGGGGAGAGTGACACTCGGTGCATGGCAGCGGGTGAGGGTGACAGATGCCACAGCGATAGATCTGAGAGGGAAGATACTCCCGGATGTGGAACGCCTTCATGAGCGGGGCTGAGAACGATCAGGGCGGCGCTACTTATACACCTCAGCCATGCGCTGGTCCCGCGCCCACTTCTCATTTGCCCACTGCTGTATCTGCGCGATCTGCTCCTCCGTGAGGTGTCTGAACCTCCCCTGCAGCATCAGGTAGTCGCGCACGGGTGACATCTTCGGCATCTTGGTGATCCTCATCCTGCCGTTCTCGAACTCGTAGAGGGTCCACATCCCGCACTCCACAGCCATCTTGGCGATCTCCACGGTCTTTGCAGGGTCGAGCCTCCAGCCTGTGGGGCAGGGGGCAAAGATCTGAATGTATCTGAAGCCATGGATGTCCCGCGCCTTCTCGATCTTAGCCAGCATGTCGTTCGGGAAGCCGATGCTCGCGGTAGCGACATATGGCACATCATGCGCGATCACTATCCTGGGCACATCCTTCTTATGCTCCTCCTTCCCCTTGACTACCCTGCCCGAGGGGGTGGTGGTGGTCCAGGTGTGGTATGGGGTCGCGGAGCTGCGCTGGATCCCTGTGTTCATGTAAGCCTCGTTGTCGTAGCAGATGTAGAGGATGTCCTCGTTGCGCTCTGCCGCGCCTGATAGCGCCTGAATCCCTATATCAGCGGTGCCGCCATCACCAGCAAAAGCCACTACGTTCACATCCTCCCTCCCCAGGCGCTTCAGCGCGCGCTTGATACCCGCGGCGCACACAGCCGAATTCTCGAACAGCACATGGAGGTAGGGCACATTGAAGGCGTTCAGCGGGTATGTTCCACCAAACACAAGCAAACAGTTCGCCGGGAAGTATGTCACTGTCTTTGGACCCAGCACCTTCATCACAGCCCGCACCATGATCGGGCAGCCGCAGCCCCCGCAGGCGGTATGACCGCTGGTGAACAGCTCCTCCTTGGGCAGGTCCTTCACTTTGATGCTCATACATCCACCCCCCTTGTGCCGATCCACACGATCTCTTTCCTCGCTTTTCCCGCCTTCGCAGCTTCCAGGGTCTTGTCGAACATGATCCTGATGTCCATGGCAGTCACGTCCCTGCCGCCCAGCCCTGCAAGGAAATTGAGCACAGGGATGCTGTGACCGTATAGGGCGCTCCTCGCCTCGATCCACGAAGGACCGCCGCTCCCAAAAGAGACTGCTCTGTCGTACACCCCGATCGCTCCAACGCGCTCGGCGATGCGGGCGATCTCCTCCCTCGGATATGGTCTGAAGAACCTCAGCTTCACGAGCCCTACCTTCTTCCCCTTGGCTCTGTATTCATCCACCACTTCCCTGGCAGAGGAGGTCACTGTCCCCAGCGTGAGGAGCACAGCCTCTGCGTCGTCGGTCATATACTCCTCCACGAGCCCATGATAATCGCGCCCGAAGGACTGCGCGCACGCGCGGCTCACTTCTCGTATCACCGTTGGCGCACCACGCATCGCCACGTCTGCCTGATACCTCACCTCCTGGATGTATTCCGGTGGGGTGAAGGAGCCAACGACCATGGGGTCCTCGGGCCACAGCCTAGCATGTGCAGGTGTGTATCTCGGCAGGAAGCGGTCCACGGCATCTTGTTCTGGGAAGTGCACAGGCTCCACGGTGTGCGAGAGTATGAAGGCGTCGAGGTTCACCATCATCGGGAGCAGCACCCGCTTGTCCTCCGCGATCCTGTATGCCTTGATCGTCATGTCCAAGACCTCCTGGTTATCCTCCACATATACCTGCATCCATCCTGTGTCGCGCTGCGGCATCGCGTC
>JBFMEL010000139.1:0-3339 GCA_040753455.1 Thermoplasmatota archaeon | reverse complement strand
TGAGAGCAGCCTGGACGCAATTCATAAGCGCGAGATCGAGATAGGGGAGCAGCAGCGGGCGCTGGAGAAACGCTCTGCGGAGCAGGAAGAACGCCAGAAGGCGCTCTTGAAGTTAGATGGCGAACTGGAGGCGAGAGAGGATGCGCTCAACAGGTTCCAGAGCGACCTTGATGAAAGGGCAAGGGCGATCGACGAGCAGGAGGGCGTGCTGCAGCAGCGCAGCAAGCTCCTAGAAGCCCGCGAGACAGAAGTGGCGCAGCGGGCGAAGGATCTCGACACCATAGACAAGAAGGTGAGCGCTACCAAGGCGTCCTTCGATAAAAGGGAGGCAGAGCTCAGGGAGAGGGAGAAGGAGACGAAGGAGGAGCGCACCCGCCACCTCAAGGAGAGGGACGAGATTGATAAGGTCTGGCGCAACGTCGGCAAAGAGACAAAACGCATAGAGGTCTGGGAGCGCAATCTCAAAGAGATGGAGGAGGCGCTCAAGAGGCGAGAGGAGGAGATGAAGAAGCTCCAGGATCGGCTGAGGGAGGAGGAGAGGACCATACATTACAATGAGGACGAGCTCGCCGAGAAGGAGGCGGAGATCAGGAACAACATCGAGAAGCTGGCGAAAGAGGTTGAGGAGCAGAGGGTGAGGGCGGAGATCCTGCTCAGGCGCGAGGATGAGCTGAACGCCCAGGAAAAGAGCCTCTCAGAGATGGAGAGCGAGCTCAACGCAAGGTTCGAGAAGCTGAAGCAGGAGCGTAAGGATCTCGACACCCTCAAGGGCGACCTGCCTGAGAAGATCAAGGAGCTCGAGAAGAGGGAGAGGGAGCTCAGGGAGCACGAGGCAGAATTGAACAGGATGCAGCGCCTCTTATCCGAGGAGATGGAGCGCCGGGAGGCGGAGCGCGAGATGCTCAAATCAGAGAGAGCGGAGCTCATGGAGATGAAACAGAGCGCCCTGGCGCTGATGCGCTACGCTAAGAGCGCGGAGCAGAAGCGCAGTGAGGAGACGCTGCAGGCGTTGCAGGCAGAGAACGAGAAGCTGGAAGCCCTGAAGGGGGAGATCGAGGAAAGGCTGAGGCTGAAAGAGGAAGAGCTCAAGAAACTGGAAAAGGATTCCAAGACCAGGATGGACGCCCTCCAGGCGCAGGAAGCAGAGTTCAGAGCCAAGACCGAGAAGTTGAACAAGGACCTCGAGGAAGTGATGGCGGAGAAGGCAGAGCTGGCAGAGGTCTGGAAACAGATAGAGGCCGAGGCTGCGAAAGCAGCAGATTTAGAAGAGATAGTGAAGTCCAGGGTTGATGCCACGATCGCCTCGGAGCGCGAAGCGATCAGGAAGGATGGTGAAGGCATAACAGCGCTGAGACAGGAGCTCGCTGCAAAGGAGAAGGAGATCAAGAAGATGGAGAAATCCACCTTGGAACGGGATAAAGCGCTCAAAGAGCTGGAAAAAGAGCTGAGGAAGAAGGGGTCAGAGCTGGAGAAAAAGGAGAAAGCCCTGGAAGAGCGCAGGGAGTACCTGGAGCGCATGAAGGAGCACCTCAGCAGCCTGTTGTAGGGATGCTGAGCGCATGTTATATCGTTATGGCGTCTGCCGTCGTTGTTGCCCCGCTCCCTTCAAAATCTTTCGATCGCCCCAGCGCATCCAACTTCTCCATCTCAGCCTTCCTGAACCCCACGAATATGCCGTCCTTCTTCTGCCCTATCCATGTGAACGTGCGCTCTCCTGGCGATAGAACGCGATTGAGCGCATGGCACCTCACCTCGATTCTGTGCATGGCAACCTTCAGCTTGATGCCGCCTGTGACCCCCACAACAGCACCGTAACTGCCCTCACCGTCCATGAGATTGAGATCTGGAGACTCTATGTCCAGGTGGGTGACAGTGGCGCCAGCGAACCCCTTGAGATGGATGTAGACGGCACATTCTATCTCCCTTCCGTCTAAGAGGGTGCTACAGCCGAGCGGCACCTTGCCTTCCGAGGGGCCTGTCACGCGCTGGAGAACGCGGTTCGAGTATATCAATCAGAGCCGACCACATTTCTTTTGCTGCGTTTTTGATGTGTCTGTCCTAGAGGCGACAATTAATACTTCGTAAAGCAACTTCTCTAGGGAAGTTTCAGGTGGGCTAGAATGTCCTCCTAACCTCACCCACGTCCCAAAATCCTTATCTTCACCTGCGCTATTGATGTATTGTGAAAAAGGCATTAGCGATCCTGATACTCACGGGGCTCATCGGGTTGGGGGTAGGAGCAGGCATAGGGATATACCTCATGACATCCCACAGCGCTCCTCCTGCGGGCACAGGCGCGGAAGAGGATACACTGCATTCTGTGGCGAGGATCATAGACGGGGACACCATCGAGATAGAGAATTATACCAGGGTGAGACTGATAGGGATCGATGCTCCAGAGAGCGGTGAACCGTTCTATCACGAATGCACATCCAAGCTCTCGCAGTTGATAGGCAGCAACAAGGTGCGCCTTGAGAAAGATGTGGAGGACAAGGACCACTACGGGCGGCTGTTAAGATATGTCTGGGTGGGCGATCTCCACGTCAACCTGGAGATGGTCAGAAGCGGATATGCCACAGCCTATCCCTATGCTCCAAATACGAAGTATGCCTCGCTCTTCGAGAGCGCAGAGCAAGAAGCCAGGAACGCAGGCTTAGGTATATGGGCATCACAGGAGCTGCAGCCCTCACCGATTAATGTCTATATCTCCTACGTGCACTACGATGCCGCCGGGAACGACTGGGACAACCTGAACGACGAATATCTCGTCATCACCAACGAGGAGAGCACAGCGGTCACCCTCAGTGGATGGGTGATCAAGGATCTGGCAAACCACGACTATATCTTTCCTGCCTTCACCCTGGACCCAGGCGCGAGCGTTACTCTCTACACGGGCAGCGGAACGAACACAGCCACTGCACTATATTGGGGCAGCGGTGCGCCGATATGGAACAACGATCATGATACAGCCTACTTGATGGATCACACTGGCGCACTTGTTGATACATACGAGTATTGAGGGTGAGATAGGGTCATCGCACCCTCCACCCCATCCTCTCAGCCACCTCCACGTGCCTGCACCGCCCTCTGTAATAGTATCCCTTGCAGTCGCTCGGACCCCCTATTCTGTTGGTGTGAGTCCTTGCCTCGGAAGAATGCGATATTGCTTTTACATTCCTGCGGCTCGTCCCCCTTTGCACTCTGTGGGTGACGGCGCTGACGCGAGGATGATATATGCTGAAATCTCGCCTCATGCGCTCATCCCCCTTTGCATCCTGTGTGGGATGGCGCTGAGCCGAGGATGATATATGCTGAAATCTCGCCTCATGCGCTCATCCC
>JBFMEL010000138.1:0-3414 GCA_040753455.1 Thermoplasmatota archaeon | reverse complement strand
GAGGAGGTCGTGAAGCGGATCCTGGAGGAGCATGGGCTCGCGTGAGCACCCAGGTGCGGAGCTCAGGGCACGCATCGCCAGAGCAGGGGTGGAGGAGCGCACCCTTCCTCTCTCTCCGCTCCTTCATGAGGACAGGGCACGGCTGTTCCAGGGATGCATAGACCTGCTGTGTGCTCGTGCGGGCACCATCGCCCACCTCTCGGGAATGAGCAGAGGGAGCGGTCGCTGGCATCTCGAGATCCTGGTTAAAGATGGTTATGTGGATCTCTGGGACACAGCCTTTGGCACAAGATATGCCCCGTGTGGAGCGGTGAGCGATTCAGAGATGGCGAAGGTCCTATCGTTACTCCTGAGCCCAGGCTGCGCCAAAGCCGTTGCAGCGGTCTCAGCATCGCCCGGCATCACGACCAAGGAGGTGCAAAGCCCGAGGACACTGCCGCAGCTCGAGAGGACAGGGCTCCTCCACAGCGTGAGGGACGGCAGGGCTGTGCGCTGGTACAGCGGTGAGAATCTCATCCTCCTCCACAGAGCGGTGGAAGCTGGACGGGCGCGCTTCCTCTCCAGGCTCATCGAGCTCCTGGAGCAGCACAGGGTCGGGTACAGCCTCAGCGAAACCAGACCCCTTCTTTCTATCGATCTGCACAGCCCATACGGACCATGGAACTTCGGAGTCCCCTCTGACCTCCTCGCGTCTGCGCTCAGTCGCCACACAATTTTATGTAAGTCATCTCGACATTATTTGTAAAGACGGGACTGTGTGCGCGCGTCAAAGGATATAGCAGAGATGAACATATAGTTCAAAAGGCATGGAGCAGAAAAAGGACAAGCGCTTCACCGATGACTTCGTCGAGAAATGGAGCCGCTCCTCCAAGCCTCCCAAGAAAGAGGACAAGACAGAGGAGGTGCTCAGAAAGCAGGATGCGCTCCTGAAGAAGGATCCGAAGAACGCAAAGGTGTGGTATGCCCGAGCCCTCATATTGGCAGACCTGGGACGCTACAGCCAGGCACTGACATGTCTCAACAAGGCAGAGGAGTTCGATCCCACGCTGGAGGGGCTCTTCACAGCCAAGGGGAACGTCCTCTCCAGGCTGGACAGGTACAGTGAGGCTGCGCTGTATTTCAAGAAGGGGCTGGAGGCAAAAGCCAGGGCTGTCGCGCCAGCGCTCGGCGAGCAGATAGGGGAGATCAAAGGCGCGGAGGAGATCCTCAGGGAGATCGTGGCTGAGCTTGGCGGGACTGTGGAAGAGATGGTGGGCGAAGAGGATGCAATCTCTGATCTCATGAGCCTCAAGGGCATAGGGAGGCTCAAGGCACAGGCATTATTTGACGCAGGGTTCCGCAGTCTGAAGGAGCTGAAGGAGGCAACACTGGAGGAGCTGCAGCAGGTGCCGGGCATAGGCACGAAGTCCGCAGCCGCGATTCTGAGCGCCTTCGCAGAGGAGGCTGTGGGTGCACCCTCTGAGGAGGAGCGTCCCTGCCCCTTGTGCGGCACCATCCTCTCGGCAGCTGACAAGGAATGCTTCGAATGCGGTGTGACGTTCGAGGAGCGCCCCGATGCGCTGGAGCGCAGACTTGAGGCGATTGAGGAGAGGATCAAGGCGGATCCGCAGGACCTTGCCGCGCGGTTTGAAAAGGGCGAGATCCTTGCAGAGATGGGAAAGACAAGGGAGGCGATCAGTGCACTGAACGAGGTCACGAAATCCGATCCCTCGTATCCAGATGTATGGGACCTCAAGGCCGCGCTCTTCACTCAACTGGGGGAGGAGAAGATCGCAGCCTCGTGCTACAAGAGGGCTGTGGAGGAGCGTGAGAAGCGCAAGAAGACCGTGGACGCTGCAGCGCTGCTCGGGGAGCTGGAAGAGATCGTCAAGGAAGCACCGAAGGACGAGTGGCTGGCAGAGCAGCGCAGGATGAAGGAGGAGCTGGCGCGCCTCGCAGAGGAGGAGATCGGCTTGCCGCGTGCGCCCGCGCTCCCCACGAAGGAGGAGGAGGAGCGGATCGAGCAGATCACACGCGAGATCGTTCCCGAGATCAAGGCACCTCCCGAGGAGGAAAAACTCGAGCGCGTCACCCCATCCCCAGCCGAGATAAAGAAGCCGAGAGCGCCCGGGCTCACCAACGGACTGACAAACGGGCTGCTGAGAGGCAGGACGAACGGTCTCACCAACGGCGTGAGGGGCAGAACCAACGGCTTGGTGAACGGTATAAGGGGCAGGACAAACGGTCTCACCAACGGCGTGAGGGGGCGCACCAACGGCTTGGTGAACGGTATAAGGGGCAGGACAAACGGTCTCACCAACGGCGTGAGGGGCAGAACCAACGGCTTGGTGAACGGTATAAGGGGACGCACCAACGGGCTCGTGAACGGTGTGAGAGGCAGGACCAACGGCTTAGTGAACGGGGTAAGGGGAAGGACGAACGGTCTCACCAACGGTGTGAGGGGCAGGACCAATGGATTAACAAATGGGGTAAAGGCTGGGATCACCACCCCTGGTCTGGTCAATGGGCTAGGTGTGATAGACTTCGGAGCCTTTGGCATGACCAACGGACTAACAAATGGGTTCGGGCTTACGAACGGTCTGGGAGGCTACAGATTCGCCAGAGGTGCAAGGCTTGCGCGCTGGAAGCTCTACGTGATCCCCTTAGTGCTCTTCGCGCTCATTGTCGTGCCGCTCTTCTCCTCGATCGTTCCGACTGTGGTGGAGGCTGCCCTCCCTATCAGCATTGATGGCAGGTTCGCAGATTGGAGCAGCGCGGCGATGCACCCATCGTCCAGGGATTCGATCCAGCTCAGCCCGAACATAGACATTGTCTCCACAGCGACCGAGGACAACGGGGGCAGATACCTGGCGATCTATGTGGAAGTGGCGGGTGCGATCCTCTCTGGAGAACCTGTGGAGACCAATGGCCTGGTGGACAAGGTGCGCATCTTCATAGATGGAGATGGTGCGAGGAGCACAGGCTATGAGATTGAAGGCATGGGCGCGGAGCACATGATCGAGATCTCGGGATGGAGGCAGGGGATATCCAGCGCAGCGCTGTTCAGGCATGGGGGTGATGGATGGGACTGGAACTGCTTTTCCACTCAGTCCTCTGTCTCCGCGAGGCTGAGCGGCTCCAAACTGGAGACGCAGGTGGACTGGAGCGTGCTGGGCAATGCCAGCGCTCCGAGGGTGCTCGTCTCCACCCAATCATGGGAGGGGGGGTATGACTGCGCGGACTTCGTCACCTCATCGGGCAGAGGTGCGCTGAGGGTCGTGCAGGAATCTGTGGGCGATGTGGTATCGGGCGCAAATGCACGCTTGACCAGGCTCGAGGTTGTTGCAGGGCACGGGGGCGCATCTATAAACGGATTGAGGATGCAGCTCAACGGCAGTGCTGCTAGTCCTTCCCTCATACGCCTGGTGCGCAGCG
>JBFMEL010000137.1:0-3564 GCA_040753455.1 Thermoplasmatota archaeon | reverse complement strand
CTGCATGCGGCAGCCATGAGGCGATATATGCAGAGCAGAAGCTCGTCTGCACCGCCTGCGGCAAGGAGTATGCTCAGCCGTAGCCCAGCACCCTGAGCCTTTTCACGCTCTCCAGCGCGCTCTCCAAACTCCTGGCTTCGATGACGATCCGCCCCCTGTAGTTCCCCAGCACGCCCAGCAGCGCTTTGAAGTCCGCGCCCCCCTTCCCCACTGTGAGATGCTGATCCCACGAGCGATCGTTGTCGTGCAGATGCAGGTTCACGAAGCGGTCTGCGAGCGCCAGAAACTCCCTTTCCTGTCCTGCAAGATGCGCATGCCCCACATCGTAGCACAGGCCCAGCCCTGTCTCCTCGCATATGCGCTCAGCCTCGGATGCCGTGCTCATGAGTGCCCATCGTCCATGGGGCATATTCTCCACGCAGATAGGGATCCCGATGTTATCTGCGTGTATTGCGAGCTCTCTCAGGCTCTCGACAGCCTTGCGCAGCATCCTTTCCCGCGCATATGCCCCGATGGGGGATATGACCCCAGGGTGCACAGTGACGATCTCCACCCCAGCCCTCACAGCAAGGTCGAGCGCCCTGCGCAGATAAGCGACGGCGTGCAGGCGCATCGTCTCGTTCAAACTCGCCACGTTGAGATCGCTGAAGGGTGCGTGGACCTGAAAAGCCATGCGTCCCTGCTCGCGCACCTGGTTCATAGCCCTCCAGACCTTCTCCATGTCATGCTCGACCTCTGCCACCACCTCCCATGCCCTAAAGTGGGGCGCGAACTCCTCCAGCACCTCGTGGAATGGGCGGAGGCAGTACTCAGGGATGGAGATCGCGAACATCATGCCAGTATCATGGATGAGATATATACCCTTTGCCCTGCTCTGCACAACTATATATACACTTCAGTGGATGCCTGATGTCAATGATGGCATTCGTCGCGTTCGGCACAAAGCCCTGCACGATAAAGATGGCGCCGCTGGTCAAGGAGCTAGATCGAAGGGGGCACGACGCGAAGATCCTGTACTCCGGGCAGCACTGGAGCCCGAACCTGTACAATGAGCTCTTCGATGATCTTGAGTTGAGATATCCCGACTACGATCTGCACTGCGGAGAGGAATCCCGGAGCCTCGCGCAGCTCACAGCCCTCATTCTTTCACGCACTGAGGAGGTCCTGCTCGACCTCAAGCCTGATATCGTCCTCACCCATGGCGATACCACCACATCCCTCGCGGTCTCCATGGCATCGTACATGAGCATGATACCGGTTGGACACGTGGAGGCAGGTCTGCGCACGTTCTCAAAGGAGCCGTTCCCAGAGCAGCTGAACACCCGCGTCTCTGATGCTGCCTCAGACCTCTATTTTGCGCCCACTGAAAAGAACGCCCAGAACCTGAGGAACGAAGGCTTTCCACAGGATCGCATCGCGGTCGTGGGAAATACTGTTGTGGATATCGCAAAATGGGCAGCCACCAAGCGCCCGGATGTGATGAAGAAATATGGTCTCGAACGCCCGCTGGTGTATTTGTCCATACATCGGCGCGAGACGACGATGAGCAAGGATCGGTTCAGAGGTCCTTTCGAGGCTGCCATGGCTATGGAGGATGTCAACTTCTTCGTCTCCATGCGCCCGGGCACCCGCCAGGCGCTCGAGAAGTATGGGATGATGCACGCACTCATGAATGCCAAAAATATTTATCTGCACGACTCTATCCCATCCTACGTGGAAACGATCTCCCTCGTCAACAGATGCGATGCCATCATCACAGATTCGGGCTCGATGCAGGAGGAGGCAGCCGCGCTGCACATACCATGCCTTGCCGCAAGGTATGTGACGGACAGGCCCGAAACCGTGGAGGCAGGCTGCAACCTCCTTGTAGGTCTTAAGAAGGATGAGATTATAAGGGCGTTCAGGATGGTGCTCGAAACCCCCGAGGTAGCAGAGAGGATGCGCGCTGTGCCATGCCCCTACGGAGAGGGCGATACATCAAAGAGGATCGTGGATTTTGTAGAGCATCTGGGGAAAGAGGGCTTGTGGCGGTTTGAGAAGGGCATCCCTCAATCAACCCCTCAGATGCATAGAATGGAAAGAAGGTGAGGCACATGAACGTCTTGATCACAGGCGCTACAGGTTTTGTCGGAAGCCATCTGATCGATTTTTAATTCGAGTTTACGAGATAGCCCATTTTCCGCCTCAAATTGGTATTACCCATCACATGTGAGGAGCGAAAGGTACAGTAAATAGTGGAGGAGATGAGACCCAATGCAGCAAGAGTCTTTTCGAAACTTGACATAGAGCGGCTCGTAAGAGAGTTATTTTCTTCGGATGGGTAATACCAAAATCGCAATACTGGCTCGAAATAAGTCGTAAAGTCAGGTTCAAATAGAGATTGTCATGGGGGAATAATGTGGATTATCACATCACCTTTATCATTCGTCCAAATGGAGCAAGCATTTTGATATTCCGAAGGCTTGTAATTAGCCTCGCGATTCCTTAAAACATCAACACATAACAACAAGTCGTCTTGAGAGATAGCAAATAAATCGCCACCTATGAAGAAGTTGTCCCGGCTAGACGCTACCATCAGAGCCCACATATGAAGTGTTTGATTGATGGAGATGCCGTCTAGATAGACAACATCAGGGTCGCATACCCACACCGAATTATAATAGTCCCTAGAAGCTATTGAGAATATCCCGGCATAAAGGCTCCCGACATAATACGACGACTGCATTTTATACGGTTCCTTCAGGACATCGGGGCCTATCCTCATAGCATCGAAATACCCAATCGACGGCCCGATTGGGGCCCCAGAGGCCAGTAGATAGGTGTCGTCGGTCACGGAGTCGGTTATTATTTGCATGGCCAGCCTGTACGCTTGCGCCCGGTTGTATCCTTCAAAATACTTGTTAATGTTGTGAAACTCCCAACAGATGAAATATAGGAAATCCAGTTTGATGTATTTGTAACCCCAATCGTTCAATTTTATCATCTGATTTCTTAAATATTGTTGCGCCTCTTGACGTGATATGTTCAAAATATATCGACCATCGATTTCCACTGGAGTTCCTGTGTCGTGAACCACAATCGACAGGTTGGTAGCGTAGGCAGATTCCTTTGCGATTGAAAATGGCGCTATCCATATTCCGGGCTCGAGGCCTCGTTTGCTGATGTTTTCGGAAATCGATTTCATGCCGTTAGGAAACCGAGACGCTATCGGTTCCCAGTCTCCCCATATGGCCCACCCATCATCGATGACGACCGTGTTAATGCCAAGATCCTTCAAACCTGTCTCACACAGCCTGTCACTATTATTGAGGATTTTTTCTTCCGTGATGTTCGTGAAATATGTGTAATATGATACCCATCCTCCCTTTTTTTCATCTCTTTTACGAGGCAAATCGTTGTGCTCCAGATAAATTTCGAGATATCGTTCCTGGACATCTTTCATCAAACCTTCCATGGCGAAAATTGGAGAGATGGTTTTGGTGCCTTTCTTGAATGATAGTCCGTCGAAAAACATGATGTATGACATGTTAACCTTCAAACCATGAACACCATAAACCTTCAAAT
>JBFMEL010000136.1:0-3782 GCA_040753455.1 Thermoplasmatota archaeon | reverse complement strand
ACGGGAGAGGGTGTGTGGATAGCAACTACGCGTCCGGAGCTGCTGTGCACGTGCCAGCTCGTTGCGGTTCATCCCGATGATGAGCGATATTCCCACTTGGTGGACAGGACGCTCCTCACGCCGATTTACGAGAAGGAGGTGAGGGTGGTAGCAGATGAGAAGGTGGATCCCGAGTTCGGAAGCGGGGTGGTCATGATCTGCACCATCGGCGACAGCGACGACATCGAGTGGGTTTACAAGTACCATCTGCCCTTGGAGAAGGGGATCGACGAGCAGGGGAGAATGACCGAGATAGCTGGGCGATACAAAGGGATGCCTACCTCTGAAGCCAAGGCTGCGATACTCGATGAGCTCAGAGCGAGAGGGCTGCTGGGGGAGC
Organism: Thermoplasmatota archaeon; assembly: GCA_040753455.1. Taxonomy (GTDB): domain Archaea; phylum Thermoplasmatota; class Thermoplasmata; order SG8-5; family JACRNV01; genus JBFMEL01. The sequence goes on along the minus strand of JBFMEL010000136.1, from coordinate 3,403 downwards.
AGCGGGAGATCGAGCAGAACGTGGGCACCTGCTGGCGCTGCCACACCCCCGTGGAGTTCCTCAACACGAGGCAGTGGTTCCTCAAGACGTTGGCATTCAGGGAGGCGGTGCTCGAAGCCTCCAGCAAGATCGTCTGGCATCCGAGGTTCATGGAACAGCGCCTGATAGACTGGGTGATCTCCCTGAACCGCGACTGGGTGATCTCCAGGCAGCGCTACTTTGCCACCCCGATCCCTGTGTGGGAGTGCCTGTCCTGCGATGGCTATGTCCCAGCAAGGGAGGAGGATTGTTACATTGACCCCACCGCGGCGCAATCCCGCGCGAGCTGCCCAAAGTGCGGCGGCGCTCTCAAGGGCTCCGAGGAGGTCTTCGACACATGGATGGATTCCTCCATCTCCCCGCTGTACAACGCCTTCTGGATGAGGGATGCGGAGAGATTCCGCAGGCTGTATCCGATGACGCTGAGACCCCAGGCGCATGAGATCATCCGCACATGGACCTTCTACACGATCCTGCGCTGTCTCCAGATTACGAACGAGGCACCATGGAAAGAGACGATGATCTCCGGCTTCATCATGGCTCCTGACGGCAGCCCGATGCACTCCTCCTTGGGCAACGTGATAGACCCCCTGCCGATCCTCGAGGAGTATGGGGCTGATGCTCTCAGATACTTCGCTGCCACGTGCGCGCTTGGTGTTGACCAGGCATTTCAGATGAAGGAGGTGCTCCATGGTCATAGACTGTGCACGAAGCTGTGGAACATCGCACGACTCCTGGGCTCAGAGATAAAAGGATGCCCAAAAATAGAGATGGAGGAGCTGCGGATCCCAGACCGCTGGATACTCTCCAGGTACAGCGGGACAGTGCGGGTCGCAACCGCGGCCATGGAGGCGTGCGACTTTCGAACCGCTGCACAGGCGCTGGAGCATTTCATCTGGCACGAGTTCGCAGACCACTACTTGGAGATGATCAAGCACAGGATGGGGAAGGGGGACAAAGCACTGCATTTCACGGCTTACACGGTATTTCTGGGGTGTCTCAGGGCGCTTGCTCCCATCATCCCACACATCACAGAGGAGCTGTATCACACACACTGCTCTGCTTACGAAGGTGAGATCAGCGTTGCGCTGGGACCCTGGCCCGAGCCTGTGCTGGATGATCCTGACGCGGAAGAGCTGGGAGAGCTGGTCAAGGATGTGATCGCCGCCGTGCGTTCCTGGAAGGCTGAACACCACCTCCCTCTGAGCTTCCCACTGCGGAGTATCGAAGCCACAGGGGAAGGGGCTGTCTACCTGCTCGGTTGCGAGGAGGAGATCACCGGCACATTGAAGGCTGCGCGGCTGGTGATCACTCAGGACGCTGTGGTGGAGGAGCGCGCCGTTGCCATTAAACCCAACAAGGCGATCCTGGGACCCAAGCTGAGGAAGAAGATGGATGCGGTGGTGCGCGCGCTCGCTGCCCTTGAGCCAGAGGATGCTGCGCGCGCTCTGGACACAGGGCACCTGATCCTTGAGCTGCCCACTGGTAAGCGTGTGGAGATATCGAAGGATGAGGTGGTGATCGAGAAGGGGCATGCCCTCTCTGGGAGGGAGGTCAACGTGGTGAAGGTGAGGGACATATCGCTGATCATAGAGGTGGAATGATGGAGTTGAAAGAGAAGGTCGCAGAGGCGCTGAGGGGAGTGATGGACCCGCACACGGGCGTGAGCGTGTACGAGATGGGGCTCATCTCTGAGCTGAAGGTGGATGGAAACGAGGTCTCCTTCGACTTCACGCCCACCAGCCCGTACTGCCCGATGGGCATCCAGCTGGCTGTGATGGTCAAGCAGGCCGTGGAAGGGGTGGAGGGAGTGGAGAAGGTGCAGATCACTGTCAAGGGTCACATCCAGGCGCAGGCGATCAACGAGATGCTGAGGGCTTAGCCCGGCTGCCGCCATAAAAGGATGGGCAGGGAGCCGCAAGAGGGCAGAGGGAAGAGGATCATCGGGTGAGCGGTAGGCAAACGGAGCACTTTCAGTGTCCCCCCCCCCACGACATTTTTAAATATCATTGGAAATATGCTCATATCGAGCACTATGCCTTCGAGCGGAACAGCGCAGGCGATATTCGAACACGGCTGCAGAGCCACTGGGACCCAGAAGGAGGCGCCCATCCACACAGCAAGGCACAGTTTCGCCACTCATCTCTTGGAGAGCGGTGGCGGTCCTAGATTTATCCAGGAGCTGCCGGGGCGCACGAGCAGCAAGACGACGGAGATATATACACATGTGAGCGATCGCGCTCTGACCAGAATCAAGAGCCCTTTGGGCGACATGGCGCGGGGGGTCTTTGAGATGCGCGAGTGCGAGGACCTGCTGCGAACGGAAAGATATACGAACCCGCTTCCCATATACCCCCGTAACGGAAGGATATGCGAACTTATTTCGTATATGAACGAAGTAGGCGAAATGCCCAAGCCCATTGACGGATGCACTTTCACTGACTTCCCCCCAGATAAAATTTATAACCCCCCACGTATTAGTGACTCCCGAGGAACATTCCATGCCATTTGAACTTGATACGATAATACTAGGAGATTGTAAGGAAGTGCTCAAGAATTTTCCTAATGAATGTATCGATTTAATAATTACGTCGCCACCTTACGCAGATAATAGAAAGAAGACGTATGGGGGTGTACCTGTAAATCGATACGTTGAGTGGTTTCTTCCAATTTCTGCGGAGTTAAAGCGTGTATTGAAATCAGATGGCTCGTTCGTGTTGAACATAAAGGAGAGAGTTGTCAACGGAGAACGTCACACCTATGTACTAGAGCTTATTATGGAAATGAGGAAACAGGGATGGTTATGGACCGAAGAGTACCTGTGGCATAAGAAAAATTGTTACCCTGGAAAATGGAAGAATAGGTTCAGAGATGCATGGGAGAGATGTTTGCAGTTCACAAAGAGCAAAGATTTTAAAATGTTTCAAGAAGCTGTAATGGTTCCTGTTGGCGATTGGAGTGAAAAGCGGCTTCATCATTTGAATGGAAGAGATAGGATTCGTGACGAATCGAGATCTCTCAGTGGTTTTGGAAAGAATGTATCGAGGTGGGTAGGCCGGGAGTTTGTGTATCCTACAAATGTTTTACACTTAGCTACAGAGTGCTCGAATCGAAACCACAGTGCTGCTTTCCCAGTTTCCTTGCCAAAATGGTTTATCAAGTTATTCACCCGAGAGGGTGATGTAGTGCTGGACCCATTCTTGGGGAGCGGAACCACTGCACTAGCGTGTATTGAATTAAATCGAAGATACGTTGGTATCGAGCTAATGAAAGAGTACTATGAATTGGCCAAGTCGGAAGTGAAAAAGAAGACCAACGGGCTTAAGAAACTAGATATATATGGAGTGATGATACATGAAGACAC
>JBFMEL010000135.1:0-3817 GCA_040753455.1 Thermoplasmatota archaeon | reverse complement strand
GAGGTCTCTTTGATTGCGCCTCTGTAATCCTCGATATCCTGGAGCGCCATGAACGATGCAACGATGTCGAAAGAGTCATTCTGGAGCTTGCGCAGATCGGCTGCATCCGAGACTATGTAATCTATGCCCTGACTCCTTTTCTTCTCCTCGGCGATGGCTAGTTTAATCATTTCCTTCGAGAAATCCACTCCTGTGACCCTCGCGCCCTTCTTGGCCATGAGCCTCGTGTTATAGCCCTCACCGCACCCCAGGTCGAGAACCTTTTTTCCCCTGATATTTCCCAGCATCCTGAACATGGCAGGGTTGTTCAGGTATTCCCTCGTCCAGTCTTTCCCCGTGCGCACGAAGTCTGCCCATGCATCAGAGGCGGCGTCCCACTGCCTGGCGAGATTGCTCTCTCTCATTCTCATGCCCTTATGTGGAATAGGTTACTTCCTCTTCTTCAGCTCCTCCACGAACTTTGGAATGAAGGTGTGCAGGTCTGCAACCACGCCTATGTCCGCGATGCCGAAGATAGGGGCGTTGGGATCCTTGTTAATCGCCACGATGCAACCCGAGTTCTGCATCCCAGCTCTGTGCTGGATCGAGCCTGAGATGCCGCAGGCGATGTACAGCCTTGGACGTACAGTTTTGCCTGTCTGCCCTACCTGATGGTCCTTGGAGATCCAGCCCTTCTCCACCGCCACCCTGGAGCCTCCGACCTCTGCGCCCAGCACATCAGCCAGCACCTGTATCTTCTTGAAGCCGTCCTTGCCCCCCACACCTCTGCCCCCAGAGACGATGATCTGAGCGTCTTCCAAGTTAGCTACGTGCTTCGTCTCCCTGACGACCTCTAACACCTTGGTCTTCAAATTCAAATCCTCTGGGAGGTCTACCTTGAAATGCACGATCTCGCCCTTGCGCGAAGGATCCGGATCGAGCATCTTCATAATCCCTGGGCGCACGGTCGCCATCTGCGGTCTGTGGTTCATGCACAAGATCGTAGCCATCAGGTTCCCGCCGAATGCAGGACGGGTCTGCATCAGCGCCCTCTTCTCAGGGTCGATGGTGAGCTCGGTGCAGTCTGCCGTGAGCCCTGTGCCCAGGCGTCTGGCGATGCGCGGCGCCAGATCGCGCCCGATGTGTGTAGCGCCATAAAGCACGATCTCCGGCTTCACCTTGGAGATGATGCTCACCATTGCCCTCGCATAGGGCGTGGTGGTGTATTGTTCCATCTCTGGCACATCGATGAGATATACCTTGTCTGCCCCGTGGTGGATGAGCCTTGGAGCCAGATCTCCCACCCCATGCCCTATGAGAGCAGAGGAGAGCTCTACACCCAGCGTGTCCGCGAGGTCTCTGCCCTTTCCGAGCAGCTCGAGGGAGACCTTCCTCAGCTCGCCGCTGCGCTGCTCCGCGAAGACCATGACCCCCTTGTATGCAGAGATCTCCATCTTGCTGGTCGCATCTCTCCTGAGCTCTATAGCCCCTGCCGGGCACGAGCCCACGCACGCACCGCACTCCACGCAGTTCTCGAGTATCGCTGCCTTCTTGTCCCGCATCTCCATCGCGTCATAAGGACATACCTTGATGCACTTGCCACAACCAACGCACTTCTCGATAATGATCCTGATAGCCATGGGATCACCTCAGGACGTTCTTCTCGAGGAGTTTCTCCAGCAGGAGATTCGCAAGCTCCCCTGCCTTTGGATCGAGGACGACCCCTTTGCCCTTGGGCTCTGGAGCGAAGGACCTGTGCACAGAGGTGGGGGAGCCGTTGAGCCCGATCTGCATCGGGTCTGCGCCTATGTCCCCAGCCCCCCATACCTTGACCTCCTTCTCCCTGTATGCCTCCACAATGCCACGCACCGTGGGAAAGCGCGGGGTGTTTATCTCCTTGATCACCGTGAGCAGCGCTGGAAGCCTCGCCTCGATGACCTCGTAGCCGTCCTCGAGGGCGCGCTCGCAGACCACCTTCTTCCCCTTGAGTTCCAAGCTCCGCACATAGGTGATCTGCGGTATCCCAAGGTACTCAGCGATCTGCGGGCCGATCTGTGCCGTATCGCCGTCTATCGCCTCTCTGCCGCACAGCACGAGATCGAACTTTTCCAGCTTCTTGATGCATGTGGCCAATGCGTAGGAGGTGGCAAGGGTGTCCGCGCCTGCGAACGCCCTGTCGCAGAGCAGGACCACATCATCCACCCCCATGGCAGAGACCTCGCGCAGCGCCTCATCAGCCTGTGGAGGTCCCATGCTGATGGCTGTGACAGTCCCTCCATGCTCCTCCTTCAGTCTGAGCGCTTCCTCGACGGCGTGCTTGTCGTCAGGGTTCACAATGCTCGGCACTCCCTCCCTGATGAGCGTGCCTGTCTTGGGGTCGATCCTTACCTCTGTGGTGTCGGGCACCTGCTTCACGCAGACGATTATCTTCATTTTCATCACCCTGTTTTGAGCAGTTCTCCCGCGATTACCATCTTCTGCACCTCTGTTGTGCCTTCGTAAATCTCCGTGATCTTCGCGTCGCGGTAGAGACGCTCCACTGGATAGTCCTTTGTGTAGCCGTATCCCCCATGGATCTGCACAGCGTTCCTCGTGGCTCGCACAGCCACGTCAGAGGCGAAGAGCTTTGCCATCGCTGCAGGGACACTGTATCTGCGCCCTTTCCATCTCTCGTATGCTGCCCTGTACAGCAAGAGTCGCGCTGCCTCGATATCTGTCGCCATGTCCGCGAGCATCCATTGTATCGCCTGGAACTTTGCGAGCGGCTGTCCGAACTGCTCTCGTTCCTTGGCATACTTCACACTGGCGTCCAGCGCTGCCTGGGCGATCCCGAGCGCCTGTGAGGCGATCCCTATCCTTCCGCCATCCAGCGTGGACAGGGCAAGGGAGAACCCTCTGTTTTCAGCCCCCAGGAGATTCTCCTTCGGCACGATGCAGTTGTCAAAGACCAGCTCTGCCTGGATCGAGCCGCGTATCCCCATCTTGCTCTCGATCGTGCCCACCTCGAATCCTGAAAATGTGGGTTCGACGATGAATGCGCTGATCCCTCTTGCGCCCTTCGACGGGTCTGTGAGCGCGAAGACGATCATCACACCGCTCTTGCCGCCGTTGGTGATGAATATCTTCGAGCCGTTTAGAACGTAATGATCCCCGTTCCTGACAGCAGTGGTCCGCTGGGAGCCTGCGTCTGTGCCTGCGCTCGGCTCGGTCAGCGCGAAGCAGCCCAGGGTCTTCCCTGTGGCAAGGCTCGGGAGATATTTCTTCTTCTGCTCCTCCGTGCCGTACTTTAGGATCGGCCAGCAGACCAGGGAGTTGTGCACGGACATCGTGACGCCATGTGATGCACATACCCTAGAGATCTCCTCGACCGCCATCGCGTAGCTGACGTCGTCTATCCCAGCCCCGCCGTACTCTGGGGGTATGGTCATCCCCATGAGACCGAGCTCCCCCATGCGCCTCACAGTCTTGTCAGGGAAGGCGCAGGTCTCGTCGATCTCAGCGGCGATGGGCGCGATCTCCCTCTCTGCGAACTCGCGCACCATGCGCCTCACAGCCTCCTGCTCTCTCGTGAGGTTGAACTCCATGCTGAACCCGGGCTGTAAATGGGTGCAAGTTAGATAAAGGTATTGGTAGGCTGGTAGGGTAGTGTTGGGAAATAAAGACGGCCCCTCCTTCTATTTAAAACCCGATGTTTAAATCGAGAAACCGTGCACCCAAAAGTCCCAATAGTTTGGTAATAGGATAGAGGTGGAGAGGTAGAAAGTCGTTTCTGTGGCTTCCGAGTGTGAAATAGTAAGGTTTATATAGTTTGAACATATTACCGAGATTGGTAACATGA
>JBFMEL010000134.1:0-3856 GCA_040753455.1 Thermoplasmatota archaeon | reverse complement strand
AAGTGTTTCTCGCTAATGAAAAGCGAACTGGAGATCGACCCATTGCGGTTCCAGATTGACAAAAGGATAAGGGCAAGGGTAATGCTCTGCTATCTGGCATACCTTGCGGCGACTTATATCGAAGTGAAGCTGAAGGTGAACGGCATCCCGTACACATTTGATAAGGCGAAGGAGACACTAGACAACGTTTACAAGGTACACATCCTCCATGGTAAGAAGATTCTCGAAAGGGTAAGCGTAATGAGTCCCGAGCAGAGGAAAATTATGGAGGCATTCGGTCCGTTGTCATAACAACAGGGGTAAAGTTAGGTGAATCTGAAAACCCTCCCCCTCATACTGCCGAAAACCCCTTTACCTTCCTCGCCATTCCCGGACGAGATGCGCGCTGCCATGTACTACAGCAACAGGGATCTCAGGATCGTGGAGATGCCCATGCCAGAGATAGGGGAGGGAGAGGCGCTGCTGAGGGTCGAGGCCTGCGGCATATGCGGCAGCGACGTGATGGAATGGTACAGGAGGAAGAGCGCTCCGCGCGTGCTCGGTCACGAGGCTGTGGGGGAGATCGTGAGCGTGGGAAAGGATGCGGGATGCAGTGTCGGCGACAGGGTCTTCGTCTCCCATCATGTGCCGTGCGGCACCTGCCGTTACTGCCTGCGAGGACACGAGACATCCTGTGCACTGCTGCGCAAGACCAACCTCGACCCTGGTGGATTCGCGGAGTATGCTAGAATACCGGAGGAGAATGTGCGCCTGGGGATCTATCCTCTGCCTGATGAGCTTTCATACCTGGAGGGTACCTTCATCGAGCCGCTGGGATGCGTGCTGAGGGGTCTGCGGCTTGCGCGCTTTGCAGCGGGCGATAGCGCGCTCGTCCTCGGGAGCGGCATCAGTGGGGTGCTGATGATCAGAGCCATGGCGGCGCTCGGTGCCGGGTGTATATTAGCGACAGATATCTCCCCCTACAGGCTGGAGTGGGCAAGGCGCGCCGGCGCCCATACAGTGCATGGAGGCGAGGACCCGGCACCTATGCTGCGCCGGATCAGCGATGGGCGCCTTGCGGAGATCGTCGTTCTCTGCACTGGGGCGTTGAGCGCTGCGGAGCAGGCGCTGCGCTGCGTTGATAGAGGTGGCACAATTCTTTTCTTCGCTCCTCCGCCTCCAGGACATGCTGTCCCCCTTCCAGTAAACGAGTTCTGGCGCAACGAGATCACCGTGACCACATCCTATGGCGCAGCACCCCGTGATCTGAAAGAAGCGCTGGAGCTCCTGCGCTCAGGAAGGATAAAGGTGAGGGATATGATCACACACACCCTCCCGCTGAGCGGGATCGGTGAGGGGTTCAGGCTCGTTGCCGAAGCCGGGGAGTCACTGAAGGTCATAGTGGAGCCAGGGAGATGATCGCTCTGCCATGAAAAACCGGCTCATGGGTTCATGCCCTGTATCATCTTCCTAGGGGGCTACTACCCTTGCGCTCCCGCTCTTGACCAGTATCTCCCCGTATGACCTCGGCAGTGTGACGATGTCTGCCCTCCTCAGGTGGTAGGTGTGCTCTTCTGTGGCGAACTCCCCCACGTCCCTGAGCACTTGAAGGACCATCATGCTGTCCTCGAGCTTTGCCTGCTGAGGGGCACAGACCTCGTGCGGTGCATGCGCCCTCCCCTCGAGATGAGCCCTGTGGGCATCCAGCTCCCTCACCAAGCCTTCGAACAGCCTTCTTTCCGCCGTGGTGAGGTTAAGGGTGGAGGGGTCTGCCCTGGCTTGCGCATGGATCACGATCTTGCGCTCCCTGCGGTCCTTGATGCGCTCGCCCATGTCCGAGAGCTTCTTCGCCTCGCTCAGGAGGAGCATTGCCCTCGGTGTTCCATGGGATTCGCCCGCCTCCCTCTTCAATGCCGTGATATGCTTGTTCAGGCGCTCGAAGAGATCATCAGGGACCTTGGTCAGCACTTTCCCGGTCTGCTCCTGCCTGTAGATCGCAGAGACCTCCCCGAACTCCACCTCGGCATCCATCAGACCTTGAACGCTCCCGTCCTATTTTATGATTGCTGGGCAGCGCGGCGCGTTCCTTAAATAGGAGGAGGATGGTGCAGAGGACGTGCGCAAAGGTGCGGCTGCGGCTTGGGCAGTGCTGGGGACAGGTGCGCTGCTCATCATACTGGGCATGGCATACGGCACCGTGCGCATCTCTGCCCCAGGGATGGAAATAGATGTGACTTCGCTCACCCTGCCTCATTCTGAATCGAGGGCGCCTGCCTCCTGCATACACGATGGCAGGGTATACATCGCCTACGAGCGCGCTAGTGTCAATGGGATAGATATCATGGTGGCTGAGATCGCAGAGGGGAAGGTGGTGGATGAGGATGTAGCCAGCGCTCACACGGGAGATAATAAGAATCCGTTTTTGCTCTCTTGGGCTGGAGCGCTGTGCCTCCTGTGGGACACGAAGGATCCCCTCACGCAGGGTATGGACAGGGATATCGCGCTGCGCACGTTCGATGGTGTGAGGTGGAGCGATGTCATGGACCTGAGCTCCTCATCGTCGGGCGAAAGCTCGGAAGATTCCTCCCCTAGAGGGGTGAGCGTGGGTCCAGAGCTTCACGTGGTCTGGGAGAGCGGCACCTCTGTGCTCCACAGGATAGTGCGTCCAGGGGGTGCGGGGCAGCAGTACGAGATAGGCACGGGCTGGGGACCTGATATAGATGCTCTCAACGGCGTGGTGTATGCTGCCTGGACCACCTACCCTGCCACTGGAACGAGCGTGCTGCTGAGGGAATACCAGGATGAAGCCTGGATGGACGAAGTGGTGAGCCTGAACCCGAACCAGGATGCACTGGACTATTCCCCCTCTATGGAGGCGTTCCAGGGGAGGCTGTACATCGCCTGGGTGACAAAGGACAAGGAGATCAGCGCGGGCACAGGGGATGATGACGTGGTCGTGAGATCATATGATCCATCAAGAGGCGCGCTCACCGAGCCGCTCGCATGGAGCCCGGTGGTGGATCTCTCGTCCTCTGAAGAAGACTGGGATGGCTGGCCCTTCCTCCGCGCGCGCTCGAACGCCCTTGTGGCTGTGTGGCAGACCTGGGACCTCGAGACCAACGATGGAAATCAGGGGGACGATCTGGTGATGCGCTCCCTGGTCCAGGATTGGGGAGAGATGAGAGGAGCGGTAGAGACAGCCCGCCAGTGCGGAGACATCTATGAGCAGGGCTTCTCTGCGGTCTCGCATGGAGATGGGCTATACATCTTCTTCCAGAGCAGGGAGCACAAGCGCTCGGGCTCGGACTGGGAGGTATGGATGGCATCCTGGCGCACTGTGACCTATGAGGGAGAAGCCCTGAACCCATACGCCCTCGGCTCGATCTTTACAGGGAGTGCACTTGCAGTGGGCGCGCTCGCGTTCCTTGCCAAGCTCAGAGGTAGAAGAGGTTAGCGGCATCGCCATCGAACTGCATCGGCTCATCACCGCCGCCTGGGTTGTACTGCGCGTCCGCAGCTGCGAAGTTGCCCTCTGCATCCAGCGGTCCATTGGCGTTCACCCAGCCCCACTCGAGGTACCAGTATGTCCAGGCGCCGTTCAGGTACGCGGGCACATCGTAACCATAGCCGTTCTCTGTGCACGTGGTGGTGCAGTAGACCCTGAGGCTGTTGGGCATGGACATCAGTTCTGGTCCTATGCCTCCGGAGAAGCAGTGATCTATAAACACGAAGATCCTGTATGCAGCGCAGGTAGCCAGGTCTGCCTGAATCTCGGTATCGTAGTAGCAGCCGGCAGAGCCGCTGCAGTCCCACTGGCACAGATAGGAACTGCCAAATCCATCACCATCCCCATGCCCACTGGTCGCATACACGAAGT
>JBFMEL010000133.1:0-3962 GCA_040753455.1 Thermoplasmatota archaeon | reverse complement strand
GCCAGAGGCTGCGCTGGACAGGCTCACCTTCCCCGGACCGAAGCGGGTTTTAAGGCGAGCCATGGAATATATGAAAGGGATGGGGCAGGGGCTATCAGCTCAGGGGTCTTAGATGACGCTGACCGAGATGCAGAAAGGTGCGCTGCTGAGCGGCAGGCTGCCAAAAGGCTGCGAACTCTGTGCACAAGGGTCGAAACTCGTGCTGCTGGTCACTGGGCTGTGCACCGCAGCCTGCTACTACTGTCCTCTTTCCGAGGCGAAACGGGGGAGGGACGTGGTATACGCCAACGAGCTGAGGGTGCGCAGGTGGGCAGATGTTCGGGCAGAGGCAGAAAAGATCGGAGCAGAAGGTGCTGGGATCACAGGAGGGGACCCGCTGGCGGTGATGCGCCGTACCTGCGCCTACGTGAGGATGCTGAAGCACACCTTTGGCTCAGATTTTCATATCCACCTCTATACTGCCACTGCAGATCCCGCCAGGGTGCGGGCGCTCGCCCGCGCAGGCGTGGACGAGGTGCGGTTTCATCCGCCATTAGAGATCTGGGCTCGCCTGAGCGAGAGCCGCTTCCCTGAGGCGATCTCCATGGGATACAGGGAGGGGATGAGTGTGGGGGTGGAGATACCCTCCATCCCTGGCTTGGAGAAGGAGACCAGGGCGCTGCTGCGCAGCCTTGCCGATACAGAGGTGGAGTTCGTCAACCTGAACGAGCTGGAGTTCTCTTACACAAACTGGCGCGCGCTGAGGGACCTGGGCCATGAGCCGAGGGACGATGTCTCCAGCGGTGTGAGGTGGTCCGAGCAGTTAGCCAGGCGCTTGGTGAAGGGATGGAAGGGGGATTTTGCACTGCACTACTGTTCTGCCTCGTTCAAGGACGCGGTGCAGCTGAGGAACCGCCTTCTGAGAAGGGCGCAGCGCGTAGCACTGCCCTCTGATATCATATCCAAGGATGGAACGTTGATCAAGGGGATCATAGAGACCTCCGAGCCCGCGAGATTGAGAAGGCTGCTGATCCAGAGATACTCCATCCCACCAGAGCTCATAAGGACAGACAGAGCGAAGCGTAGGCTGGAGATCGCCCCATGGATACTGGAGGAGCTTGCAACACATATTGGATACAGGTCGTTCATCATCGAGGAATATCCGACCGCGGACAGGCTGGAGGTGGAGCGCAGCCCCCTAGGCGCCAATAAGGATTGATGTCAACGATCAGAGCTCTGGCTATGGGGCAACCCTCTGAGGACAGGATTCCGAGCACGAAACAGCGCGTGAGTTACCAGTTCACTGTCCATGTGGTGTCTGCGGGCACATAGACCCAATAGCCCTCGCCCCTCTTGAGCACATAGTTATCTGGTAGCACCGCAGTCTTGTATTCTGCATCTGGGTCGAAAACCTCAACAATAGTGGCGCCCGTGTCTGCCTTCAACTGCCCTACAGTGTATGTGCTGTCGTCTCTCGCTGGATAGCCTATCATGTTCCATCCTGTGTGTAGGGAGATGGTGGTATTATCAGGGAGGGTACCTTCAACCACCAACAGGAGGTCCTTCGGGTCTTCGATATAGACCCAGACCGACATCCCAGGTTCCAGTGTGTTGAGCTCGTTGAGCTCCTTTGCCCATCCAGTATTGTATTGTTTCCAGTGGTTCGGAGAATCTGAGGGATCATAATACATCGCGCGGGACCAAGAGGTGCCCATGCCGCAGTCGCTCAGGACATCTGTGAGGTTAGTGCTGTTGGTCACCAGGGGGATCGAGAGCAGGTTCCAGCCCTTGTGCACATTGACCCCGAAGCGTATAGGGACCTTAGAAGCCAAGAACCTGCTGAAGTGATCTATGTCCCCCCAGATAACGTCATCGAGGGGATAGACCCCTCCAGGAATGCAGGGCTCGTAGCCGCCGATGTAGGGGTTGTACAGATGAATCAGCATCTCCTCCTCATTTACCCCGCTTGGAATGTCCTCTGCCACGTATGAGACCTCCAGCTCAGCAAGGCTCATCGCAGCCTCTACCCTATCATCCGGGATGATATCGTAATATTTACCCTCAGAGGCTGTCCTGTGTTCGAATATGACTATACTCACATCGGTGATATCCTCAGCGAGAGAGAGGGTGATCGTGATGTTCGTCAGTGTTGAGTTGATGAGCGCACTGCACCCGCTGCTTGAGAAGTGGATGGTGTCCATCATTATCTTGTCAGAGGGCGCGATGCTGAGCGCGCCCTGGCATTCAAAGATAATATCATCGGAGATCACATCTAGAGTGTAGTATCCATCCCTTAGCTCCCCGGCGTTCAGCTCGTATGTGAATGTGCCGTCGGATGGGGTGGTATCCCCGTGCGTGCCATCGTCGAGCACAGGGACGCAATAGCCCACGCCGTTCACTACATCGCGCAGCAGCGCCCTCACTATCCCATTCCCAGAGATCTGGATGCGCACTGTATCCCCTGGGAAGGCAACACTGGGTGAGACAGAAATTCCACCGGCGCTGTCCGGCGAATCTAGGAAGAACTTGTCCTTGCAGTCGTTGTTCTCGCCGTTGATGTATCCTGGTTTGCTGGCGATCGCCTTGATCCTGTATGTCCCAGGGGGCGATGCATTGGTGAAAGGATAGATGCCCACATAAATCCCCTCCGACACCTCAGACACAGGCACGGAAGTGTTCGTTCCCACAGGGTCTATCACCCACGCCGAGACACTGGCACCGCTGATCAGCTCACCCAGATATGTGACCTTGACTATTATATCTGCATGATCATCCACGCCGCTGACGTACTTCTGCTTGTCGGAGCTCGCTTTGACCTTCAGCTTGCCGCAAGGCTTAATGATGGATATCTCCTTGGAAGCCTGGTTGTTGGCAAGGTCGGTCTCAGAAGGATTGGAATCTGTTATGTTCACAATGATCGTGTGGTTCCCGGCAACGCTGGCGAGCCAGTCATGCGACACCACGGTCGATCCACCAGCGGGCACGAAGACCTCGAACGCGCGGTAGATAAGATTCTCCTCGCTCACGCTGTCGAGATAGAAGGAGACGGTGCAGGTGGCGTCCACTGGTTGTGGCGATGAAGAATTTGGACCGAATACATATAACTTGGGACCCCCAAGGGTAGCATATATCTTACCATTGGAAATCGCAAATGACTTATGCGACGGAAACCAAAAAGCTCCGCCAAATGAAGGCACTGAGTAATTCCATATCAAATCGCCTGTTTTCCAGTGGAGGGCAGAGATAGACCAGCCATAAACACTGACAAACACCTTTCCATCTGCAATAACAGGTGACGTATAGGGGAAATCACTAATGTCGTGGTACCAGACAACATTTCCATCCGTGGCATCGAGAGCCACAATCTTCGAGGAGTACCCGGACGCTGACTCCCTATACCCAACAAAGACTTTTCCATCAGCGAGTGACGCTGCGGTTTTTATCCCGCCAGAACCTAAGCTCAAATTCCAGATTGGTGTTCCAGTATCTATGTCCAAGCACCAAAAACCTCCTCCACTGTCTCCGACATACACATGTTCTCCATCAGTGGTAGGTGACGGCGATAGGCTAAACTTATTACTTCCGTTAAATATCCACAACATTTCGCCATCCTTCGCGTCCACTGCAAATACGTTTGGGAGGTCCGGCCCACCAACGATTATCAATTTTCCATCACCATATGCCATTTGAGCGATGGCTTGACACCTTACTAAGTCTAATTCCCATACAACATGCCCATCATATGCATCAATGCAACATAAGGTGCTGTAATTGTACACGCTCCCGTCCTTGAACCTTGCCACAATCCCATATACCTTTCCTTCTGTCACAAGAGGTGCCTGAACGGGATAAGTGTACCCGCCATAGTACTGGAGATTCGCAAAGGTATAAACGGTTGTATTCCAGATGATGTCCCCGGTGTTTCTATCTAATGCCCAAAAGATTGTGTAGCCTGAATCGCCATATGGAGATTCGTCAAACGT
>JBFMEL010000132.1:0-3976 GCA_040753455.1 Thermoplasmatota archaeon | reverse complement strand
GCACCCTTCTCTATTTAAAGGGCACTGAGAATAAGAGCGCACCTCGAGACCTACGGAATATACGAGAAAGATGGGGGGGTGGTGAGGCTCAGCATCAACAATAGCGAGGGTGAGCAGCTCTATGTGACCGCAGCGAGGATTACGTGGCTCCCAGAGGGTATATGGAGTGAAAGGGATCTCTCAGTCCCTGCGCTACACAGAGGGGTCACACAGCTTGGTCTCTTGAATGTGCTGGGTCCAGGCACGCCAGGAGCCCATGAATACCAGATCAGCCTCAGGCTGCTCTTAAAGGTGGGGGGCGCTTGGTATCGCCTGACCTCCATGGGCGGTCAATGGACGAGGTTGGAACCTGGAGTGCTCGATGTGCTGGCGCACGGATCTGCATCGCGCTACGATGTGCACCACAACCAATACAATTACTACGACAGGGTGAACAGACTCTTAGCACCCAACGATCCCCTGGTGATCGAGGCGGTGGGAAATGCGACCCAGGACATGGCTGGGGGATATACGATTGAGAAACTCGCTGCGATCTTCGATTACGTGAGCGCCACCATCACGTACGAGGAAGAGGATGGCGGGGACTGCTGGAAATCGCCAGCCGAGACCCTTCTATCCCGCAGGGGGGACTGCGAGGACTATTCCATCCTCCTGGCAGCGATGGCGATGCACCTGGGGGGGACGGCAAGGGTCTATCTGCTCGACGATCACGCCTTTGCCGCGTTCTGGGCAGGCGATGACCCTGGGATTGTGAGATCTGCACTGGAATCCTATTACGGCACAGAGATAGATCTCCGCTACCTCGTGGACGAATGGGGCGCATGGCTCGTTGCGGATCCCCTGGGATCGCTGCACTTGGGCGGACTGCCCGTGAACGCTGCGCCCGTGGACGAGAGCGAGGGATGGGACTTCACGGAGACCTTACTCCTATTGCCAGTGGACTGCACGGGCAGCCAAGGGGAGGTTCGGCCCTGGGAAGACGCCAGGACATGGTCAGTGGCACT
This sequence comes from Thermoplasmatota archaeon, assembly GCA_040753455.1. GTDB lineage: Archaea > Thermoplasmatota > Thermoplasmata > SG8-5 > JACRNV01 > JBFMEL01. Next base: position 2,972 of record JBFMEL010000132.1, on the reverse strand, counting down.
GGTAGCCTCGGGGGCTCTGCTGGTTGCATCCCTCCTGCTGCTTATGACCAAAGCGCAAGAGCGCTGCGCGCTCTGCGGTGCCAAAGTTTCCGAAGGAGAGGTGAGGTGCGCCTGCGGAGCAGTCCATCACGCGCACTGTGCCGAGTATCATCTCTGCTGCGGCAGTTGCGGCTCTCCTTTGTTGCTGGAAAACCGCCTGGAACGAGATTAAAATCATAGCAAATTATTGGGTGATTGATATACGCTCAGCGCCTTTGCGGTTGCCCTGACAGCATCCGCAGAGGAATACTGCTGCCGCCATCCCAGGCGCTGGAGCTTGCGCGTGGACAGCAGCATCACCTTCACATCCCCCTTCCATCCTCGCCCGCCGTCCACACCGCCTGTGTACCTGATCTTCACATCACTCAGGCCCATCTCTTCCATCACGATGCGCGCTATGGTCCTCACATCGACCTGGTCTGAAGAGCCGATGTTGTAGATCCCCACCCTCTCGCGGCAGCGCTCGGCTGCAGCAATGAACCCAGCCAGGGTATCGCTGATGTGCACATAGCTCTTGTTCTGTGTGCCGTCCCCGAGGACCTCCAGCTCCTTTGGGGCTTTCAGCAGCTTCTGCACGAAGTCGTACGTTACTCCATGGGTGCTGCGCGGTCCCACGACGTTCGCCAGGCGCAGGATCACAGCGCTCATGTCAAAGGTATGGCAGTATGCGGAGATCGTAGCCTCTGCCGCTGACTTCGAGGATGCATAGAGCGAGATCGGCTTCAGGGGTCCATAGCTCTCGGGCGTGGGGATGACGTTCGCGTCCCCATACACTGTGGATGTGGAGGGGAACACGATCCTCCGCACACCTGCGGCGCGCATCGCCTCGAGGACCCTGTGGGTCACGAGCAGGTTCTGCTCCAGGTGGATCCATGGGTCATGTTCCCCCTGCCTCACGTCCGGATTGGCAGCGAGATGGAAGACCACCTCCGCACCTCTCATCGCCTCAGAGAGATCCTTCGCCTCGAGGATCTCCAGACGTTGAAAATCGAACCCAGGCTTGTCAAGCACTGCTGAGAGATACTCCTTCCTGCCGACGCTGAGGTCGTCGCATCCGTTCACCCCCGCCCCCTGGGAGACCAGCAGCTCGCAGAGATGGCTGCCGATGAACCCGGCGCAGCCCGTGACAAAGACGTTCCGCCATTTCATCGTCTGTTCCCTCTCCGCAGATGACCGCCGTTGCTGTATATATAGATGATTGCCCCGAGCGCTGCGAGCAGTGCCACCAATCCCACCGATTCGAGGATGCTGCTGGCGTGGGCATCCATCACTGGACCGCCCAAGAACCAGGTGGCTGTGGCGATCGCCGAGCAGCCGATGGTCGCCCCTGCGACGATTGCTGTGAACACAGCACTGCCCCTCATCCCTGCCACCTTGCCCAGGATCGTGGCTCCTATGCCCCCGCTGCCCTGAACCGAGATGGTGACAAAGCCTGTCAGCCCCAGGAAGGCGATCCCCTCCACCTTCCTGCGCTCGAGCCGCTCCCTGCCTCTCTCCTCGAGCCTTCTGATCCAAGTTCCCAGGAAGGGGATCCTTTCCACGAAGGCGAAGTTGAGCACCAGGAATAAGGAGCACATCGCATCTACCATGACGATCGCAGAGACCACGAGCGCTATATCTGCCGCGGGGGATTTGAGCCCGTGCAGCGCGCGCAGCCCGTCGAGCAGCCCTGGCACCCCTATGAGCAGTGCGCCTGGGATCAGCACGTACTTGCCGATCGGCGTGAGGAAGTACAGGAGCATGAGCCCACCTATGACTGCAAAGGTCACAGGATCCAAGACCGCATAGAGGAGGAGTATATAGGCAGAGGCGATCGCTGCCGGGAGGAGGACCATCGCAAGGCGGCACATCCCATCCTTGGCGTTCATCGCATCCCATCCAGATAGTCTCTCAGGGCTGAGAACGCCCTGCCGCGGTGGGAGATGCTGTTCTTTGTTCCTGTATCCATCTCCGCGAAGGTCTCCCCCCATCCTGAGGGAACGAAGATAGGGTCGAGCCCGAACCCTCCGCTGCCCCTCGGCTCATGGGCGATCTCCCCCTCCACCGTCCCCTTCAGAATCACTCTGTCCCGGGGACTCTTGAGACCGACGCAGCACTCGAACCTTGCAGCCCGCTCCTCTATCCCGTGCAGCAGGCGCAGGATCCCATCACAACCGAGCGTCTTGAAAGCATGCGAGGAATAAACGCCTGGGAAGCCACCCAGGGCATTGATGAAGAGCCCGGAGTCGTCGATAAAGAAGGGCATCTCCACCTTCGAGTCGAGCCAGTCCAGCGCGGAGCACACGACCGCATCCAGTGTATCTGCCTGGACCTCCGGGTATGGCATCTTCACCTGGACCACCTCATGCCCGAGCGGCTGAAGGGCTGCCAAAGCCTCACGCACCTTTCCGGGGTTTGATGTGACGAAGTTTATCCTTATGTGTACCTCCCCCTCTTCTCAATCGCGCTCATCACCTTCTCAACCTCCCGGGCCTGGGAGAACACCTCCCTGTATCCAGCCAGCACGTGCCTGAACGCCTCAGGACGCGCAGAGTGCGCAGATGCGAGCGCTTCCTTGAGGAGATGAAGGTCCACCCCCCGTGCCTCGTTCTCGGTGGTGAACTCCCCAAGGCTGAAGTCGATCAGGTATATGCCTTGGGGTGTGAGGATCATGTTGGAGGTCGTGAGATCCCCATGTACGATGCCGCCTGCATGCATGCGCCCTGCGATCCTTCCGATCTCTGTGCATAGGGAAGCCAGTCTTTCTCCTTCCAGAGCTTCGATCGCATCCTTTACCCGCGTGCCATGCACGAACTCCAGCACCAGCATGTTGCGCTCTGCGTCCACATCGTATATCAGTGGCACCAGGACCCCCATACTCCTCGCTGTTGAGATGAGTCGAGCTTCAACACGAAGCCTGTGGGTGCGCAGTCGTTCATCCAGGGAGGGATCCC
>JBFMEL010000131.1:0-4031 GCA_040753455.1 Thermoplasmatota archaeon | reverse complement strand
GGAAGGAAGCGGAGCGCCCGAGGAGGCTGAAGCTGCCGAGAAGGAGGCAGAGGAAGGAAGCGGAGCGCCCGAGGAGGCTGAAGCTGCTGAAAAGGGGGCAGAGAAAGGAAGCGGAGCGTCCGAGGAGGCTGAAGCTGCCGAGAAGGAGGCAGAGGAAGGAAGCGGAGCGCCCGAGGAGGCTGAAGCTCCCGTACAACCCGCGCCCGAAGAGGGGGCGGAAGGACAGGAGCCCAAAGCAGTTGAATCAGCAAGCGAGATGGGAGGGGGCGGGGACACGACCCCCCGGGAAGCAAAGCCTAAGGGCGATGGTGCGGAGGTGAAGGACGATGCCGCTCCTCAAACCTGATGATATCAGGAGGATGAGCCCCGAGGAGAGGAAGGATACCTTGGGCAAGCTGCGCAACGACCTGATGTACGAGCGCGGCGTGGGGGCGATGGGCGGCGCTCCGCCGAGCCCGGGGAAGATTCGCGCCATAAGGACGAACATCGCCAGATTGCTGACGATCGAGAACGAGAGCAAGAGAGAGAAGATAAAGGAGGTCAAAAAGTAATGGCAGGGATTTGTTCGACATGTGGACTACCAGAAGAGCTGTGCATGTGCGAGGAGATTGCGCGGGAGCAGCTGCACATCAGGATATACTGCGACAAGCGGCGCTACGGCAAGACCGTGACAGTGGTCGAAGGTGTCGAGGAAGGGGACATAGATATCGAGGAACTCGCACGAAGGCTGAAGACCAAGTGTGCAGCCGGAGGCACTGCCAAGGACGGCAGGATAGAACTCCAGGGGGATCACAAGAAGAAGGTCCAGGCAGCCCTGGAGGAGATGGGCTTCGCGGTGGATGTCAGGTGAGGGATCGCATGCGGAGACCTGAAAACCTCGTGCGCCACGAGCTGATCGGCCTCAGGGCGAGGGTGGCGGGCACCACCCATCCAGGCTACATGGGTATCGCTGGTCGTGTGGTGGACGAGACTATGAAGACCCTGGTCATAGACACTGGCTCAGGGAGGAAGCGCGTCCCGAAGTCCTGCTGCACGTTCGTGTTCGAGCTCGACGGCAGGGACGTGGAGATCCAAGGGAGAAGGATCGTGCACCGTCCGGAGGAGAGAACGAAGAAGGCAAGGTGAGGAGATGGTCGAGGATTCGAAGACACAGAAAGCACGCAACATAGGGATTGACGTGCCCATGCCCAAAGGAGCGTGCAACGATGCGCACTGTCCCTTCCATGGAAGGCTCTCAGTGAGAGGGCAGATCTTGGATGGGTACGTGGTCTCGGACCGCATGGACAAGACCGTGGTGGTTCGGCGGGACCACCTCAGGTACATCCCGAAATATGAGCGGTTCGAGAAGAGATACAGCAAATACGCTGCCCACAGCCCGCCCTGCCTGGATGTCAAGGTCGGCGATAAGGTGAGGATCATGGAATGCCGCCCGTTGAGCAAGCGGGTGTCGTTCGTGGTGATAGAGAACAGGGGAGAACGCCCATGAAGGGGGTAGCCGGAAGGCAGACGCGCGGGATCCCGAAGGGCGCAAGGATCGAATGCATAGACAACACGGGCGCCAAGATAGTGGAAGTGGTCGAGGTCCCGAAGTATCATGGAGTGATGGGCAGGCAGCCGAGCGGCGGGATCGGTGATTTGGTCATCGTGTCGGTGAAGAGGGGGAGCCCAGAGCTGCGCAAGCAGCTGTTCCACGCGGTCATCGTGCGCCAGCGTCGCCCGTTCCGCAGACCTGATGGTACAATGGTCTCGTTCGAGGACAACGCTGTGGTGCTCACTACAGAGATCGGGGAGACAAAGGGCTCCGAGATCAAGGGGGCGGTGGCGCGCGAGGCAGCGGAGCGCTGGCCCAGGATCGCTGCCACAGCCTCCATCATCGTGTGAAGGTGGTGTGATGGTTTCGAAGCTCCCGAGGAAGCAGAGGAAGGCTGTTTACGAGGCAACCCACCACGAGCAAATGTCTCGGATGTCCGTTCACCTCTCGGACGAGCTGATCAAGAAGTATAAAAGGAGGGCGATACCAGTGAGAGCAGGGGACATCGTGAGAGTGATGAGGGGCGAAGCCAGTGGTAAAGAGGGCAAGGTGGTCACCCTTTATCCGAAGCAGGGTCGGGTGGCGATCGAGGGGATCAATATCCCCAAAGCGGACAAGTCCGAGGTGGCGCAGAAGATACACGTGAGCAACCTGCTGCTCAAGACCCCTGACCTTGGTGACAGGTGGCGCAGGAAGCGCTTGGAGGTGAGCGAGTGAGCAAGCACCTGAAGCGGCTGGTCATGCCCAGGACATGGCCGCTGCCCAGGAAGATCGTGCACTGGGCACCCATGCCCTCTCCAGGGCCTCATCCCATGCAGCGCTCGATGCCCCTCTACATGGTGGTGAGGGACATGATAGAGCTCTGCGATACAGCACGGGAGGCGAAGCGCATCATTGGTATGAGGGAGGTGCTGGTTGATAGAAGGGTGGCATCGGATCCCAAGCTCCCTGTCGGGCTGATGGATGTGCTGTCCATCCCCAAGACGATGGTGCATTTCAGGGTGATGCTCAACCGTCTCGGAAGGTTCGCCCTGGTGCGGATCGAGGAGGAGAGCGCCGGATGGAAGCTGTGCAGGGTCGAACGCAAGACGATTGTGAAGGGCGGAAAGACGCAGCTCGGACTGCACGACGGCAGGTGCATTCTTACTGAGGGTAAGAGGTTCAAAACAGGGGACGTGCTGAAGATCCAGCTTCCCTCTCAAAAGATCCTGGGACACTACCCTCTCGCAAAGGGAAACATGGCGATGCTGATAGGCGGCAGCCACATAGGCGAGCTGCACGAGATCGAGGGGTACTTGGTGACCGCCAACCCCAAGGCTAACATGGTCTCGTTCAAGGACGGGCTGTCCACGGTGAAGGAGCATGTCTTTGTAGTTGGTAAGGGCTCCCCAGAGGTGAAGATGCCGGAGGTGAGCGTATTATGACCGGGGGAAGGATGCGGTTGATCAAGGTGGAGAAGGCGGTCGTCAACATCGGGGTCGGCGAGGCGGGAGAGAAGCTCCTCAAGGCGAAGAAGGTGCTGGAACTCGTCACCGGGGTCAAGGCAGTAGAAACAGTCTCGAAGACCACGAACAAGGACCTGGGGATACGCAAGAAGCAGCCGATCGGCTGCAAGGTGACCCTCAGGGGCGATAGAGCAGAGGAGTTCCTCAAGAGGGCGCTGTGGGTGAAGAACAACAAGGTCGCCAGTTACTCCTTCGATTCAGAGGGGAACTTCAGCTTTGGCATCTCCGACTACACGGACTTCGAGGGGATGAAGTATGATCCTGAGATCGGGATCTTCGGCATGGACATCTCTGTTACATTGACACGCCCAGGGAAGCGCGTTGCACGCAGGCGCAGGGCGCCCGGCACGATACCCAAGGGTCACAGGATATCGAGGACGGAGGGGGCAGTGTACGTGCAGAATAAATTCGGTGTCGAGGTGGTGGAGTGAAGCCTCGAAAGCCCTTCGGGCGCAAGGTGGGCTGCAGAAGATGCGGCAGAAAGCGCGGCATCATCCGCAGGTACGGCATGCATCTGTGCAGGCAGTGCTTCAGGGAGATCGCGCCATTGATAGGATACAAGAAATATTCGTAGGAGAAACCAGATGATAGAAAGATTGATGGTAGAGAATTACAAGAGCATCGAGGACATAGAGCTGAAACTTCACCCTTTTACCGTATTCATCGGTCCGAACAATGCTGGAAAGAGCAATGTGATAGATAGCCTGCGATTCCTACGGGATCTTGCAGAAGGGGCTAATGCAGTGGATGCTCGCGGCGGATTTTCCAATATCGTGTGGGACGGAGACATAAAACGTTCAATAAGGATGAGGCTGGATGGCAAACTTCACATGGGGGAGAGCGAGAAGGCATACACATATTCCCTGGCAATCGCTGGGGGTCCAGCGCATTACGGCATCTCGAACGAAAATTTTAGTGTGAGAGTGGATGGCGAAGAAAGAAAGCTTATGGTATTTCCCGAAAAGGGGGACGCTGCCCAGTTCTACGACGAAAAA
>JBFMEL010000130.1:0-4179 GCA_040753455.1 Thermoplasmatota archaeon | reverse complement strand
TCACTCTCGCAGTGCCGTTCAGCCAGATGGCATACGAGCAGTTGACGGGGTATTGAGAGATGTTCATGTATGTCTCTGACCTGGGGGAGAAGAACTTCTCGTTCAGGGCGAGGACGCTGTAGCGCCAGAAATCGAGCGCTTCCGCGCCGTCGGAGAGCGTGTCGCCATCTGTGTCATTGCTCTGGGGATTGCTCCAGTAATAGAACTCCACTGTGTTGTTCAACCCATCGCTATCAGGGTCTGCGCTCGTGTCTGTGTATGTGTTGGGATCCAGCCCATATGTTGTCTCCCAGAGGTCCGAGAGCCCATCGCCATCTGAGTCAAGGATGGAGGCATCAGCAGCAGTGAAAGTGCTCAGGCTGTGGACCTTTGCCCAGACCGTGTGCGAGGCTATATCCACGCCTGTATCGTCTCCAGTCATCAAGCTCTTGCATATCTGCCACTGCGTGCCGTCATAGCGGTACATGCGCAAGTACTGTTCCGTGAGCCCTGCAGGAAGCGCGCTCGGGTCATAGACCACTCTGAGGTAGGCTGTCAGCTCACCAACAGCCTCGACCTCGTAGTATCTCCCTATGCTTCCTGCCAAGGGCACAGAGGGAGACACCTCAGTGATGGAGGGCACTGTATCGTTATCCACCCCATAGTCCACGATCACGGCTGCGCTGCCGTCTGCTGTGGAGTTTGCAGCATCCCCTGATACCACCTCACCAGGGAACAGGTCAAACTCTGCGGGGTTGGTGTCCTCCTGGTCAATGATGCCGTCGCTGTCAAAATCGATCCTGACATCGAAGTAGATCTCACCAGTGAGATATGTGACAGTGATGCGCAGCACCTCGGGCAGGATCTCGATTCTGAGGTCAGTGATACTCACCCTGGGCATCTCGCCAACGAGCATGACATCCTTCCACTCCACCCCGTCGGATGAGGAGGTCAGATAGACCTTCTTCTTGCATGTTTCGATTCCAATCCATGCCACATACAGCAGCCCAGAAGTGCGGTTCACATGTATGGCAGGGAACGCGCCATTCGAAGCCAAGATATACTCCTCGCTCCATTCAGTGCTGAGCGCGCTGTTGTTCGCATACACAACATCCCAGCGATCATGATCATCATGCTCTGAGATCCCTACAGCATGCGCGACGCCAGTCCTGTCGATCCCCCAGGAGCGGTAATCCCGAACCTCCGGGGACGGGGACTCATCCCCACCGTCCAGCGTTGAGATCGTTGCATCTGCGATATCCACCAGACCATGCCAGTCCGCCACGGCGAGGCGCACGGCGTGCGCACCAGGCTGAGTGAAGGTGTAGTTGAATATCGGAAGGAGCGATATCCTGATCACTTCCCTTTTCTCGTCACAATCTTTTTCACACTCATCTTCATCAATCCTTTCTTTTATCTCCCAGAGGAAGGTCCGTATCCCATCATCTGAATCCATGGAGCGTGTGGCATCGAGCGTGAAGGTGGGATTGAGCTTCGATAGCTCATCGAGCTTCTCGTCCAGGAGAATCGTATCATCGATCTGCCCTGCTGCGGAAAAATGATAGGTGCGCTCGATCGTTCTCTTCTCCTCCCCTAAACTCAGCCTTATCTTCAGGTTGACGTTGGTTTTCTTAGGCGCGTCTATCGAGACGTTGAGGGCATAGGAGCGCCCCAGGTGCCTCTCGAACACGATCGTCTGCTCCTCGTCAGTGCTCAATGTGAATGTTTGAATGGGTTCCCAGTCTTCGAGAAGGGTGCATGTGATCGTGGCATCCCCTTTCATCATCTCTGCGGTGAGCGTGAAGCTCTGGTAGATGTCTGTAGACGCGGTGGGTGGAGTGTTGACCAGGAACTCCTTCTCGACCTTTGCCAGATAGCCGTTCCCGAGATCTGTGTCAGAATCGATGGTCGCAACCATCGCGTGATACCCTGCTGCCGCAATCCACTTCGTTTCAAAGGTCATCGTGGAATGGGGTGCAAAGTATCTCACAGGGATGCTTGCAATCAACGCAGGCTCGGACATCACATAGAAGTTCGCATATGCATTGATGAGCGCTCCATCACCATCGTTGGTAAAGGTGGCGCTGAGCGTGACCTCCTCCCCTTCAGTGGGCGCAGCAAGCTCGCTCGATACATCCAGCGATGCGCCGTTCATGCTCGCGGAACCTGTGTTCACGTAGTATATCTCCCCCTCTCCATGCCTGTAGTCCTCCCAGACGATGTGCGCGCAGCCGTTTCTGTCCACGGCTACATCTGCATAAGAGGAGTTGCCCGGTTGGTCTGGCAGGATCATGTCAGAGGTCAGGAAGGCGCCAGAGGGTGCCATCGCCTTGTACTGCACCACAGTGCCCACGACCTCGCCGCTCGCGTTGTAGCTCGTGGTGGTCCAGACAACGTGAACTGTGCCATTTGCACCCAGCCCGGTCCTGGGGTGGCTGAGTGCGGTGTTCAGCCCGCCGTCCGCGAAAAGTGTGGGCGCTCCCCAGGTCCATCCCCCGGGTTCCTTAATCCCGGAGACGTTCCTGAGCACTGTCCTATCTCCTATATCGTCAACGAAGATGACCTGAACCTCGTTCTCACCAGTGAAGAGCGCAGACGCTCTCCCCTCCATGAGGTTTCCCGGGTTCGTGCTCGCAGCCAGCGGATATGGCCAGGAGTTAGATTCCCACTCCACTGTAAAGTCCCCAGTCACGTTATCGAAATATATCTCTCCATAGTGGTATCTGATACCCCCACACTCCCATGCCACAAATACACTATCGTTCCACAGGGCGATCGTCGGGTCCTGGCGCTCGTAGAACGAGGAGCCTGTGAACGTTGTTGTTAGAACCTCCAGCTCCGGGATCTTGTACAAACTTGCTCTCAGATCATAACCCGTCCACCCGTCCCAGTCCATCCTTCGCGGGGAGAGCGGCTGCATAGCTATTGCCAGGTATCTATCGTTCGCAGCCATCTCGTATCGCCCCTTCCCGCCCACTAAAGGCCCCTCAGCCCAAGTGTTCCCGCCATCTGTACTCACAATGAGAGGTATTGACGGGGAGGGTGGTGGCCAGATTCCACCCCTAAGCCTCTGATGGTAAATTATGAACACGTTCTGCCCATAGGCAGCGATCGCAGGGTCCCAGGCTTCCACGTCCTCGCCAGTGAGGGGCGTGTCTAGTCCCCAGGTAAGGGCTCCATCCACCGAGCGCTTGTAGAACAATTGCCTATACCCATTGCGCTTGTCGATCCATACCACATGCACCTCGCCGTTCTCCCCCACTGCGATCTCAGGACTGGTGGAGTTCCCATCTGCGATCGTCAGCCTGATGTTCCTGCGCCCGAGCCAGTCAGGACTCAGATCAGGCTGCCAATCGTTGCCAGGCTCTGTGGACAGGCGCAGGACAAACTCCGAGGGCTGCAGGCTCCGCACCACCACAGCGTTTGTGCCCGTGGGAAGCTGGATCGGAAAGTTCGGCTCATACAATCCAGGGTCGTTGATCACGTCGAAGATGGATATGTCCCCATCAGTCACGCTGAAGAAGGACATCTCTGCCCCTGATTCCAGTTCCATCGAATGCTCCACCTCTGTCGAAAAGCTGAACTGCGCCTCCATCGGATGGTACATCATCTCCTGCGCGAGCGCGCTGCCGTTGAAGCGCCCGGGGTATGTGGTGCCCTTCACAACGCAATCGTCATCGAGAGGGATGGGCGTCCCCACAGGCACGCTGTCCACATGAAGGGAGAGACCAGCATATGCCTGGAAGGTGATATCTACGCTGTTGTCCAGCGGCGTGTACTGGCGCACGAAGACAGTGGTGCCGTCCTCTATTGCGAGCCCTGTTGTGTGCTGCGAGGCGTCTCCATTCCTGAAGACCATGGCGATAGTCATATTCTGAAGGATATTCGTGAACCTGAGAGATACAGTGCCGCCTTCCCCCACGCCCCATGTCCTGTCATATGGGAGTGTCGTCACATCGATCACTATCTCCTCAGGGTTCACAGCCGCGCTCGCCGAGGTCAGCAGCATGATCACAGCACAGAAGACAGCGAACACGCCGATCGTCTTGCCCTTGCTCCTAATCCTATGTTCGAGCATCATCCGCCATCACCTCGGATCCTCGATGCCCCCATCCCGGCAACGGAGTGTATAGCCTCGTCCTATAAATCTTTACCGTGACAATGCGCGTTGGTTTGCCTCGAGCACTTTCACCCCCCTCC
>JBFMEL010000129.1:0-4202 GCA_040753455.1 Thermoplasmatota archaeon | reverse complement strand
GGCCTCTCTAAGCTCTACATCGTTGCTGTAGATGGGCAGGACATCGTCAGCGAGGTGACCAAGTCAACGCGGCGGCTGATCGACGAGCTAGAAATACCTATTACGCAAAATTTGGGAAGTTAGAGAAACTCTGAGCTACCAAAAACAACAAGAACAATAATGGAAAAACTGGGATACGAGCTGCCTATTACCCAAAACGTGCGGAGTTAGGGATTAAAATATTTATAATTCTATAAATCCATTTTTAAAAATAAAAATTAATATTTCTAATTTATTATATTACATACTATGAAAATACCTTCACCATGTGGGTCCCCTCAAGGGCATAGCCCAGGCGCCTGTAGTACTCCCTGACGCCCACTCCACTGGTGATCAGCATCCGCTTCGCGCCCGCGTGCCTAGCCACCTCCTCGGCCCATCTCAGGAGGCGCTCTCCGAGCCCCCTGTGCTGCCATTCGCTTTTGGGGTGCTGGCTGAGAGGCAGCATCTGTCCCAGCACCTTCAGCTCGCGCACGCTCCCCAGGAGGGTGCGATCGCTTGAAGGGAGACCCAGTGCAGTGCTGTGCGCCCCTTCGCCCGTGATCCTGAGCCTGAGGTACGCCACCAGCGCTTCCCCGGCCTCCAGGGACATAAAATGCTCCTCTGCCCCAGATGCGCGATATCCTATGCTGCGCTCCTCGAGGGCGATATCGCGGGCGTCGAGACCCAGCAATCCAGCCTCCCGGCATCTGATGCACCCGCACCTTGTGCCCCTGCGCCTCATCTCCTGGGATACCAGCATGCGCACATGGCTCTTCCTCACCCCATCCACTATCAGGGGGACCGGGATGTCACGCTGGATGCGCTGTATCCTTACCCAGGGGGGCACAAACGCTTTGACCTCTGTTAGCAGCGTCACCACATCCTCTGTGCTGTATGGTCTGTATTCGCTGCGCAGCCAGGCTTCATGGAGCCTCGTGTCTTCCAGCACAAGGGTGGGATAGATCTTCAGCATATCCGGCTTGAAACGCTCGTCCTCGAAGAGGATCCTGAAGGTGCGCAGGTCGCTCTCCAACGTCTCCCCCGGCAGCCCTGGCATCATGTGGTAGCCTGTCTTCAAGCCCGCATCCTTTGCTGCCTTCGTGGCTGTGACTGTCTCCGCGATGCCATGCCCGCGCCCTACCCTCCCAAGGGCAGCGTCGTTGAGGGTTTGCACCCCCAGCTCGACCCTGGTGGCTCCCAAGGATAGTGCATCCATCGCGTTGAAGCAGTCGGGGCGCGTCTCCAAGGTGAGCCCGATGCAGCGCGACTGCGCGTGCTCGTTCAGCGTCTTTGCCTCCTCCAGATCTTTGGATGTGAGATGGTTCATAGCGTCCAAGCAGCCCTTGACGAACGCCTCCCTGTATGCCCTCGGGCGCGAGGTGAACGTGCCCCCCATGACGATGAGATCCACCTTGTCAACAGGGTGCCCTATGGCGCTCAGCTGCTTCAGCCTGGCGTTTACCTGCCGATAGGGATCGAAGAGATGGTGAGAGGCGCGCATCGCTGCCGGCTCCCTGCCTGTGTAGGACTGGGGCGTGCCTGCCTCCACCCCGCCAGGACAGTAGGCGCATCTACCGTGCGGGCACTCTGCTGGAGAGGTCATCGCTGCCACCACCGCCACTCCGCTGAGCGTCCTCGTGGGCTTTGACCTCAGCAGGGGCAGGAGGCGTGTGCGCTCCGCCTCATCTGCAAGCGCCAGTATCTCTGCGTTGGTGGGGATCCTGGTGAGGGCATGCCTGCGGCACACCTCTATCTTCAACCGCTCCAAGCCCCTGCGGTCTATCCCCTCGCTAGACAGGATCTCCTCGATGATCTCCCGATGCGGATGCACGCCTAGACCAAGGACCAGCACGTAAATATAGGTAGCGTTATCCAAAATATTGATATTATTATTTATAGTATCGTTATATTCAAGACAATTATCTCATAAACCGTTACGCCTCCTCCTTCACTATCGGCTCGACATTGTAGATGGTGCGCCCCTGCCACCTCACCTCGCCCGTGGTATAAATCGGGTTGGCGCGTATCCGCTGGATGAGGGAAGGGGGCAGATTATATTTCTGCGAGAGCTTCTTGAGCGACATCTGGGGGTCCTTGAAGTCCTTGTGGAGCGCGATCACGATCCCTCTGCAGCGCTCGTCCACCACCAGCCTCTTGTCCTCAGCCTTGTATCCGAATGGAGGGCGCTGCAGTATTCGCTTTTCCCTCATGGCGCGCTCGATGCCGTCCATGCGCTTCCTGCGGTACTTGTCCAGCTCCATCTCGCTCAGCACGTCCTTGAACCGATCGAAGGTCTTTTCATCGCTGTCGTCCAGCGCCACCACCCTTACCCCGTGCCGCTTCAGGAGGGTGCGGATGTAGCCTGCGATATCTACATCTCTAGCCAGCCTGTCCCTGGAGGCGATCCAGAGCTCGTCGAACTCCCCGCTCTCAGCCATCCCCAGGACCTCTGGAAAGTGCTTGCGCTGCTCCGGCTCTGTGTCCCCCGACACATCCTCATCCTTCACGATGCGGAGGATCTCCCTCTCACCGGACTGGTGGATCAGGGGGGTGAGCTTGTCGATCTGGGTCTCGATGGTCTCCTCCTTTTCCTGCTCCTTGGTGGAGACCCTTGCATATACTACCACACGTGTCATCTGGAACACCTTTCGCGTAAGGAGACGTTATGGGTAACGGGGCTGTTTCCCATAAGGACACCTTTCGGTAAGATACCTTTCAATATTTAAAAACTTCGATGCTCGCATGGCAGGAGGGATGTTTGTAAAGATAATGTGTTTACTATTCTCTGATGTATCGAGAATATGAGTAAAAATAAACATTATTGTAATATCGCTATTGCTATCTATGCTATTATTGTTATAAATGTAAATATTGTTTACATCATTAATATTGTTCTCTATGTTAACAATGTTTATATGTGTCTTATTGCTACTATAGGTATAGATGTTTACAATTACATCGTGCACAGCAATAAAACTATTTATACTATGTGCGCTATCTCCCGTCGGTGCATACATGCCTACGAAGCGAGGGCAAAAGGGGTCGGGGGCGCAGGGATGTAGAGACAACATCTCATCCTCCCGAGCCAAAGACCCACACACCAATGGAACCAAGGGGTCGGAGGCGAAGACCTCCATCCAGATCTCCCCGGGGCTCAGGGACCGCCTCTGGCGCCTGAAGTTCCGCAAGAGCTACGAGGAGTTCCTCACAGAGCTGTGCGAGCTGTACGAGGCGCAGCAGGCTGAGGCAGAGCGCCCCTGACAGGGAACGAAAGGGATCAAGCGCAGGGATGTGCCCCCCCATGATGTAGAGTGCAACAGGGCAGGGTTCCGAGCTCAGCCTGAGAGATGAAATCAGCAGTTGCTCCCTAGCGCTCCTTGAGAACCTCGACCTTGTCCTCGAGGCGCACCTGCATCCGTCGTCTGCTGCAACAAAAGTTCCGCGCACGACCGTAAGTTTTATAGGATTATAACGTTATAACTGTATTGCATGACCGAGGTGTTCGTGGTCAAAGTGCGCCGTGTCGGCAACTCGCTGGGAATCATCATTCCCAAGGATATCAGCGATGCGCTTGGATTTGGCGACGGAGATACCATACATGTGGCTATACCGTCTGCTGATTTGAGCACTAGGAATAAGAAGCTACTGTCATTGATCGGGATTGATCGCGGCAAGGGCCCGTTCAAGCGCGACAAAGAGGATCGATACTGATGTTTCTCGATACCAGTATCATCGTTGAACTTCTGGAAGGCAGTAGGTCAAGCGTGCGCATCGATAAGATCCTACAACACATCAAAGATGAGCCGATTTTCATCTCAGTGATCCAGCTGGCTGAATTGTCAGACTGGTGCGAAAACAATAAGATTGACTCGTTCACACGGATAAACCAGATTCGGAATATCACTAACGTGATGCCACTGAACGATAATATATGCATGGAAGGCGCAAAAATCAAGCACGAAATGCGCAAGTCCAGTGTTGATAAATTCACCCGACTTTACCCCTAAATACATGACAACGCGCTGAGTTTTTTTGAGACCGGCACCATGCCAGTAAATTTTGAGACCGACGAAACATTTATATCTTTTGTTGGCATATGGGTGCATGACAACCATGTTCGTAAAAAAGATAAAGAGAAACGGGAACCTCTACGCCATTGAGGTCGAAGGGTACAGAGACAA
>JBFMEL010000128.1:0-4353 GCA_040753455.1 Thermoplasmatota archaeon | reverse complement strand
CGATCTTGAGTCCTAGATGCTCGCACTGCTTTCTCAGGATGTGCCTGCCTATGAAACCGACCTCGCGCTCGAGGAGCGTCTCCAGCTCTTGTCCTAGATCCATCGTGCCCCCACTCCTAGTGGCTGTGGTTCTCCTATAGTATCGCTGATATATCAATCTATGGCTGCCCGTGGTATGACTGCTCCATCCAGCAGGCAGCACAGATCTTGATACGCACGATAGAGCCTGATGATGCACAAGGCGGGCGCTCCCTGGCGCATGGACGAAACACTTGAACCGCCCATCCCAGAAACGAAGCATGGAGGATAACCACCCGCTCCCCACTGCTTCGCGATCCGCATCCCTTATGTACCCTTCTGAGGATGCAGTGCCGCATGAACTACGCCGCGCTCGCAGAGGTGTACGAGAAGGTGGAGGCTACTCCCAAGCGCCTGGAGATGGTCTCCCTCCTTGAGGTGTTGTTCAGGAGCGCCAGCCCGGAGGAGGCGCGCATGATCGCCTACCTCACGCAGGGCAGGGCAGCACCCGAGTTCGTGGAGATGGAGTTCGGTGTTGCTGAAAAGCTGGCGCTGAAAGCCATTGCAGAGACCACCCGCATTCCAGAGGGGGAGTTGCTGGAGATCTACAAGCGCACGGGCGACATGGGCACAGTGGCGGAGCATGCGGTAGCTAACAAGAAGCAAAGGAGCCTCTTCTCCACCCCGCTCACACTGGCAAGGGTCTTTGAGGATCTCACCAGGATCGCACGCGCGGAGGGCGGCGGCTCCCAGGAGCTGCGCATGAAGCTCATCGCCCGTCTGCTGCACGATGCATCCCCCCTGGAATCCAGATATCTCCTCAGGACGATCGTCGGGAAGCTGAGGTTGGGCGTAGCCACAATGAGCATCGTGGATGCCCTTGCCCAGGCGTATGCTGCCAAGGAGATGCGCGACAGGGTGGAAGAGGCATACAACGTCTGCCCGGACCTGGGGCTCGTGGCATTCACGCTCGCCAAGAGCGGTATCCAGGGACTCGATGCGATCACTGTGACTCCCGGCACCCCTGTCAGAGTGATGCTCGCCGAGCGCCTTTCCAGCCTGCAGGAGATACTGGAGAAGCTGGGAAAGTGCGCATTGGAATACAAATACGATGGATTGAGGATACAGGTCCATGCATACGATGGTAAAGTGGAGATATTCACCCGGCAGATGGAGAGGGTGTCCAGCCAGTTCCCTGATGTTGTATCCGCCCTTCACGGCGCTCTGGGCACCAAGCCAATAATCGTGGAAGGGGAATGCGTCCCTGTAGATCAAAACACGGGCGAGATGCTGCCGTTCCAGCTCGTCTCACACCGCAGGGGACGCAAGTATCGCTTGGACGAGGCGATCCAGAGGTATCCCGTGGGCGTCTTTCTCTTCGACTGCCTCTATCTGGATGGGATGGGGTTGATCCAGCGCTCTTACCCGGAGAGGAGGGCACTGCTGGCGAAGGCTGTGAGGGAATCCCCTGAGGTGAGGATAGCGAGCTCCATCATCACCGATGACCTGGAGAGAGCCGAGCGCTTTTTCGATGAGGCGATCGCCGCGGGCTGCGAGGGCGTGATCGCGAAGTCCATCGCCCCGGACGCCAGATACAGGGCGGGCGCGAGAGGCTGGCTATGGATCAAGTACAAGCGCGACTACCGCTCCGAGATGGTGGACACCGTGGATCTCGTGGTGGTCGGGGCATACGCTGGCAGAGGGAGGAGGGCTGGCACCTATGGCGGACTGCTCATGGCCGTGCGCGACTCAGCCTCTGGAAGATATCAGACGGTCACCAAGCTGGGCACAGGGTTCGACGACGCTGCGCTCGCCGAGCTGCCCAAGATCCTTGCCCCCTATCTCCTGAGCGAAAAGGACAGGCTGGTAGATGCCGAGTTCGATGCTGACGTCTGGTTCTCCCCAAGCGTGGTGATGGAGGTGCTGGGCGCGGAGATCACGCTGAGCCCTGTGCACACCTGCGCGAAGGACAGGCTGCGCAGGGGTACCGGGCTGGCTATCAGGTTCCCAAGGTTCACAGGGCGCTACAGGGAGGACAAAAAACCAGAGGATGCCACAACATCCGATGAGATCATGGAGATGTACAAGGCGCAGCTCAAGAGGTTGGAGTGAGAAAAAAGACGATGATCTGAAAGAAGGAGCGCAGTCGTTCCGGTGTGGGGCTGCGCCGCATTTTGTGCTAAAACCTTTTAGCCGGCATGCATCGGCAGGCGCGTTGGGCAGTGCTCGCTACAGCGGCTCCACCCATACATGAAGGGTTCTGCCGTCGATCTTCCAGTCCTCCATGCGCCCCCTGCCTTCTCCCCATGCGATGGCGTTAGCCAGTGTCTCCTGCTCGATGTAGCTCGAATGGGCACGCGCCGCCTCAAGAAGCGCCTTGTCGCCGGAGAGCCAGACGTTTATGCGCTGGTCGTATGATAGGGAGAGGGCGCTGCGCATCGTCTGTATCCTGCGGACTATATCCCTGGCCATCCCCTCGCTCAGGAGCTCAGGGGAGAGGGTGGTGTGAATCACGACCATGATGCCGGCAGCGCTGCTGCTGGAGTAGCCGGAACGCTCTCTGTATTCAACCACGACATCCTCTCTCCCGATCACGCGATCCCCGATTTTGATCATCCCCTCTCGCTCCAAAGCTTCGATGACCTCGGATGGTGGGGTGCGCGCCAGCATCTCAGATACCTTCGTAGCATGAGCACCGAACTTCGGACCGATGGAGGCGTGGTTGGGCTTGATCGAGAGCTCCAGGTACTCTTTTGCGTCCTGGGCAATGGTGATCTCCTTGACGTTCAGCTCCTCCTGGAGGATCTCCGCGAACCTCCGCATTCCCTCTGCATTGTCAGGGGTGGTGATTACCACCGCCCTGGACAGCGGCTGCCTCAGCTTGATGTTCACCTTCTGCCTTGCGTTCCGACCGGCGCGGGCAGCGGCTATCGCCATCGCCATCTCTTTTTCGAGGATGGGGGACAGCATCTCCTCGTCCACCTCTGGGTAGGGGCACAGATGAACGCCCTCCGGGGCGGATGGGTCGATCTCCACCACGAGCCTCTGGTACAGATATTCCGAAAGGAACGGGATGAACGGTGCGCTGAGCATCACCAGTTCTGTCAGCACCATGTACAGCGTGCTGTACGCCTGCGCCTTGTCCTCTGGATTGCTGTCGAGCCAGAAGCGCCTTCGGGACCTGCGGAGATACCAGTTGCTGAGCTCGTCGATGAAACCGCTGATCGCACCGGCTGCCACGTGCAGTTCGTAGCGCTCCATCGCCTCCCGCACCTGCGCGCATAAGGAGTTGAGACGCGAGAGCAGCCATCTGTCGAGCTCGTGCTTTGGCTCCACAGGGCGCGGAAGATAACCATCGAGCATGGCGTTGTTGGCGAAGAAGGCATAGACGTTCCACAGGGTATTGATATCCTTACTGAGGGTTTCGTGCACCCCCTCCTTGCTGAACCTGTAGGAGTTCCACACAGGGGTCTGGTAGAAGTTCAATCTCACAGCGTCGGCGCCGAAGGTCTCCGTGACATCCTCTGGCAGCACAACGTTCCCCTTCGACTTGCTCATCTTGTGCCCCGTGTCGTCCAAGATCAAGCCCATGGTCAGCACGTTCCTGTAGGTGTGCTTGTTGAACACAGATACACCTATGGCGAGCAGGGTGTAGAACCAGCCCCTGGTCTGGTCCAGGGCTTCGGTGATGAAGTCCACGGGGTACGAGGATTCGAACTCCTTGCAGTGCTCGAAGGGATAGTGGTACTGGGCAAAGAAAGCAGAGCCAGAATCATACCAGGTGTCGATCACGTATGGTTCGCGCGCCATCTCTCCCCCGCACTGCGGGCATCCCACCTTGAGGTCGTCCACGAAAGGTCTGTGAGGGTCGAAGCCATCAGGCAGTCCACCTGTCAATGACGCAAGCTCCTCGAATCCTCCGACGCAAATCTCGTGACCTTCCGCGCAGCGCCAGATAGGGAGGGGAGTGCCCCAGAACCTGTTCCTGCTGAGCGCCCAATCTTTCAGGTCCTCGAGGAAATTGCCGAACCTGCCGTGCTTCAGGTGCTCAGGAAACCAGTTGATATTCTCGTTCGCCGAGAGCATCTCATCCCTGATCCGGGACATGCGGATGAACCATGTGTCCAGCGCGTAATACAAGAGGGGAGAATCGCAGCGCCAGCAGAAAGGATAGGAGTGCTCGTAGGTCGCCTTGCTGTAGAGCCTGTTGCGCTCGTAGAGGTAGGTGGCGATCTCCAGATCCAGTCCATCCTCTTTCACGAATCTGCCCGCCCAGGGCTCGACGAGCGCGTTGAACTTTCCCTCAGGATCCACGGTATGAATCGCAGGCAGCCA
>JBFMEL010000127.1:0-4385 GCA_040753455.1 Thermoplasmatota archaeon | reverse complement strand
CAAGCCCCTGCGTGCCGCTGGCAACACGCTCTCTGCGGTCTTCTATCTGGATGATCCAGGGCGCTCCATGGGAGCCCTGCGCCACGATCCCTTCCTCCAAGAACCTCATTCTCAGGGGTGAGGGGCCGAAGACAGGTTTGGAGAGGGTGAGGACGCGCAGCGCGGTGGCGTCATCCTCCTCCTCTATCGCCAAGAGACTGTCGAAGACGCCCTGGAGCCCTCGCACCTCTCGTAGGGAGTGCCCTTTCCCGAGGATAAATAGTCCGGTGACATCCGCGCGTTCGAACTTGGCTTTGAGCATCATCGAGAAATCCAGCATCGTCTCTGCGCCGAAGAGCGCTGATGCCGGTGAAAGAAGGTCCAGCACCGCCCTTTTAGCGCCCGCGCCCTTGAGCGCATCGAGTGCCATCCCCACTGCGATCCCCAGGTTCGTCAGGTCTGTGGAAGACCTGAAGATCATCCCATGACGCTCGACACCATGCACGGACTGCCAGTGGCAGGTGTTGTAGTCCACGATCGCCAATCGTCCGGACTTCATCGCATCCCTGCATCTCACCCCAAAGCTGGAGAGGATCTCCTCGAGCCCCTGCACAGGGATCGATGTCGTCACCATCAGCACGGAACCGCCCATCTCCAGCCCCTCCCGCACGAACTGCACTGCCAGGGCATCACGTGCCCACCCAGCAGCACCGAAGAGCAGGGTGGATGTCATGCGTTCCAGCCCGCCTCTCAGCATCTCATCCAGCGGCTGAACCCCGAACCTTATGTTGCTTGCCAGTGCCCCGCGAAGCACGTAGTCGTTTATCCCCAGGGCTTCGGGCACCTCCCCGAATTCCTGGAACACGGGCTTGAGCAGCCTCGCCGCCTCCTCGAACGCGTGCGGGCGTCCAAAATATGTCTCTGCCAGCTCCACCATCGCATCCAGCCCATGGGAGAGCAGGCGCACGGCGCCGCGGGCATCAACCCCCTCGGCGATGGAGATGCTGATCTTCCCATCCACTTCCTGGACCTGCGCCACGTCTCTCAGGCACGCCCCGAGCTTGTGCATGTACACAGCCGCCTGCTCCTCCCTGGCGGTAGAGAGATATCTGCTGTACAGCGCCTCGAAGATGCGCAGGACCTGCTCCCGCTCTTCCAGCCTTCTCACCTCTCCAGCGCGGTCCTCTCCTTTCCCCTGGGTGGCTAAGAAGGGAAAGATATCGTTCAGATGGTGAACAGATAGCGCATCCCTGTGCTCCTCGAGGAACCTTGCCCCGGGTGCTAACAGCCTCTGAGATGCCTCCGTCTCCCCCACGAAGACCTCGAGGAAACCCTGCACTGCATCAAGCACAGCCTTGAGCGCCTCGAGCGCCTCCTCCGTGGGCGGGAGGTCTGCGACCAGTTCGAAGTCCTCTGTGAGGGAGATCCTCTTCACGAGGGGACGGGTCCTCTCGAACCTGGACATCCCGATCTTGAACTGCAGCTCCTGGAGGAGTTCCCGGTTGTGCCTGAACACCGCTCTGAGGAGCTCGATGGAGAGAGCAGCCCTCTCCTCCTCAGGCATCTCCTACCTCCCATGGGTCAAAAGACCTTCGATTCAGCAGAGACGTTGATGCCCGCAGGACCGATCAATATGGGGTGCTTGGTCGTGTCGTGCTTCGTGAAGCGCATCTTTCGCACCGTCAGGGTGCGCCTGAGCTCCCCCTTCACTTCCTCGAGGCCCAGGACCACGAAGGCGTCTGCGATGAACTGCTCGATCCCGTATCTGGTGAGCGCGCCGCCCTCGATCGATTCTGTGACGAGGAGGGAAGTCACCTCCTTCTCCCTGAGGATGGACGCGAACTTGAAGAGCTCCCTCCTGAGTATCCCGGGAGAATCCTCGTAATGCAGCCCCACCGCCGTGAGGGAGTCCAGGGAGAGCCGCTTGGCTCTCGTCAGGTTCAAGAGGTTGTCCAGAAGATCTGAAAGCGCCTCGAAGCCCACCACTGCCACATCCTCAGCGAGGTTGCAGCGCCGCCTTATCTCGCCCATGTCCAAGAGCACTAACTTTCCATCCTTCTCGTACCTCTCGATCTCGATCCCGTAGCTGGACATCGCCCTCAGTATGTTGTCGCGGCTCTCCTCCAGCGTGATGAATATTCCGGGCTCCCCATAATCCTTCACACCATTGTAGATGAACTGCATCGCCAGAAGGCTCTTAGCGCTCCCTGCGGGGCCGCTCACCAGGCTCACTGACCTCTCAGGCAGTCCACCTCCGATCAGCTCATCGAAACCATGGATCCCAGTCGGGACCCTCGCTGTTCCAGCCATTCAATCGCCTCCATTCACGCCAAGTTTTTTAATCTCTGAAACGACACGCTTGCTCTGCTCCCCCAAGAAGAACGGAAGGACCACGCGGAACTTCTCTACAAGGGCAGGGAGATCCCCTGGACACATCATCTCCAGGTCAATCCCTGCGTCCGCGCTCTGCTTCCTCAGCACGTAGATGCTCATCTTTCCCAGCGGTGTGGATTCCATGATGTTAAGGATGCTCCGGCTCAGCTCGTTCATCTGCGCTCACCCGGGAGGAGTTTAAGGTTCACCAGCTCTTTCTGGATATTCTTCAGCTCCTCGTTCTTGAAGCACATCTTCACCGAGGTGGAGAGCATGATGTTTGCGGTGGTCTTCCCGAATGCTGTGATGAGCGCCTGTGCCAACTGCTTCAAAGAGCCTTCCGGATCCTCCCTCTTGAAGCCGTCTTCGCCCATCATCACGATGTTCCGGGCCATCTGGAAACCTATGGCTCTCCCAAGGGTCTTGTAAAGCTCTCGATACACCTTCTCCGCAGCATCCGGATCCATTTAATCACCGCCACCTGCATGCTGTGCAAGCTCGGTATCTCCTGCAAGACCATTTACCTATTTATTACTTGCCACCCTCTGTGAGGTCTTTCGAAAATGCACAGCCCTCGCCTCTCAACGATCTCCTTTGGAGAGAAAACCTTTATCTATTCTCACCTCTTCCTGAGGACGATGAGCGAGGAGCCCTACTTCGTGATGCCAGGAAGCGCCCTCCTGTCCCTGAGGGAGGAGTTGCAGATCGCCCTGGGTGAGGCGAACTCGAGGGAAGCCCTGTTCAGATACGGTATGCGCTGCGGTGAAGCCCTCGTAAAGAACTTGGGGATCACTGCTGGACTGGATGATTTCAAGGGGATACTCCAGAGCCTGTGGTTCGAGGTGGGCTTGAGCCGCCCCTACATCGAGAAGGTGGACGAAGGGGAGATCGTCGTCATGTTCGATGAGAGCCTTGAATCCTCCCCCCAGAATTCGTGCGACTTCACGCGCGGCTATCTTGCCGGGGTCACCTCGGGGCTTCTGGGCAGGAAATACGGATGCATCGAGACCACTTGCCGCTCTGACGGCTCGGAGTTCTGCACCCACATCATACGTCCATCGAGCGTGGGGGTCTCAGCCCCTTCAGCCGCGAAGAAAGATGCACTGAGGTACGCGCTCGTCCCCGGCACCACGTACCTGGTGAAGGAAGAGCACCCAGAGATGTCTTACAAAGTGGCAGAGGATGCCCTGTCTCATGGCTTTCGAGTCCTCTGCCTCACGCGCGAGTACCCCGAGACGATTAAAGAGCAGTATGCGCTGGACAGCGCGGCGTTCTTTTGGCTCACCTTGGACGAGAGCAGGGAGTATTCCTTTCCCCCTACAGATCTGGCGCGGATATACTCATACTGCCGCACCTTCCTCGGTGAGGAGGGAGACGCTCTCCTCATGCTCTCCGGGGTGGAGTATCTGATCTCCCAGAACAACTACAATCAGGTGCTGAAATTCATCCAGCTGATCAACGACAAGGTCGCTGTGCACAGGGCTGTGGCGCTGGTCTCCGTGAGCCCCTTAGCCCTGGACCATAAGGAGCTGAAGACCCTAGAGCGGGAAACATCCAAGCCTCCGTTCGAGAGGGATGTGGAGGAGTTCTTCCAGAAGATGTGAGCCCCCCGAGCATCACCGCGCTGAGGCTACATGCACCCTGCACCCAGGGACAGGGGATATGAACGCATCCTTGGATCAGCCTATGATGTCCAATCTCCTGACGCATGCTGTGGTCGCCGGCGCGTGCGCGTGCGCCCTATCATCGGTAGCATCGCTATCGAGCGCTACCACGGCGGTCTTCGCAGCCTGCATGACCGCCCTCATCCTTGGTCTGGACCGCTATGAGACTGCAGAAGGGCTCAGGAGCCCTGTCGGCCACTCCCTGTTCATGGGCTGGGTATGGACATGCGTGGTATGCGTTTCGTGCTGGACCCTTGGGTTGGCATTCAGATCCGCCCCTTGGGTCGCGTGCGCCATAGGCTCATCCCTGGGCATATGGAGCCACCTAACGCTCGACGCCCTGTCCATGGAAGGGATATATACGATCCC
>JBFMEL010000126.1:0-4412 GCA_040753455.1 Thermoplasmatota archaeon | reverse complement strand
AAAGGGTAATGTGTTCTAACTATTTAAAGTTTTTTTCCCACGTCCAATCCACAAAAGTTTTCCTACATCTTCAACATCGAAAAAACACTGGCTTATCATAAATTTTACCTTTTGTCGAAAACGGGTTTCACAACAACAAAAGTTCCGCGCACTGCTCTCGGTAAGTTTTATGGGGGCGCGGTGCTATAGTCCTCAGTATTCCTGCCCATGATCTCCTTAGATTCAAAGGGCGCTGTACTCAATCCGCCACTATCTCGAACCCCTCGCGGTCCACGATCAGAGGGAAGTAATCCCTCTCGTGCTTCGTCTCGCGCATCTTCACCACGCCGAGGAAGAGGTTGCTCTTGTTCGCGTACTTCTCTGTCTTCAGATGGATGATCCCATCTGCGAGGAACTCCTCCACGCCATACTGACCGAAGACCTCTTTGTCCGGAGCCACCATCTCGGTGATGAGGAACACAGTGACCCCCAGGTCCCTCAGGCGCTCGAAGAAGAAGAAGAGCTCTGCGCGCGGGTTCTTGAACTCTGCCAGGGAGTACAGGGCAGAGAGGGAATCGATCGCTAGGACATCGCAGCCAAACGCCTCTTTGTAGTGCTTGATCTGCGTGAGCATGGAGGAGAGCCAGTCTATGCCTCGGGT
Source organism: Thermoplasmatota archaeon (assembly GCA_040753455.1). Lineage (GTDB taxonomy): Archaea > Thermoplasmatota > Thermoplasmata > SG8-5 > JACRNV01 > JBFMEL01. The sequence continues at coordinate 3,772 of JBFMEL010000126.1, read as the reverse complement.
CGGCAGCTCGGCAGTCTCCTTCCTCAGCCTTGCCATGTCGATGATCACGAGGTCCTCTATGTCGCGCACCATCATCCTCTGGGCATGGGCAGGGTCGAACCCTAACTTTCTCATGTGCCTGAGGAGGCTCCTGCGGCTCTGCTCGAGCGTGATGTAGATCGCCTTCTTTTTCTCGTGGTAGGTGAGGTTGTAGAGGATGTTGAAGACCAAGGAGGACTTCATCGAGCCGGCACGTCCAGCCACGAGGACCACGTACTTCCCGGGTATCCCGCCGTCCATACGCTCGTCCAAGCCTCGCACATATGTCCTCAGGCGCTCTGATTCTAAGCGGGAGAGCGCGTCCTCGTGCTCAGGGTTCAGTTCCAGCACCTTTTTGTAGCATTCCTCAGCCTCGTACCTCCGACCCTGCTTCGTGAGGCTGTCGCCCAGCTTTATCGACACCATCTCGCTGTCCGGCACGATCCCTGCGAGCGTGCGGTACGCTTCCTCTGCCCTGTCGTACTTCTCCCTGTCGAAGTAGATATCTCCCTTGATTAGAAGCGCCCGATCGCTGTTGGGGTTGATGGCGAGCGCAGCGTCCATCTCTTGGAGGGCTTGACCCCACTTTTCGTCCTCGTACAGCGCTATGCCGCTCCGGATGTGCTCCTCCTCGGCCGACGGCGCCTGCAGAGTCTCGGAGGAGAGGTGTGCCACAATATCCTTCGCCAGCTTCTCGCTGAACCCTTTGCAGCGTCCGAGCGCTTCCAGACCCGCAGCCGCGATGTCGCCCAGGCTCCTGTAGCCCGCGTCGTAGAGCGCCTTGGCTTTTGCCAGCCCGACCTTCGGGAGGCTCATGAATTCCCTGAGTATCTTCTCCGTGTTCTCATCCGCAGTCATCCCAGCACCCTCATGAGGCTTTCGCCTCGTTCAATATCCTGACCAGCCCGTCCTCGATCTTGCTGGCGATCGCCGCCCCAGCCATCCTGTGACAGAGGGCTACGATCGACCTCACGACCTTCATGTACTCCTCGTATGTCAGTTCGTCCTTCCTGAGCCCCAGCTTCTCCTTCTGGACGTTGATTGTGCTCTCTGCCATGTCGCCGAAGAGCGGCTTCATGAACTGCACGATCTCGGCATCGATGTTCACGCAGACACCATCCCCGCGCTGTTTCGAGAACTGCAACAGACAGGAGAGATAAGTAACTTTCCATGGGCTATCGTGTCACTTGCCCAGTCCTTTCTTCAGCTTCCTGGCAAGGTGCGGGGAGATCCCCTTGATGCGCGTGAGGTCAGCCATCTCTGCGCGGGCGATATCCTCCTCGCTCCTGAGCCCTGCAGCGTATAGGTCGCTGGCTTTGGCGTAGCCTATCCCTGGCACGGTCATCAACCTTGCGATGAACTCCTCCTTCGAGGGCTTCTTCACAGCCTTCGCCTTCCTTGCTTTCGGCTTTGCCTCTCTTTTAACCAGCTCCTCCATCTCCCGCGTGAGGGCAGCCTCCTTTGCCTCTCTCGTCAGCTTTGCGCCGCAGGCTGCGCACGACTTCGCCCCCTTGGGCGACACGGAGCCGCACTCGGGACACTGGATTCCCCCCTCCTTCATCCCCTGCTTGGCGAGGGCGATGTTCCTTTCTGCCTCCTTAAAATCTGGGGCGATGGCAGCGGCGCGCTCGAAGGCATCCAGCGCATCAGCCATCTTCCCCATCCTCATCCGCACCAGACCGAGCATGTTCAAGGACCCAGGATCGCGCTCGTCAAGCCGTAAGCCCCGCTCAGCCGCCTCCTCTGCCTTCTCTAGCTGACCATCTCTCAGCAGTAAAAAGGATTTTTCTGCCCAGAGCCAAGGTTCCTGTGCAGCGGTTAATGCTTCATCCAGGCATTCCACAGCCTCCTCGTAGCGTTCCTGTCTGCCCAGCAGGTATGCACGATTCCCCCAGGGCTCAGGTGCTTCACGCACCAGGTCAATGGCACGGTCAATATACTTTGCAGCCAGCTTCAATTCATCATCCTGGAGGGCGATTACACCCCTATTGTTCCAGCCCACCCAATACTGCGGATCGAGCTGCACAGCCCTGTCGAAGCATAAGAGTGCATCGTGCTCCTTGCCATCCAGCGCCAGTGCAACGCCCTCCATATTCCAGATATCCTCGTTCCCGAAGAGCTCGGCAGCGCGATCCAGTGCCTCCATGCACTCCCCTTTCCTGCCCCAGGACCGCATGAGCGCTGCCTTGGCAAGGAGCAGCCTGCTCTGCTCCCCATGGGTATCGATAGCATCATCCAGCACCTGAGAAGCCGCCGCATAGCGTTCCATGCGGGCGAGCGCCTCGATCTTTCCGTGAAGCGCATGGATGTCATCGGGTTCCATCTTCAGCGCGCGCTCGAACGCCCCCAGTGCATCCTCGTACCTCTGCAGGGCGCAGTGGCAGAGCCCGATGTGCACCTGGACCTTTGGATCCCCGGAGAGGGCTGAGCATTCGAGAAAGAGGTCGAGCGCATCCTCGGTCATTCCTAAGCGCCTCTTCAGCTCTGCTTCGGCAAAGAGCTCGTCAAACGCCCTCTCGATCTTCTCCTCCTCCAGCGCAGCCTCTGCCTCCTCCATCGCCTCCATCTCTTCCAGAGGCTCCACCTCCAGTTCTTCCTCCTCCTCTAAGCTCGCCCCGCATGCAGGGCAGTGCCGATACGATTCCTCCACCTCTGCTCCGCACTCTGAACAGAAGTACACAGGCTTTCGAAGGTCTGTCCCGCAGTGGGGGCAGAAGTTCATCCCTTCCATCACGAAGACCCCGCACCCGGGACAGTGCATCCCGGTAGCCTCCTTGGGAGCTGGTGCCCTCTCCTCCGCGGGCATCTCCACAGGCGCAGGCTTCTCAGCCGCCTCCTGGGGAGCAGGCGCCCTCTCCTCTGCAGGCATCTCCACAGGCGCAGGCTTCTCAGCCGCCTCCTGGGGAGCAGGCGCCCTCTCCTCTGCAGGCATCTCCACAGGCGCAGGCTTCTCAGCCGCCTCCCGGGGAGCAGGCGCCCTCTCCTCTGCAGGCATCTCCACAGGCGCAGGGATCTCAGCCGCCTCCTGGGGAGCAGGCGTCCTCTCCTCTGCAGGCATCTCCACAGGCGCGGGTTTCTCAGCCGCCTCCTGGGGAGCAGGCGCCCTCTCCTCCGCGGGCATCTCCACAGGCGCGGAGATCTCAAGAGCTGGCGGGAATGGTGCACCGAGCAATTCCTTGTCCTTCGGAGGCACTGCCTCCCACTTTGGCTTGGCAGTCTTCAGACCCTTCTCTGCCTCCTTTTTCAGCTCCAGGGCAACGTCCCAGTGAGGTCTGAGCATCAGCGCGGCGCCCAGGGCATCGAGCGCAGCCTGGTAGCGCTCCAGGGCGACGAGGGCGCTGGCTTTCTGGCAGTAGAGCTCCGCAGACTTCATCTTCGACAGCACCGCATCGTACTCCTTCACAGCCTCGGAATACCTTTTCATCTCCTGCAGCAGCAGCCCCCTGTTCAGATGCGCGTCTGTGTACTCAGGGTTCACAGCTATGGCACTGTCCAGGGACGCAAGGGCTTCCTCGTATCTTCCGAGGCGTTTCAGCGCTACCCCCTTGTTGTTCAGTGCCTTAGGGTTCTTGGGGTTGATCGCCAAGCCTCTTTCGAAGCAGAGGACAGCCTCCTCATGCTTCCCCATCTCCAGCAGTGTGGCGCCTTTGTTGTTCCAGGGTTTATCGTAGTCCTTCCTGAGCGCGATCGCGCGGTCGTAGCACGCGATCTCCTCCTCGTGCCTCCCCATGTGATAGAGGGTGATCCCCAGGTT
>JBFMEL010000125.1:0-4509 GCA_040753455.1 Thermoplasmatota archaeon | reverse complement strand
CCGTCACTGGAAAGAAACCATGAGAGATTTCGTTTATAATACACACCAGTATCTGGGACAATATTACCTGAGGAACAATTCTGAAGCCGAGTTCTCAGCGGACAAACGCAGGCTTGGTTGGAATATTAGCCAGAGGCGTGAAGACCGCATTAATACAGCCATGTGCTCCATTAACACTTGGCACAACCTGTTTTACCTCTACACGCCCTAATTCTGTCCCACAGCCTTCGCCAGCAATAGTTCCGAAGTAGACGTGCGGATTTGGGGTGGTAGGCAACTGTTAAGGTCATGACCAGATGGGGAAGGGGCTGTAAGGGTGGTAATCACCTTTCATTCGTTATCTTGGAAACCCTATTCCGTGGCTTTCTTGTCAACAATGCAGATATTGTGCACTGGATCTTTCGCAAGGGTCAGCACCAAGTCTGCAGGCTAACCTATACCCGCATTGACGAGAATGGTCATTTGTCTTGGTCCACCATAGAAAGAGCACCCTATAGCAAAGATGAACTCCCAGGCTCGCCTATACCGTTTTAAGTGGGAATATTTTTTATCGTGCTGCGCCCAGTAATTGAGTAGCCGCCATATGTTGTACAAGGGAATAGCCAGGGAAAAGATGAAGCGCCTTATCGTCGGGTTCGTGGAACAAGTTCTTATCATGAACTCGTACTTCTTGGTTCTGTACCACACTGCTCGATGATGTTTCCAAATAGGAGTTTCCACTGCATTTGCTGGCAGAACGTGACACAATAGGAAGAGATTGGCTGTATAGCGCAAACTACGGATCGGAAACACCATCCACACTGCTCCACCTAAATCTATATATGTCATCATCTATGTGCCAGCCTGCATGTTGGTAGTCTCTGTGGTGGGCGCACGTCCCCAGTTCATAAAGGCGGCTGCCGTCTCCCCGCATCTCCGGCGCATGGGTACTGAGATCCTGGTGCACACGGGCCAGCACTACGACTTCGAGATGTCCGAGATATTCTTCAAGGGGATGGATCTACCAGCGCCCGACTACAATCTTGGGGTGGGCTCTGGCACACATGCACAGCAGACTGCACGCATCCTCCTTCGCATAGAAAAGCTGCTGAAGCGCTTGCGGCCTGGGCTCGTGCTCGTATACGGGGATACGAACTCTACACTCGGGGGTGCGGTGGCTGCTGCAAAGCTGCACATCCCTGTGGCGCATGTGGAGGCGGGTGCCCGTTCCTTCAACAGAGAGATGCCGGAGGAGATCAACAGGGTGATTGCAGATCATGTGTCAGACCTGCTCTTTTGCTCCACCGAGAGAACAGTGAGGAACTTGGAAGCCGAGGGGATCAGCGCAGGGGTGCATCGCGTTGGGGACGTGATGCTGGACACGGCCCTGAGATACGGGAGGATGGATCCCAGTATCCTCGAGGATCTTGGCTTGGGGAAAGGGGGATACATATTGCTGACCTGCCACCGTCCCTCGAACACAGACGTGAAGGAGAACCTGCGTGCTATCTTATCGGCGATGGAAGGCTATAACACGATCTTCCCAGCGCATCCAAGAACCCGAAAGTACATGAGAAGGTTCAGGCTCGAGCCACCTGAGGGCATGAGGATTATAGAGCCTGTGGGATATGTTGAGATGCTCGCGCTGATTAAAAACGCTAGGGTGCTGGTCACAGACTCCGGAGGCGCACAGAAGGAGGCATACTTCTTCAAGGTGCCGTGCATTACGCTGCGCAAAGAGACAGAGTGGGCAGAGACAGTGGAGGACGGCTGGAACGTGCTTGTCGGCGCGCACAAGGAGAAGATCAGGGAGGCGCTGGCGTGCTTCAAGCCCAGGGGGAGGCGGCGCAAGCACTATGGCGATGGCAGGGCAGGGGAGAGGATCGCGAGGATCGTGATGAACTATACCTCCGCTACTCGCGATCGATAGTCTGGCTGCGCATGGGGGGATGGTGCGTGGGCAGCGCGCCGATGATACATCCTGCAGAGGGCAAGATCATCTTCTAGCGCTGTACAAAAATATATTACTGCACCAGTGATACTCCCGTGCCGAGGGGCGTTGCCATGAAGATGCTCATCGGCGGAGAATGGCTGGACAGGAAAGAGAGGATCGATGTGCTCGATCCATACACCGGGAATGTGATAGATGCCGTGCCCAAGTGCTCGCCGGAGGACGTGAAGGCGGCTATCTCGGCAGCGGAGGAAGGATTCAGGACCAGCAGGGCGATGCCGGTGCACAGGCGCATCTCCATACTCATGGAGACAGCAAGGCTCGTCCAGGAGGGGCATGAGGGGTTCGCCCGCACAATAGCAATGGAGGGCAGCAAGACGATCCGCGAGGCTAGGAAGGAGGTCGCCCGCGCCATAAACACACTCACCATATCAGCGGAGGAGGCAAGGCGGATAGTGGGGGAAACGATACCGTTCGACAGCATGCCCGGCTCAGAAAACCGTGCGGGCTACTACTACCGCGTCCCGATCGGCATCATAGCTGCCATAACGCCGTTCAACGACCCGCTGAACCTGGTGGCACACAAGCTCGGACCCGCCATCGCAGGCGGGAATGCGGTGGTGCTCAAGCCTGCCACGGAGACGCCGCTCTCGGCTCTTAAGCTGGCTGCCGCGTGCATGGAGGCGGGTCTTCCACCCAACGTCCTAAACGTGGTCACAGGAAGGGGGAGCCAGATCGGCGACGCCCTCGTCACGGACGAGAGGGTGAGGATGGTCTCTTTCACCGGGGGAGTGGAGGCAGGGAAGCGGATTCTGCAGCTCGCAGGGCTCAAGAAGATCGGAATGGAGCTGGGCTCCAACTCTCCGTGCATCGTCCTTGAGGATGCAGATATCGAGAAAGCAGCAGAGCTCTGCGTCTCAGGCGCGTTCTGGGCTGCTGGGCAGAACTGCATCGGCGTGCAGCGCATTTATATCGAGGCAGGGGTGTACGAGGAGTTCGCCTCGGTGTTCGTCGAGCGCACCGAGAGGCTGAAGGTGGGGGACAAGCTGAACGAATCTACGGACATGGGCCCGATGATCACCGAACTTGAAGCCAAGAGGGTGGAGGAGTGGGTGAAGGAGGCGCTGGCGGCAGGGGCTGAGATGCTGACCGGCGGGGTGCGCGAGGGTGCGCTCTACTATCCGACCGTGTTGGCTAACGGCCCCCCGGGTGTTAGGATGGACTGTGAGGAGGTCTTCGGTCCTGTGGTTTCCCTCTACAGAGCGAAGGACCTGGACGAGGCGATCGCTAGGGCGAACGGCGTGAGGTATGGACTGCATGCGGGTGTCTTCACCACCAGCATATCCAGCGCCTTCAAGGCGATCAGGGATCTGGACGTGGGAGGGGTGATGATCAACGACTCCTCGGATTACCGCATAGACATGATGCCGTTCGGAGGAGTGAAGGAGAGCGGGTTGGGGAGGGAGGGGGTTAAGTTTGCACTCATGGAGATGACAGAGCCAAAGGTGGTGTGCTTCAATCTGTGATGCGTTGCACCGCTCTGGTGGCTCTGCGGTTTCTGCGACTGGCGGGACTTGGAAAAATAGCCTGCTGGCATAGTCTCCCGGACCAGGACCCAAGAGCAAGACGATGCATGCTGCATGTGACGACCTCAGAAAGGTTATAATCCCAGGCTCTATATCACACGCAGGGGCACGTGGCCTAGACAGGATATGGCACCAGCCTTCTAAGCTGGTGGTCCCGGGTTCGAACCACGCCAGCAAGCGGAACTGGCGCGCGAGATTCCCGGCGTGCCCGCCTTATTTATGCTGCAATCGTTCCCAAGCGTTCTCGTAGCTCATGGGAGAGGGCTGGGCATCTGCATGCGTCCTTGTTCGAGCCCTTCGATCTCACCGCTGCGATGTAGAATCAAGTACGCCGTCGAGCGGGCTCGCCCACCGCACGCATGCTAATGGGAGAGCACTGGGCATCTGCATGCGTCCTTGTTCGAGCCCTTCGATCTCATCCGTTGTGATGTAAAATCAAGTACGCCGTCGAGCGGGCTCGAACCGCTGACCTTCCGGTTTCGGTCTTGGTCTTGGTGCCAGGGCTGCCATGACCTGTTAACAGCCGGATGCTCCACCAACTGAGCTACGACGGCATCCTGTATGTGGATGGGAATGGGTTTGATGGGGTGCGATGTTGCCAAGCCCTGATAGCTTGCGGCTCTTAAAGCTGTCTCCCGAAGGGGCGGAGCCCCGAGGCACAGACCCACTGCAGAGTGCACAGGGGGTCTAGTGCACCAACTGAGCTACGACGGCATCCTGTATGCGGATGGGAATGGGTTTGATGGGGTGCGATGTTGCCAAGCCCTGATAGCTTGCGGCTCTTAAAGCTGTCTCCCGAAGGGGCGGAGCCCCGAGGCACAGACCGCCCTGAGGGGTGTTGGGTGTTTAGTGCATCAACAGAGCTGCGGCGATGCAGGCTGGGGTATCGAGGAGGGGTATGTATATTTTTTCAGGGGGTCGGCGCTGCTCGATCAACCCGCTCAAGGGCCTGGTAAGATACTGCTCGTTTGATCTTCCACCACCTGCACAACC
>JBFMEL010000124.1:0-4593 GCA_040753455.1 Thermoplasmatota archaeon | reverse complement strand
AGGACCGCAGTCAAATGCAGCAGAACTGTACACGGACGAGGACACAGATCTCTCTATCGATGCCGCCACGCTCTTTTCAAAGGGATGGACATCCATCGTGTGCTCCGAGAGCGAGAATATCTCGTTCTCAGAATCCGATGGAATACTCACATTCACCCCAGCCCAGGATTGGTACGGCACAGAGCAGCTGCTCCTCACGGCATACTATATAGAGACACCCCCGATTCCACCTCCACCACCAGACCTTTCGCCGTGCAGCAGCGGTTCGGGTGATGAGATGAACGTTGTTATCCCATGGTTGGTACAAGTGAACCTTACCGTCTTCCCGGTGAACGATCCGCCGGTCGTGCTCAGCACCCCGCGCCCGATCCTTGTTCAAGGTGGCGCTGCCATCCCTGCGCTCCTGGCACTCTCCGAATACTTCTTCGATGTGGATGGAGATATGCTGTCGTTCACAGCCGCCTCGCTGTTCGGAGGGGTGAGCCCATCTGTAGATGGCTCGATCCTTGGAATAACTGTTTCCAGGGAGTTCGCAGGTCTGGACCATCTCCAGATCATCGCGAGCGACTGGGAATACACCGTGAGTATGATCGTAGATGTGCACATCGGGGCGCCAGTGGAGCTTCAGATGAACGAGGACAGCCCTCTCACAGCCATTGCAGCAGAGCTCACCCCCTATCCCTCGCACACGATCATCAGCGCAGAGGTCGTGTCTCATGGAGATATGGGGACGGCGTATGCTGCTCAAGAGAATGGCACGTGGACTATCCATCTTCAAGGTGCTCGGGATTGGAGCGGCGTTGCATATGTGACCGTGGCGCTGGAGCGCTTCATACCGATCAACCAGCCGGTACCCATGAAGACAGGTGATGGAGATGCGGTTGACCTGTTACCAGGCTACACAGTGGTGGAGTACATAAGCATCGAAGCGATTGTGCTCGCTGTGAACGATCCGCCCTATGTGACAGTTGCCCAGCCCATCGTCCTCAGCACGCTCGAAGATGTCCCGCTGTACTCGGCACTGGACCTCAGGGAGGTCTTCGCAGACGTGGACACTCCCATTACATTCGGCTTCACGGGCGGCGAGGCACATCTGTACCTCTCCGATCCTGGGACCCTCTCTGTAATCCCATCCCAAAACTTCCAAGGGACTGTACTGGCGGTGCTCACAGCGTCAGATGGAGAATACGAGGCGCAGTGCTCGCTCATCATTGAGGTACAAGGGATAGATGATCTCATCGTTCCCCTGGCGGGGAATGATGTCGTGATCATCAGCGAGGATCAGATGGCTGTGATAAACCTCACGGAAATATTCTACGATGTCGAGGGTGTGCTTGGCTATGCTGTAGCCTCCACTGAGAACTGCAGCGTCGAGATCGATCAGATCAATCGAACAGCCTTGATCCAGCCTGTCCAAGATTGGAACGGCAAGGAGGTCTTGGGCTTCAGCGCGTTCGATGCCCAGTCCATGGCAGAGAAGAAGATCAGCATGGTGGTCCTGCCTGTGAACGACGCCCCGGTACTGCTGTCCACCATCCCCCAGCTCACAACGGAGGAAGATTCCAGCATCTCAGTGAACCTTGCCCGATACTTCGCTGATGTGGACAGCCAGATCGCCTATGCTTTCTCGTCAAGCGCTCCTGCGCTCTCCCTCTCTTTGAACGACGGGGTGCTCTCCCTTGTCCCTGCCGCTAATTGGGCAGGCAGCAGTACGATCAAGATCAGCGCCTTCGATGGTGACGCCATGATCGCCACATCTTCCGAGATCATTGTTCTCGCGGTGAACGACCCCCCATCCCTGATGCATGACATGGAGCCCGTTGAGATCCCAGAAGACAGCACAGCCCACATTCAACTCAGAGACATCATCGGTGATGTGGACAGCACCCTCAGCTATATCGGGCAGGGATCTGAGATCGGCGTATCGATCTCTGACGCAGGGATCGCGCACATCGCCCCCGCGCAGGACTGGTACGGCTCAACAACGATACAAATCACAGCCAGCGATGGGGAATATGCCATGGACCTGGCGATCCCAGTGCACGTGGCTCCAGTCAACGACCCGCCCCAGCTTGCCGAGAGGGTGCCGGGGATCAGAATAGAGAGGGATGCCACCACAGCAGTGAACTTAGCCCCCTTCCTCTCTGATGTGGATGGTGATCCACTTTCATTCTCTGCTCAGGGCGCTGGTGGCATAGGGGTCGAGGTCAGTGAACACACCCTCACGCTCGATGCCACAGGGGTGCAGCCAGGCACTTACACGATCGAGGTCACAGCCTCGGATGGAACAGAGAGCTGCATCGCGCAGGTCGATGTCTTCGTTGCATCGAAGGCGGCAGTCGCAGCAGAGGCGGGGCTGCCCATGAGCACAGCCTATGCTCTCAGCGGTGGGCTGATGCTGACCACAGCTCTTGCCGTAGCAGGGTTCGCCCTCCTGGCCAAGGACATGGTGAGAAGGAGAGTGGCAGATCGGAAAAGAGTGCTCACTGCCACGCACTAAACCCTTTCCCCCCACTTTTTAAAATCATCTTTGATACTGAGGAGGAGACCTTCTTTTAGGAAAGTTTCACTCCCCTCTCAGGTGAAAACGTTGTTCGACGTGACAAAGTTAGTGGCCGATGAGGACATCGAGAGGATCCTTCTCGCTGCAAACGGCCGCGAGATGACCGCCCACGAGATGAGCGAGGCGCTGGGGATACCGATCGCCAGATGCTACAGGAAGGTACGCGCCCTTGAGGATATCGGGCTGCTCAAGGAAGCGCGCTCCCTGATGGGACGTGACGGACGAATTCATAAGTTCTACATGGCGGATATTGACAGCGTCTACGTGTACTACGAAGACGGCAGGCTCAGAGTGCGGCTCAGGCTCATCCTCGAGATGGCTAAGGACTTCAGGGAGCGCTACGAGAGATTCGTGCACACCGCGCACCACCGCACTGATAATCAGCAGTGATATCAGCCTCAGCCCTCTTAAGTATTGCCCAAGCGTTTCAGAGCATACGGTTGGACGTGCCCCCATGAACCCGATAGAGGCTTCGAGGATCATCGCAGATGAGTACTCCACCAAGATATTGATCGCTACGCATCTCAGACCGAAGAACGCGGTGGAGCTGAGCCAGAACCTGAGCATCCCGATCGCAGCGTGCTATCGGCGGATCAACACCCTCGAGAAGCTCGGGCTGCTCGTGTGTGTGGGACGCTCCCTCACCCAAAAGGGGAAGCGGATTCGAAACTACCTCTCCCAACTGAAGGACGCATCCATCTTTTTAGAAGAGGGGCAGCTCAAGGTCAGGTTCAATATGAAGACCGGCAGGGAAATAAACTTCGGCGGTCCCTGGACGCCTCTAAGAGGCGTTGCTCCGAGCGAGAGCGCATCGCAATGAACCCATCCTCCACGCCCCGCAGGTGGCTGCTCCGTCCACCTGCGGATTTTATACCCGACTTTACGACTTATTTCGAGCCAGTATTACGATTTTGGTATTACCCATATGAAAGAAAATCACTCTCTTACGAACCGACCTATGTCAAGTTTCGAAAAGACTCTTGCTGCATTGGGTCTCATCTCCTCCACTATTTGCTGAACCTTTCGCTCCTTACCGTTGAGGGTCACAAAACCTACACGGATACCTTTCAGCGCCTTATCCAGCTCATAAACTGACATCTCAGTATCCCGAAGTTTCCACAGCAGATACCGGTACATTGTAAGTCCAACAATGCAGAGGAATACGTGCACTTTTATCCTGGGGTCCGTTCTATGCCACTGCGGCATAACAGAAATCAACAGCCTATCCTTCAGGAATTTGAAGTCTTCCTCCACCATTGCCTTGCCTGTGTAGGCCTTCACCACTTCCACCGTGTTCCAGTCTTCTATGTCCGTAAATATTGCCTGCTTTCCAAACGAACCGAACAGCTTCTCTTCTGCTTTTTTGTTGAGCCATATGTGCAAACCATTCTTCGAATATAGGTCAGGTCCAATATGATATTTGAACACACTCTCACGCCCATTATGAATCAGTTTGTTCAGTCTCCTTACAATGCTTTGTTGTGTTGGCCTTCTCCCACGTCCTTTTGAAGTCAACGATCTCTGAATCGTCGCTGCCTCGGATAGAAACGTCTGTTTTTCCTTTTCGTATCGCGCTCTCTGTCTGATGGCGGTTTCTTGGTTGTAGGTCAGTATTATTCTATATGAACGCCCGAAAACCGTTCTTCTACTCTCATATCCAAGAACCTTGTGTCTCTTTGAGGTCGTGTAGAGCTCTCTGAACGCTGAGAGAGGAATCGTCCACAGATCCCCCACCTGGTTTCTTTTTAACCCGCCTATGATATGCATTTTGTTCACGAGTCTCTCTATGTTGTCCTCAGAATTCATGCCCCTATCGATTGAAAGCACAACGTCTTTCACGGGTAATCTCAGGCTCTCCAAACGCCCCGTCAATTTTTCCACAATTTCCGAGAAGACTTTCGCTTCGTTTTCATTCCCAGGATGCATCTCACTGAAAATTGGAATGTTGTCATCCGTGATTGCGAGCCCAAACGCCAGTAAGTTCTTGTCGAACCTTTTTTCCTTGCTTGGACCGGTCTGCGGCAGCTTCC
>JBFMEL010000123.1:0-4628 GCA_040753455.1 Thermoplasmatota archaeon | reverse complement strand
GGGATGACGCCCAGGGCTGCTCAATCTTTAAATATGAAAAGAGGTATCGCCCCCCACCGCATTTACCAGACGTTATGGGCTACCTGTCCCAGTGCGCTGCCCGGCGGTTGTCTGGGGCGCGAAGGCGTCACGGTATCTGCGAGGATAGAGACAGGCTCGCGTTGTGGGCGTCCCACACTGACAGAGTCTGCTCGCTCGATCGAGGGATACGTTGCCGAACAAGCGGAGACCCAGGCGCGGTTCGATGGCATACTCGCCGAGGAAAAGGGCGAGGGACCATGTCGCCAGGTTCAGGACCTGGCCCGATATAGAGAACGGTCCGAAGATTCAAGGCTTCGCCGGGTACAAGGTCGGAATGACCCACGCACACGTGGTGGATTACAGACCCCACAGCAACACCTCGGGTCAGGAGGTGCAGGTGCCTGTGACGATCCTGGAAGTACCCCCTATGAAGGTGGTGGCGGTGCGGGTGTACGAGAACGGTCCCTACGGGCTCAAGACTCTGGGAGAGGTCTGGGCATCGAGGATTGACGAGACGCTGAGGAGGCGACTTCCGCTTCCAAAGAAGCTGGAACATGAAGAGAGGCGCGAGGTGCTGGAGACCTCGGGCGCAGAGGAGGTCAGGGTGCTGATGCAGACGCAGCCCGATCTCATCACTGGGGTCCCGAAGAAAGTGCCGGACATCATAGAGGTGCGCATCGGTGGGGGAACGTTCAAAGAGCGCCTGGACTACGCGCTCTCCCTGATAGGCAAGGAGATGAGGATAGAGGACTTCGCCAGAGAGGGCAGCATGGTGGACGTCGCATCGATCACCAAGGGCAAGGGGTTCCAGGGGCATGTCAAGCGCTGGGGGGTGAAGCTCCTCACGCACAAGAACCGCAAGCACCGGAGGATGATCGGGACCCTGGGCCCTAAGTCCCCCAAGTATGTGAGACCCACTGTGCCGCAGGCGGGTCAGATGGGGTATCACCAGCGCACGGAGTACAACAAGCGGATCCTGAGGATCGGCAAGAAGGGGGAGGAGATCACGCCAGCAGGGGGGATCTTGCACTACGGCGCGGTGCGGAGCGAGTATCTGCTCCTCCATGGATCTGTACCGGGTCCGGCGAAGCGTCTGGTCGGTCTCAGGGATGCGGTGCGCGCCCATCCGATCAAGATCGAGAAGCCTCCTGAGCTCACGTATGTTTCGCTGGCTTCGAAGCAGGGGTGATAGGCGTTGGCCAAGAAGATGGCAGACAAAAAGGAGAAGACCGGGGCTGAGGTCAACATCTATACGATCGGGGGGGAGGTGAGGACGGTGTCCCCTCTGCCCGCAGCGTTTCAGGAGGCGTTCAGACCCGATCTTATAAAAAGGGCTGTGGTGGCAGCGCAGGCGAACAGGCGACAGCCCTATGGACCGATGCACGGGGCGGGTGCGATGCATGCGGTCTCCACATGGGGCAAGGGCAGGGGCGTAGCCAGGGTGCAGCGCCTGAAGCAGGGCAGCACAGCAGCGGAGTCCGCGAACAATGTAGGGGGGCGGCGTGCACATCCCCCGCGCGTGGAGCGCATCTGGAGAAAGAAGATCAACGAGAAGGAGAGGCTGAAGGCGCTGAGGTCAGCACTTCATGCTGCAGCCAGCCCAGAGATCGTCCGTGCGCGAGGGCACAGGTTCGGTGAGGAGATCACCCTTCCAGTAGTGGTGGCGGGGCTGGAGGAGATCGGGAAGGAGGGGTGGGGCACCAAGCAAGCCCTCGAACTCCTGCGCAGCCTCGGTCTCCACGAAGATGTACTCAGAGCCAAGAACGGCAAGAGGATAAGGGTCGGAAGAGGGAAGATGCGCGGTCGAAGGTACAGAACGCCCAGGAGCATCCTCGTTGTGGTGAGGGACAAGAGGGATGTAGCAGCAGGGTTTAGAAATCTGCCTGGGGTGGATGTCGTTTCCATGCGAGAGCTCTCGACCGAGCACCTGGCGCCCGGCGGCATGCCTGGTCGGCTGATGATGATGAGCGAAGATGCCTTCAACGATCTGGGCAAGGAGAGAGGGAAATGAGGAAGGGGACTGTCCTCCTGCATCCATACGTGACAGAGAAGGCACTGGACCACATCTCTGGCACCAAGCAGATGGATGGACGGGACGGGAACCGCCTGGAGTTCATCGTGCGCAGGGATGCCACCAAGGCTGAGGTAAAGAAGGCGTTCGAGGAGAGGTTCGAAGCGAAGGTGGCGGACGTGAACACCCGGATCATGAAGGACGGAAAGCACGCGATCATCAAGTTGAAGGAGGGATACTCCGCCAGCGAGATCGGTTCAAGGATCGGGATATTCTGAGGGATGAAGATGGGCAAGAGGATCATCGCACGAAGGCGCGGGCGCGGGGGCTCCACGTATCGCTCGCCGAGCCACAGGCACCCCGGGGAGGCAAGGTATCCCAGGATACCCGAGGGAAAGGGCAAGGTCACAGACCTGGTGCATGCTCCTGGACGCTCGGCACCGCTGATGAGGATTGATTACGGGGTGGGAAAGGCGCTGATGATCGCTCCAGAGGGACTCAGCGTGGGTCAGGAGGTAGTGCTGGGGCGCTATGCCCCCATCGAGATGGGCAACACCCTCCCCATCGGATTGATACCGGAGGGGACGATCGTGCACAATATCGAGAGCGTGCCTGGCGATGGGGGGAAGCTGGTGAGGGCTGCGGGCGCAGGCGCGGCTATCGTGAGCCACGGGAGGATGGTCGTCATCCAGCTCCCTTCTGGGAAGTTCAGGAGGACCAACCCGAGCTGCCGCGCGACGATCGGGATCGTTGCCGGAAGCGGAAGGCGCGAGAAGCCCTTTACCAAGGCTGGGAAGAAGTACCACGCCCATCGCAGCAAGGCGAAGAGGTATTTCCAGGTCAAGGGGATTGCGATGAACCCGGTGAACCATCCGCATGGGGGGGGAGGACACCCGCACGTGGGGAAGCCGAGCACTGTCTCAGCGAATGCTCCCCCAGGGCGCAAGGTCGGTCGCCTTTCCCCTAAGAAGAGGAGGCGGTGAAGATGCACGAGGACAAACCACTGTCTGGCATGTCGAAAGGGGCGAGGCGCAAGTTGAGGAAGCGCAAGGGTGCCATCGCCGCCCGCAGGAAGAAGGAGTTCACATACAGGGGGCACACCCTTGATGAACTGCAGAAGATGAGCATGGGGGAGCTCCTTGCGATACTACCTGCGAGAGGGAGGCGAAGCTACAGGCGCGGGCTCAACGAAGAGCAGCAGACCTTCGTAGAGCGCCTGCTGCGGGGGGAGAAGCCAGTGCTCAGGACGCATAAGCGGGACGTGATCGTGCTCCCGAGCTTCGTTGGGAAGAATGTGGCCGTCCATAATGGAAAGGAGTTCAAGATGCTGGAGATCAAGCCGGAGATGATAGGGCACTACCTGGGCGAGTTCGCGCTCACCAGGAAGTCCGTGAGGCACTCCGGGCCTGGGGTGGGGGCAACGCGGTCCTCCAAGTTCCTGCCGCTGAAGTAGAGGGTTTGCATGGCCAAGGTCGGATACAGCAATAAGACAGACGGCGAGGAGATCGCCCGTGCGATCGGAAGGGAGTGCAAGGTCTCCCCCAAGCACTGCGTCGAGATATGCAGAGCCATCAGGGGGATGAAGGTGGAGGATGCGAAGGCGCTGCTGAGCAGTGTGATCGCGATGGAGCGCCCGATCAAGTTCAGGCGGTACAACAGATACACCTCTCACAAGCGGGGGTATGGCCCTGCCAGGTACCCAGTGAAGGCATGCAAGGCGATCCTCCGCACGATAGAGAGCGCACAGGCGAACGCGGAGGCGCACAAGAAGCTCGATCCCGAAGCGATGAGGATTCTAACAGCAGCATCTCACCTGGGGCGGAAGATACCAGGATGGCTCCCCCGCGCGCATGGCAGGGCGACGCAGTTCGACGAGCAGACAGTGAACATCGAGATCGTTTTGGAGGCAGTGGAGGAGCTCGAGGAGGAGTAAGGTTGGCGGGCGAGCGCAAGATAGTGAATGACAAGATCAAGCGGGTGCTGGTGAGGGAGTACCTGATGAACGAGACGAAGCGTGCCGGGTTCGGGGGGCTGGACATCCAGCGGACGCCGATGGGCACGCGCGTGACCCTGCTTACCGAGCGTCCTGGTCTGGTGATCGGGCGCAGGGGAGGGACGATCAAGGACCTCACGGACACAATCGAAGCCAGGTTCGATCTCGACAACCCGCAGATCGAGGTGCAGGAGGTGCAGAACTCGAGCCTGAACGCCCAGATCATGGCGGAGAAGTTAGCGCTGGCGCTGGAACGTGGCTGGCACTTCAGAAGGGCTGGGCACTCCACGCTTAGAAGGATTATGCAAGCTGGCGCCCGTGGATGCTTAATCGTCGTCTCTGGAAAGCTCACGGGCCAGCGCCACAGGACAGAGAAGTTCAAGGACGGGCACATCAAGTTCTGCGGAGAGCCCAAGCTGCTGTGGATGGAGGAGGGGTTCGCGGTGGCGAAGCTCAAACCAGGGGTCACAGGTGTGAAGGTGAAGATCATGCGGGCTGACGCCAGGCTCCCAGGCGAGATCGCGATCGAGAAGACGGAGATCGAGAAGGAGGTCGAGCGCGAGATGAGGGAGGAGGCGGAAGCTGCCGAGAAGGAGGCAGAGG
>JBFMEL010000122.1:0-4833 GCA_040753455.1 Thermoplasmatota archaeon | reverse complement strand
TCATCGTGTGCGACATGACACGACACCAGACTTTCGAAGGGCTCGATGAGTGGCTCAAGGTCTTCAGGAACGTGTGCCCCAGCGCCCCCGTGATATTCCTCGGCAACAAGGCGGACCTGCGTGAGATGTGGAGGATCAATCCCGATGAGATGGCGGAGCGCGCCGCGCGCGATGGTACCGCATGGTACCTCACGAGCGCGAAGACAGGCGAGAACGTTGAGCTTGCGTTTACGACGCTGGGCACCACGATACTCACGAAGATGGAGGGAGCCGATGGGTGATGGGATCAGCTTTTTTGTGATGTCCGGCGGCGCCCTCAAGAGCCTTGGGGACGAGCTCCAGATCCTTGTGGGGGAGGGGGCATCCCAAGAGACGATCGAGCGCTACGGGTTCAGGTGCGGGGAGGGGCTTGTCCAGAGCATCGAGGTAAGATGCGAGACCACGGAGGAACTGCGGGATCTGCTCCCGGGTGTGCTGATAGAGACAGGTCTGGGCAGGGTGGACAGGATCGATGTGTCCAAGGACTGGGTGGTTGTGAGTTTTGAGGAATCTGTGGAGGCGAACGCCATCGGCAGGGCGAGCACGCCTTCATGCAATTTCACGAGGGGCTATCTCTCCGGCGTGCTATCTGCCCTCTATGACCGAAGATATGTTGGAGTGGAGGAGAGCTGCAGGGCTAAGGGGGATGAGAGGTGCGTCCACAGGTTCACGCAGGCAAAGTCGGAGATCAGGCCAGAGTACGAGGGCGAGAGCAGGGACGAAGGCTGGAGGCTGCTGGAACATGGGACAGGGTACCTGTTGAAGGAAGAGACGGGCGAACGGAGCTATGAGATATTCTCCGAGCACGTGAGGCATGGGTTTCAGGGTCTGTGCATCACCCGTGACTTCCCGGCCAAGGTGAGGAAGCGCTACGGGTTCGAGAAGACGCCGATCCTCTGGCTCTCCACAGCAGACACTGAGAACACGATCGCTCCGCAGAACCTCTCTGGCTTGTACTACCATATAGAGAACTTCATTCGAAAGAGCGAGAAGCCCGCTGTGCTGCTCGCAGGCCTGGAGTACCTCCTCTCCCACAACACGTATCAGTCCGTGCTGAAGTTCATCCAGCTGGTGAACGAACTCATCGCTTTGAAGGGCGCGGTCTTGCTCGTCCCGCTCAGCCCTCTCACCCTCGAGGAGAAGGACCTGAAGATGGTCGAGCGCGAACTCACTTCCTACGAGGAAGGCGCCAGAGGTGCCTGATAAGATATCCCGAACCCCGGGCAAACTCGACGGGCTAAATTTTATTACCTGGCCGCATCTTACCCGCTCCCATCGGGCCGGTAGATCAGCTCGGAAGATCGCTTCTTTGGCATAGAAGAGGTCGAGGGTTCAAATCCCCCCCGGTCCACCTTTTCTACCATTCTGCTACCAGATGGTGGACGATGGTGCGTTCTCGATGCATACGGGCTGGATCCTCGGCGAGATACAGCATCACATTACTTCCTCGCCTGCGGTCCCAGTCCTTGTATCCACACCGCAGGGAACGATAGTGCTGAGATACGACGCATCCAGATTGCCTGGAGTTTGATTGGGATGCGTCTGGGTCCACGGGAGGATGTGATGTTGCTTCTACATCCCTGCGGTCTCCCCCGGTCCATTTTTTTATGTCTAGCTCACACTTCAATTCTGGGTTTTAATCTACGGCGAAAGACGGTTGTAAGACAGCAGGCTGCGTCCCATAAATGCATTGCTCTCGATAGACACGGTATATGCTGCTCAGTTGCGCAAAGGGATGGCGGATTTGTGGGACGCTGCCATGTCTCTCCCAAGAGTTTTATATTGTTGGGGAGTTGGAAGAGCGCAGGCGAGGCATAGGGCATGTACCTGGGCGTGGACGACACTGACTCCCCCGACGGCATGTGCACCACCTTCTTAGCCACAGAGCTGGTGCGCGAGTTCTCTGACCTTGACCTCTTAGGATATCCAAGGCTCGTGCGCCTGAACCCCAACGTGTCATGGAAGACCAGGGGGAACGGCGCCATCGCGCTTCGCCTCGGAAAGGGGCGGGGGGATAGGTGTCGGATCGGAGAACTCGCAGGGACGGCAGTGCACGCGTTCAGTACTGGGGTGGACACCCCTCCCACTGAGAATCTGCTGCAGCGCGCGGAGGATGTTCTGGATCGGTGGGCTGTGCGCGGTGCTCCCGACACGAACCCAGGGCTCGTGCTGCTGCCTCAAAAACCGCCCCAGCAGCTCTACTGGCGCGCGGTCAGAGGGCTGGTGAGGAAGGAGGAGATATCCGCAGTGCTGATGAACGGACTGCATGCAGCGCGCGGGAACGGCAGAGGGCTCATCGGTGCATGTGCAGCAGTTGCCTGGCGTCCGCAGGACAGGACATACGAGGTGATCGCATATCGGCAGCAGAGGCTGTGGGGCACGGAAAGGAAGATCGACCCGGAGAGCGTGGCTGCGCTCGATGCAAGGTTCCCCAGCACATTCAACAACTATGATCCTGTGCACAGGAAGATCGTGATAGCGCCTGGTTCTCCATGCCCGATCCTGTTCGGTATTCGCGGGGAGGATCCGAGGGTGCTCCCGGACGCAATGCGCAGCGTGCGCTCCGAACCTGCTGATAGATGGCTGGTCTACCTCACGAACCATGGCACGGACGATCATCTCACCTCCACGCATCTGTTGGAGCCCTACACCTCTGTGCGGGCATCTGCCCTGGTTGATTCCCATCCACGCACGATCCAGGGTGGGCATGTGCTCCTCGATATTCGGATCGGGAAAGAGAGGATCACGGCGGCAGCATACGAGCCCTCAAAGGAGATGAGGAGGGTGGTGCGCCGCCTGGTTCCTGGCGATAGGCTCACTGTGTGCGGCAACGTGCGCGCTCATCCCAGGACTTTGAATCTTGAAAAATTCAGGATTGTTCACCTTGCAGAGGTGAGGGCAAAGTTCGAGAACCCCCTCTGTCCAGGCTGCGGCAGGCACATGAAGTCAAGGGGCAGGGATGTGGGGTACAGATGCCCAAGATGCCGCACGCGCGCCTCCAGTGCCACTACCATGCCCCTCGATAGAGGGATCAGGGTGGGGTGGTACGAGCCGCCTGTGTGTGCCAGAAGGCATATCACAAAGCCGCTGAGGAGGATGGAGCGCTCATGAGCCTTCTCTCGAGCTCGGAGTAGAAGGATGCCTTCAATCTCGAGTGCAGATGCGCCCTCTGAAACCTCTCGGGCAATGGCTCGAGCGCGAACTCTATGCCGCAATCAACGTCCATGAGCCACAGACCCTGCGGGGGTAGGGGTGGAATAACGGGTCCATTATATTTCTCAGGGCGTAGCAGCGCATCCTCGATCTGAGCATAGGTGAGTTCGCCAGTGCCTCCCATGCGCACGGCGCCCGCGATGCGCCTGACCATCTGCCACAGGAAGCTCTCGCCCCTCACGTCCAGCGCGAGAAAATCGTCTATATCCGATGCCTCGATGGATGCGATGGTGCGGACGGGGGAGCGCTCCGCCGTGCTGTCCAGCTTCGAGAAATGAGTGAAGTCATGCTCGCCCTCGAAGATTGACGCGATCCTCCGAACCTTCTGCATCTCCATCCCATCTCCGGGTATGAGGTATCTGTACCAGCGCTCTTTCGCGTGGCGGGGGTTGAACCCATCCCCCACCTCGGCAGAGCCATAGACCCATGCATCCTCCAGCGCGGAGTTCAGCGCTGGGATCAAGGCGTCGGGGTCAAAATCTGTGTCCAGTGCGCCCACGTTCCCCAATGCGCACACCCCAGCATCCGTGCGGCTGCCCAAGACGAACCATCCCTCACCACCAAGGATTCCCAGATCCCTCGCGGCGCGGGTGACCGCGCCCTCCACAGTGTGCACTGGCGGCGGCTGGCGCTGGGAGCCGCTGAACGCGGTGCCATCATATGCGAGCTTGAGGGCGAAGCGCATAGGAACACTATCCATTACACAGAAAAAGGTTAACCCATATATCTTTTGATTCTCGATGATTCTTCATTGCTTCAAATTATGGGGTAACATCTATCACTTCTATCTCTCCGGTATCAGGAGAAATTACGTATTCTTTTAGATTTATTCTTGGAATATCCTTAATCTGTTTTTTCCAGTGTTTGTATTCTTTAACTATCATTTTCAGACTATCATCAATTTTGTTTGCTAATACAATTCCTCTTACTCCCCTATATTTTTTCTGAAAAAAACGTAAACTTTTTATCAATAGAATGTAGCATAAAATCTGCCCAAATGCTTTGTAATCTGCCTTACGTAACTTTAATTCAATAACAACCAACTCATTATCTTTACCCCTAGCTAACATATCGCTCTTTTTTTCCATGCCTATGTTAAATTCTGTTAGCAGTTCTCTTATGTTTCCCCCGAAGGGGGTAAGTCCCTCTTCTACTATCCCCATGTGGCTTGATTTTAGTAAATATTTTCGTAGTTCTTTCTCATCTCTAAAACCAGTTGTTTTTAGCATCAAATCACCCAATTTCACGTAACGTCTTTTTCACAAACTCAGGCTCATAAATAATGTCAAGCCTATCTATTCTTTTGAATAAATCTTTTAACCCTTCATCGTACTTTTTATCTGATTGAATGTATTCCTTAAACCATTTCTTTAATATTATCTCAACTTGATCAACATTTACAAGATATCCTATAGGTACTAAAACCCCACCCAACTCCTCAAATATCTCCTTAGAAAATTTCGATTTTTTTCCAATCTTAATCAATAATTCATTTGCAATAAAATCTGGCACGACTTTATCTGCAATAATATCCCATAGTTCGTTTTTTCTGATCCATTCAAAATTAAAAGCGTCCTCAGT
>JBFMEL010000121.1:0-4904 GCA_040753455.1 Thermoplasmatota archaeon | reverse complement strand
ACATAGGCGGGGGAGGCGGGCTGTTATACGAGGACATGTGCCTCAGAGCGTAGTTTCGCCTACCCCTCAGCCTATCCTACGTAATAGCGCACGAGGATATAGACCTCGGGGGAGTGGATATACAAGACGCATATCTGGCTTCGTGCCTTCGGCACTTCGCCCAAATTCCTCGCTTCGCTCGGAACTTCAGATACGCTCGGCCGTTAGGCGAATTCGGCTGGGGGTGCAATCCGCGGCCAATCATTCAAATATATAAGAAAAGGGTTAAATAAGGACTCTCCATATGTATGAACGGTGATTTAGATGCCAGCACTAACCGCAGTCCTCCACAAGGAGGAGGATATGTATGTGGCCGAATGTCCTGAGGTGGGGACAGTAAGCCAAGGGCGAACCATAGAGGAAGCTATCGAGAACCTGAAAGAGGCCACAGAACTCTATCTCGAGGAGTTCCCGATTGAGGGAGAAAGGCATGCGGTTATAACGACCTTCGAGGTGGAGAAGGGGGTCATCTGTGCCAAGGCTTAGAAAGGTCTCCGGTGAAGCTGCTGTAAAGATTCTATGCAATAGATTTGGGTTTGAGATCAGTGGACGCTCAGGAAGCCATGTACGTCTGTCGAAGATGACCCCGAACGGAAAAGTCGGGACAGTCGTACCGATGCATAAGGAGCTGAAGATCGGATCCTTGAGGGGACTGCTGAGACTGGCCAAAGTGGATGTGGATGAATTTGCAGAACACATATGAGCAGCACCCCAGCCGAACTCTTCGCAGCCCGAAGGGCTGCTCGGGGCTAACGCCCTCGCCACGGACGCAAGGTGTTCACAGTATGCTGGTATGCTCTTTGCATCCTGGTTCAAATCCCTCCATGGGTGTAGATAACGAAGTTGTAGAGAAGACGAAGCCACTGGAGCTTTTAACTCGGGCGAGAATATGGTTCTACATCGTTTCCTCGCCCTCGCCTAACACGCGGCTATCTGGCTTCGGGGGTTGCACCCCCTCCGCCCAAATTCCCCTATCGGGCGAACTTCAGATATGCGTCAGGACATTGTCCGAAATTGCGGGCGACAAATTTATATTGTTCCAGTCTCTTATGATAAGGAAGATAAATGGATGTAGGTTGTGAAGATTGATGAAGCTAAGAGTGTATGTAGATACATCAGTAATCGGGGGCATCTACGATGATGAATTTAAGGAATGGTCAGAGAAGCTGTTACAAGAATTCAAGGCAGGTAGTAAAATAGTTGTTTTATCTGATTTAACTTTGAGGGAGGTTGAGGATGCTCCTAAGCACGTTAAAGCTGTGATTGAAGATATTTCGGCTGAACATAAAGAATTTGTTGTTTTGAATGAAGAAGCAAAAATTTTGGCAAAACAGTATATAACTGAAGGAGCAATATCTAAAAATTATCTAGTAGATGCCCAGCACATATCGATTGCTACAATCTTTCGTGTGGATGTACTTGTAAGTTGGAATTTCAAGCACATCGTAAATTTAGAGAAAATAAGATTATACAACTCGATTAATCTCAAATACGGCTATCCATTGATTGAGATAAGGAGCCCCAGGGAGGTGTTACATGAAGGAGAAAGAATTTGACTCAGTAAAGATGATGCGAAAAATCAGAGAAAAACTGAGTCTATTATATGAGGACCCAACGATTGAAGAGAAGGAACTAGAACAAATACGGAAAAAATATGGCATCCCCTCATCTTAGGAACAACACGGTGTATGCGTTCGCTTCGCTCACCCAAATGCCTTAGGCACTTCGCAAACACGCAAGGCGTTAGCCGAAATTGCCCATTAATCCTTCACAATGAGCGCACAGCGCCCGTTCCGATGTGGCATGGCATCTACCGATGCTCTCCAGCGCAGGGGTGGCGGGCAGGATAATATTTGTGAGCGCATCGTTTATGGCACCAGGGCACTCATCAGTCTGGTCGAGACCTCCCGAAACTCCGGCAGGTGCACGAGCATCGGCCCGATCTCCGCCTTCCATCGCTTCGATATCCCTTCCAAAGCGCGCTCCAGTGTCTTCCTGTCGAGCTCCATGTTATAGGGCATCAGCTTCTTCTCCAGGGTAGCACTGTCCAGCCGTATCCCCTTGCTCAGCAGGAACCACGCATCGTAGGCGTCCCTGGACTTGCTCCTGACGAGGAGCGCCCGTACCTTCTCCGCAAATATCTCCTCGACCGTCATGACCTGGACCCTGAAGGACGGGATATCGCTGTACATCGGGAAGTGCGTCCTCCACTCGGTCGCGGGCTTGCCCTCGTGCTTCCAGACAGCATCCATACGGATGCGGGACATGCTCTCGCGCGTCCCCTGGTAAAGGAAGGCTTTGATGGCGAAGGTCGCGAGCGCGCCGTCAGTCACCTCCTTCACGGTGGTTTCGACAGGATAGCCGAAGTCCTCGACGTAGCGCGCCAGTCTCGCGATCTCCCACCTGGACACCCTGCCCACGAAGTCCATGTCCTCCGAGAACCTGTCGAGACCGTGGAACTTGTAGAGCGCCGTGCCCCCCTTGAAGACGAGGTGCGGTGTCTCCCGAGAAACCGCAAGCAGGAGGATGTCCTGGAAGTAGTCCTTCTCCACGAAGCCGAGGTTCGTTATCCCCTTTGTCCGAGCCACCTTCCTCAGTGTTGCGAAGTCTATCATTCGACCACTTTCCACCTGTTCTTCTCGACCGGCGAGCCGAGGTGGACGTAGTTCCTGTCCGCCCGCACCCTCTCGTGCAGCCTACCGAGGAAGACGCCTGCGCCCTCGGCGATATAGCCGAGCTTCTTAGCTGTGACCACATCGAACCTGAGCGCATATTCCTCTATCTTCGAGGGCTCGCACCTGCCGATGGCCCGGCCCACGTCGTCGAGCGGTATCCTGCCGGTCTGCACCGCGTCTAGCACCGCCTTCTCCAACTCGGCGATAGATATCTGGAACCCCAGGTATCTGGTCGACCCGTAGCCCCAGAGGTGCCTGGTCCTCACAAACTCCACACCCTCGAGCCGACCGGACCTCCGGGCCATCACCTCGACGACCTTCGGGAGCTGCGTGGTGGCTCCGTGGTGCTGGAAGGCGTGCCACAGCGAGATGTATGAGGGGTAGTGGACGTGGGAGGCGTAGATGACCGGGTCATCGTGGGCGGTGTAGAGCCCCCTGGACAATCTCTTGACAACGCCCCGTGCCACCATCCTGTGGAGGTAGAGCTTCGCGTACGCCGCGTCGCCGAGCCACGCTGCTACCTGCCTGGTGGTGAGGAGAGGCACGCCCCTGACGAATTCAGCGAACTCCCTCTCTTTCATCTTATATCAATGATGCATAGTTATCATATTAGATAACCTTTTCGCCTCCCTGTAAGAGAGCAGCGATCGATCTCGAAAGGGGGCTGCGGGACAAAGATCTCCATCATTCACCAGGAGGAGAAGAGCGCGCATCCGTCTTCGTGCCCGTATCTTCCTTATCCTTCTCTGTCCCGATGCTCTCCAGCGCGGGTGGTGGCGGGTAGGTAGGATATGCGGGATAGGTGGTGTGCCATGGGGTGGCTGCCACTGGAGGCTTCGTCTCCTCCGGGATGCTGGCGATGTAGTATATGAGCATCAACACCGCGATCAGCGCGAAGACCCCCAGTATCGGCAGCGCGATCCCTGGCTCTGTCCCAGCGGCGCTCGTCATCGCAGCGTAGAAGTTCCCCTCCACGGGTTTTATGAACTGCTCATAACTGTGGAAGTATGGGCGAAGGGTCCATGCCAGCTGCGTGCCCACCAGGACGATCACCAGCATCCCGACCAGCACCGATGGGACCCACCTGCGATCCTTGGTCAGGAGGCGGAAGTTGTTGAAGATGTACACCAGGCCAAAGTAGCCCGAGAGCCCCAGCACCCCGGTGGTGAGGAAGATCGTGAAGGTGTAGTCCTTGGCAGTGAGGATGAAGAACAGGAGCAGCGGGGTGAAGGAGATCATCACGATCGATGTCACGGCGTAGCCCGTGGTCACCAGTGCCGCCATCTGACCTGCCGTGATCCTGCAGCCAGTAATCACGCTCAGGATGTAGAACACAGGGAGGGCGATGTACAGCGTCCCGAGGAAGAGTATGGGCATCTTCACGGCATCGATCCCTATCTGCCATCCGCCTGCATAGGTGCCCAGCACAGCACCGAAGGCGATGGTGGAGAGGAGTATCGCCACGTGGCTTCCGATCAGGTAGTCTGCCAGCCCCCTGCCCTCCTTGATCTCCCCTACGGCGCTCTCCTGGTTCCTGAGCACCACACCCATGCGCCCCAGCGTCTCCCATCGGCTCATGTCATGCACCCCGAAGAGGATGATAGTAGGGATATATAACGATTGCGCCCGTCCCGCTGTGCGGTATGCCTGCCCACCAGCAGGCAGGTCAAGGATCACGAGGCAGCACACCCCAAAGCTCTATATCGCATGAGTGCAATCACGCTATGATGGACAGATATCACTGCACGCAGTGCGGCAGGGAGCTCACATGGGTGCCGCAGTACGAGCGCTGGTATTGCTATACCTGTCAAGCATACGCAGGCACAGGGGGCGTTGGCGGAAGGGCTGCGAAGGTCCTCGAGGAGGGCGCATGTCCGAAGTGCGAGCAGCAGATGCAGTACATCCACCTTTACCAGGCATGGTACTGCCCGTACTGCCGAAGCTACAAGACGCTGCAGGGCCCCACGACCAACGTACCTTGCCCTGCCTGCAGGCACATTGGCCTGGTGTATTCCTACACGTATCGAAGGTGGTACTGCCCCACATGCATGAACTACCCGGAGATCTCCGAGGTCGGCGGGGCGCGGGCGGCGGTCCAAGCAGAAAAGGCTGCAGGGAGGACTGTGATAGACGATATCTTCCTGATGTACAACGATGGGCGGCTCATCAGGCACTACACGAGGCGCCTGA
>JBFMEL010000120.1:0-5122 GCA_040753455.1 Thermoplasmatota archaeon | reverse complement strand
CTATCTTTCAAAGGTCAGCGTAGTAGAAATAGATGGGAAAGACCGTCTCGGTGAGGTGACACGTCAAACAAAGAAGGTCATCGAGCTCCTTGAGGTCCCTATTACCAAGAAATTGGGAAGTTAGGGCCTGTCAGGCATGCGAAGCCCGATGCCATCATCACCTTCTGCCATGTCTCGAGCTCGTAGCGCCAGAGATGATATCTGTGCCTTGCAGTCACGTATCTTTCGATGAACTCCATCGGCTCACCTTATGGGGGGAGAGATCAGAGGGATAAAGAGTTTGCTTGACACAGCGTGGCGTCCGAAGATAGCAATCTATAATCCCGATGTGGCGGGTCGCTGCGCTGCTCGTGCTCCTTCTCTCGCTCGGCAGGAGGGGGCATCGGTGTACGGCTACGTGTCCCATCCTATGATCGTGCTGCCCGCGCCTCGGAGTGGATGGACGAGCGCCTGCGGGAGAGCGCTGATCAGAGCGGAGCTCCGCAGGACGGGCAACTGCGATGAGCAGCGCACGAGGAGTGATAGAGCGCACCGCATCTGCATCGTATGCTGGGCGCCTCGGGGGTGAAACGACCCCCGCATATCGCGCAGCCCTGGGGCGATATACCCCCTGACACCACTGCATCGGTGCGAGTTGCTGGGATTCCTTCCCTGCGCTTTCTGGGACCCGGTACTCCGAGGCACTTGAAGATGAGCCCCCAGAACGGCAGTATCCATGCCATGAAGATGAGGATCCCTATGTTGTGATGCGTCCACACCGCTGCTTGAATCCCATAGCTGTAGCCCACCAGGACGATCACTGTCATCCTGAGGATGTTCGCTGCCCATGCGGTGAGTATGCCAAGGCTCAGGAGCAGCGCCACCTTTCTATCGAGCCTTGGGTATTCGACAGCCACGAACGCCAGGAACGCGGAGACAAAGATGGAGACAGAGTACAGCCCTGTGCAGGAGAGCCCGATGGAGAACGCCTGCTCGTGCCCTTGCGCGTCCACGAAGTGCAGGAGGTTCATCTCCCTCACCCATGTCTGCACCCCTAGCGCCGAGGCAAGGGAGGCGGTGGGCTGTGCCAGGAGATAGTAGGTGAGCGGGCTGTTGGTGTCCTCCTCCCCCAAAGCTCCGTATCGCAGGGCGTAGGTGGTGGTCGGCAGCACGAGGATCAATATCAGGAAGAAGAGGAACAGGAGGGCGAAGTCTCTTTCCACCAGATACCTGGAGGGGACGAGGTTGTATGCGAAGAGCGCGGCACCCATCAGCAGCAGCACAGTGTCGTTGCTGCCTATGCTCCCTTGGGTCAGAAGGTTGTATGCCAGCACAGCCATGATCACCCCAGCCCCTAAGAACGGAAGGAAGGGGCGCAGCGCTCCATTGAGCGTGAGCACACGGATCAGCGATGCTGCGAAGTCGTCTCGCTCCTCCTCCCTCCGCTGCCATCCGAACCCCCAAGCCAAAAGCCACAAGCCGAGCGCGAGGAGGGGAAGCCCGAGCCAGCGCGGGGTATGGCTGAGGAGGATCAGTACATCTAGGGCTGCGAAGAGGCAGACCAGCCCCAGCAGGACCTTGAGCCTGTCCCATCCCCTCATATGTCCAGAAGCTCCTTCAGCCCTTCGTCCAGCGATACAGAAGGCTCGTAGCCCAGCAGCCTATGCGCCTTGGAGATGTCCGCGTAGCTGTGGGAGATCTCGCCCCTTCGCTCAGGTTCATAGGAGGGTGCATAACCTGCGCCGCTGATGGCGATCAGGCGCGCTGCCAGGTCGTTGATCGAGAGCTGCCTCCCTGTGCCTATGTTGAACGCGTGCCCTGTGGCGTACTTGCTCGTCGCTGCCAGGACGATCGCCTGCACCACGTCCTTCGCGTGCACGAAATCCCTTGTCTGAGATCCGTCGCCGTATATAATCGGGGGGCGTCCTTCCTTCAGCCTGCGGGCGAAGATCGATATCACCCCTGAGTACGGGTTGTCAGGGTCCTGCCTCGGGCTGTAGATGTTGAACGGTCTTATCGCCACCACCGGGAGTTCATAGGTCTGCTGGAACGCGAGGGCATAACGCTCGGCTGCCAGCTTGCTCACGCCATAGGGGCTGATCGGGCTCACGGGATGCCCCTCGTCTATCGGCAGGTATCTGGGGTTGCCGAAGACGGCGGCAGAGCTGATGTATATGAAGCGACCGACTCCGTGCTCCACAGCGGCATTGAGGAGGTTCAGCGTGCCCATGATGTTCGTCCTCGCATCCGCCACTGGATCCTTCACGGCATCCACCACGCTCACCTGCGCTGCCGCGTGGATGACCACGTCCGCTCCTCCCATCACCTGCCTGCAGAGCTCCGGGTCACAGATGTCCCCGAGCATGGTGTGCCTGTCCACCTCCCTGTAGCCCGAGATGCAGAGGTCTATGCCAACCGTGCGGTTGCCGGCGCGCACCAGTTCCTCCACCAGATAGGAGCCCAACTGTCCCGAGCTCCCTGTCACCAGATACTTCATCGCCCATACCACCCCTTCGTAGGTTATAAGGTTTGTGCCGACGCTGCCCCGTGGGCCAGATCCGTTGTACCAGCGCGTTCTCCCTCCTGGGTAGAACGCAGTAGCTGGCTCGTTCATGGGCTGCTGAGAGCCGAATTTTGATTGCGATCCACAGATCTCATCAGAGCGCTCTATCGCGCACCACTGCTTCCATCAGAGACCTGCTGCGCTGGGCTACGAGATCGTAGAGGGAATTCCCATGGGCATCCATCGCGACCACCAGGGGTCCGAACTCCTCTGCCTCGATGACCCACACCGCTTCCGCCATCCCGAGCTTCTCCAGCAAAAAGACCGCATGGACCTTTCGCAGGCGCTCGGCTGCGAGCACCCCTGCCCCGCCCGTGAACGCTAGATAGACAGTGCCATGACGCTGCAGCGCTTCCTGGGTTCCGGGACCCATCCCGCCCTTGCCGATGATCGCCCTCACGCCGAAGCGGGCGATGAACCCGGGTTCGAGCGGCTCCATGCGGAAGCTGGTGGTGGGTCCAGCCACCAGTATCTTCCACTCTCCGTTCTCCTTCCGAGCCACAGGACCGCAGTGGTACAGCACCATCCCCCTGGGATCGAACCCCTCTATCCCGTGCTCGAGCATCTCTAGATGCGCTTCGTCCCTCGCGGTGAAGATCGTCCCGCTCAGATACACGATCTCCCCTGCACGGAGGCGCCTCGTTTCCCCCTCTTCCAAAGGTGTCCTGAGCCTGTGCACCTTCATTTCCTTCACTGCAGCACCTCGATCTCGCCCTTGCCAGAAACAATGACACTTGCCCTGCGGTCCGCCCAGCACTGCACCACCAGCCCTACCGGAAACGTGGCGGGATGGCGATAGGTGTACTCGATATGCAGATCCAGGGCAGTCGTCCTTCCGCCCAAGCCCATCGGACCGATCCCCAGGGCATTGATGTCCCTCAGGATCTCCAGCTCCAGCGCAGCCACCGATGGTTCCGGGTGGCGCTGCCCCAACGGGCGCAGGAGAGCCTTCTTCCCCAGGTGCATCGCATAGTCTGCTCCACCGCCTATCCCGATCCCGAGCACAACGGGCGGACATGGCTTTCCACCAGCAGCCCTGACATGCTCCAGCATCCTCCTTCTAGCACCCTTCAACCCCTCGGAGGGCGTGAGCATCCATAGCTGGGAGATGTTCTCGCTCCCTCCACCCTTGGGAAGGATATCGATCCTGATCTCATCCCCTTCCACGATCTCGACCTTCGTGATGGGCATGTGCGGTCCCAGGTTGTTCCCAGGGTTCTGGCCGGTGAATGGGGAGACCGTGTTCGGCCGCAGGGGGATCTCCTTGGTCGAGCGCTCCACAGCCTTTGGGATGGCGCTGAGCACCGCCCGGAGATGCTGGGAATTGATCCCCGCAGTCACGAAGAAGGTCTGCATCCCTGTATCCTGGCATATCGGCACATTCTTTTCCCTCGCCAGCCTCACATTCTCGAGGATCGCATCTAGCTGGCTCCGCGCGGTCCCGCTCTCCTCCTCGCTGCGAGCGCGCTCGAGCGCCTCGACCACATCCCCCGGAAGGACAGTGGCGGCAGAGCGGAGCGCATCCACGAGCCTGTCGGCGATCTGCTTCATATAGCGTCCTGGACGGTAACTGCAAGTGGTATAATAACCCATCCTTGTTGAGCTTGTCAAGTCCTCAGGAAATCACCATGCTCACTCACAACGGAGTTGGCGAGAGATGATTTCCCCTCATTTCTTGACAGCCTCGCAGGTCGGGAACCTCAACGGAAGAATATATAACATCCCCATCAAGGGCGCGGTGAGCACCATGGAAGGGAGCAGTCTTGAGGGACGACTTAGGAGAGTCTAGAACGGCTTCTTGAGCGGTCACACCAGAAAGGGATGGCGCGCAGGGCTACGGCATTTGGTGGGTTTAGGAAGATGAAAAAGCATAGGATATCTCCCCCAATTGTTCGATGCTCGTACCAAAAAAGAAATAAGAGAAGGGATTCTCCCCTTCTATGATGTATCCGAATCCGGCGCGGACGGCGTGGAGATTGAACGGAAAACAGAAGGATGATGGGACATCAGGAGGAGTCAAGATGACAGGCGGAGGGCGCAAGGGCACGAGCAGAGTGGGCTGGGTGTTGGCGACCGTGATCGCACTGTGCATGGTGCTGCCTGCGGGGGCACTACTCGGTGGAAGTGTCACAGCAGAAAGCAATAATAATTTTGAAATCTACGGCACAGTCTACATGCCTGATCACGTCATACCCGCAAGTGGTGCAATAGTGGTGGTCGTCAATGATATGACACACCTCAACAGCACGACTTATACAGACGAGAACGGAGTATACTCTCTAATTATCAAGGCTAACGAAGGCGATTTACTGATAGTTGGAGCATCTGATCAGTTCAGAGTGACCAAAACCGGTTTTATCGCAGAGGGCACATCAAAAGAACTGGATTTAGTATTGGAACACCCGACACCAAGTTCTCCTCCACCGCCGCCACCGAATTTATCTGAAGAGGATGAGTTGCCAGAAATCCCACCGCCGGAGATACCAGTTGTAGAAGTTACACCGATGCCGAATCTGGTAGTTTCAGAGATTATCTTCTCTACGGAAATCCCTATCGAAGGCGATTATGTGACAATTACAG
>JBFMEL010000119.1:0-5294 GCA_040753455.1 Thermoplasmatota archaeon | reverse complement strand
AATCTGCAGAAACAATGGGATCGGGATACAGATGACAGGTTATCTTGGTCCAACCTTCTTCTCAGATCAGGTTATAATTAATAACCAGATACATAATAATACATATTTCACCAATGTAGATTCGCAGCCTTACGGCATCACCATGGGGGGGTATTGTAGGTCGGATATCATAAGGGGGAATAATATAACAGGACACATAGGTCAGACTACAACAGGAGTATTCATTGGCATGGGCATAAGGGTTTGGGAACCGGCAGCATACAATATTATTGAGAATAACAACGTTTCAAACAATGTCGTAGGGATACATGGAGGCTACCCAGAATTCCAGCACCACATGATTTTAAATAACAGTGTCTGGAACAATAAAAATTATGGCATCCATACGGAGCATGGTGATGCCTTCAATGTGATTGATAACAATACGGTAGGAAAGAGTGGTAGTGTGGGTATAGTTCTTGAGTACATCAACACCGGTCCACCTTTATATGATCAAGTATCGAAGAATACACTCATTGATAATCTCTATGGAATAAAGATCTCTAATAGTCGTGACGACATCCCTACACCAATCCCTATATCGAACTATATCTCTATTGAGAACAATATGATAACTGGGTCTTACTGTGGAGTTATCTTGGGCTATGCAAAAAACAACACAATTTTTTCCAACCAAATCTCTGGTTGTAATAGAGGCATTTGGTGTCTCTATTCCTCGGAAGATAATACTTTCAAGGACAATGTAGTAACAGGCAATTCCTATGGTTTCTATCTCCAATCCGCCAATAACACGATATATCACAACAACATAATAAACAATACAGTGCAGGCTTATGATGAGAGTTATAATCTCTGGGACAACGGCTACCCCTCCGGGGGCAACTACTGGAGCGATTATACTGGTACTGACATGATGAGCGGTCCAAATCAGAACTTGCCTGGCAGTGACGGCATAGGCGATTTGCCCTATAACAGCACTACAGGACAGGGGATTCAAGGGGGATCCAATGTGGATCGCTACCCGTTGATGTCTTCCCCCGCCTTCGCTGAGTTTTCAATTCCAGTCCACCCTGGCTGGAACCTTATATCGCTCCCGGTAATCCCTGATGATTGCTCCTTGCCAAATGCCCTCCTCGACAAGGGTGGGGACACCAATTGGAGCCGCGTGCTCTGGTATGATACCTCCGCGCCCACTTGGGCAAGGTGGAAGCAGTACTACACTGCTTGGGATCCATCGCTTAATGACCTTACAAAAATGGATCATACGATGGGCGTATGGCTCTATGTGACTGATGCAGGGGACGGCTTCCTCACTATCAAAGGGAGACTTCCAATGAAAACCTCCATTCAATTGTACGCTGGCTGGAATATGGTAGGCTATCCAGCAATAGACGATAGCACCTACACGGTATGGGATCTGAAAAATGATACGGGTGCATCAACTGTCGAGGGCTTTGACGCGACCAGCCCGTATCTGACCAAGGTGCTGGGGAATACATATCTCTTGAAGCGCGGGGAAGGTTATTGGGTGCACGTGAGCGCGGGTACGACCTGGACTGTGGACTGGTAGGGTGTGGTATTGAGCCTTGACCTGGTGGTGCGCGGGAGGGTATGGCATTGCGTCTCCATAATCCCTATGTCTATGATGCTCAGTGACGGGTTGGAGTGTGGTTGAGATGCAGGGACTGGTGGAGGAGATCGTCGCCAAGGCGCGGATGCATGGCGCCACGGACGCCATCGCGATCCTCGAGCGCAGCGATGCCCATCAGGTAAAGTTCGCGAACAGCGAGATCGCTGCTGTGAAGTCCTGGCTCGACACCTCGCTGCTGATATACTTCGCTGCAGGGCAGAGGGTGGTGAGCGCAGTGGTGAGCGACCTCTCCCGCGTGGACAGCGTGCTCTCGAACCTCGAGAAGAGTGCCAAGAGTGCTCCGGAGAACAAGGATTTCCATGGGATCGCGGGAGGAAAGTTCAAGTATGCCGATGTTCCCATGGACAAAAGGATCGTCAGCATGGAGGACCGTCTCACAGACCTCACCTGGGAGGGGATCAATGCTGCTGAGAAGGAAGGGGCAAAGAGGTGCGCAGGCGTGATGCACAGGTATCATCACGTGCGGTACATGCGCTCCTCCCAGGGGCTCGGCTACAGAGATGAAAGCGCAGCCCTGGCGTTCTCGATCCGAGCCTTCAATGACGAAGGAGGCGCCGGGCACAGCGTCTCCTGCGCATCGAACATGGACAGCTTCGCTCCCGCCGAGGCAGGGAAGGAAGCAGGGGAAACATGCATCCTCGCGCGCAGCCCGTCCCTGGGCGAAGAGGGGATGCACAACGTCCTCCTCACCCACCTGTCTGCGGCGGACATCGCGCTTCACACCGCAGCGTTCGCCTCTGCGTCGAGGGTGGATGCTGGGCTGTCGTTCCTGAAGGACAAGATAGGGGCTGAGATCGCGAGTCCTGAGTTCTGTCTGAGGGATGATGGCACGATCCCCGGGGGATTGGGCAGCAGGTGCGCGGATGACGAGGGTGTCCCAACCCAGAGCACTGAGATCATAAAGGATGGAAGACTATTGAGCTACCTGCACAACACCTCCACGGCTGTGAAGCATGATACCAGCACCACTGCAAATGCAGGTCTTGTGCATCCCAGGCCCTGGAATGTGCTCGTGGTACCAGGAGAGATGAGGCGCGCAGAGATCCTCGAGGAGATGGGCAGCGGCTATCTGATCTCCAACGTCTGGTACACGCGCTTCCAGAACTATCTCACGGGCGATTATTCCACGATCCCCAGGGACGCGATGCTGCGCGTCAAGGATGGAAGGATCGCAGGCGCCGTGAAGGGAATGCGGGTGAGCGACAACATGGAGCGCATGCTCAAGCACATTGTTGCGCTGGGCAGGGAACAGCGCCAGATATACTGGTGGGAGATCGAGATCCCCACGTTCGTCCCGGAGATGCTGATCAGGGATGTCAGGATATCCAGGTCAACGATGTAACTTCTTGCGCCACAGGTACCTCAGGTTCCCTATGCCGTCCTTCCATGTGTTCAGCTTCACTTCCCCCTTCCTCGCTGCGTAGTGGATCGGCACCTCCCGCATCCTCATCCCCTTGGCATGCACCTCTATCTTGATCTCCTCCGAGAGCGCCATGCCGTCGCTCCTCAGCTCCAGCCTGGACAGGATCTCGCGCCTGAGGACCCACATGCCGCTCTGCGAGTCCCTCAGCCTGGTGCCAAACAGCAGATTGGAGGTCTTGGTGAGCACCCAGTTGCCGAAGTGGTGCTGGACGCCCATCACCCCCTTCTCCAGCTTCGTGATCCTGTCCCCTGTGACGAAGTCCAAGCCTTCCTTTTCCAGCATCTCCAAGAAAAGGGGAAGCGCATCCGCAGGATAGGTGCAGTCAGCATCGAGCGTGGCTATGTATTCCCCCTGCGCATAGCCGAACCCTGTCTTGTACGCCCTGCCATAACCCCTGCGGGGCTCAGAGATCACCCTGGCACCCTTCTCTGCAGCGATCTCCACAGTGCGGTCCCTGGAGTTCGTATCTACCACCAATATCTCGTATCCCCCGGGACACCAGTCATCCAGAGCCGCACGAACCCCATCGATCACCGCGCCAATAGACTCCTCCTCGTTCATCGTCGGAATGACCACCGAGACCCTCAGCGCAGCCATACCCCCAGGGAGATGCAGCGCGCATAAATATCTTTGCGCGAAGCGCAGGAACACCACACCAGACTGGCAACTTGCAAGACCCGCGCAGGAAGTGTGGAGATTGGTCTGGGTGCCTCTCTGGCGAGCTCTTCCCGCACACCTATTTGCCCCTGCTCGCCCTCAGCACCGCCGCTTGCGCCTTCTTTCTGTTATAATGCGCACGAGGATATAGACCTCGGGGGTGGATATACAAGCATATGAAACACGACTTCGAGACTGTGAGGACAGAAAGATTGAAATCGTCAGATCGCATCCTGGCGCTGGAGGGCCCTTAGATCAGCGGAAGATCGCCGCCTTCGCAAGAAGGGGAGCTGCTGTTCCCTCTCACCCCCTACGTGATTTGGGACGAAAAAGGCGGAGGCCGCGGGTTCAAATCCCGCAGGGTCCATTTTTCTTGTGTCTGGCTCAAACTTCAATTCGGGGTTTTAATATATCTGGCTCTATGCTGGCTATCGGTTTTTGCTCCCATGCACTTTCCACCAAGCGGAAGGCATGCGCGTCCCTCATTCGTGCGTAGTGCTTCTCCGTGGTGACTGTCGAGGCATGACCTAAGAGCTTGGAGATCGCTTCTATTGGAACTCCGCGGTCCTTCAGGTGCTGTCCGCAGGTGTTCCTGAGCTTCCGCATCTCGAACCTTATGCCCGAACGCTCCTCCACCATCCGCTTCATGCGCAGGATGGATTGGGCTGTATAAGGCTCCCCTGTCGTGTTCCAAGGGCTCAGGTTCGGGATCAGCGCCTCGCATTCCTGCATCCCGATCTCTTCCAAGCGCTTTCTCCTTGCGTCGAGGTAGTCGAGGACATATGTCCTGAGCGGCGGCGGTATCGGCACAGTGCGCCGGCTGCCCCAGGACGCCTCTCCCTTCGGATGGCGCACTCGTAGGGTCCAGGTCTTGAGATCCAAATCCTCGAGGTGTGCCTTCCGCAGCTCGCTGGGTCTCAGGCCAGTGTAGTAGTATGCCGGTATTGCGAACGCCATCACTGCGCCTGACCAGGGAGTATCCGAAAGACCAGAACTGCTGCCAGTTACCTTGCGTTGTTTGCGCTTGCACGCCTTGACCTTCCGTATCTGCAACGAGGGCATCAATTCCCCCATTTCCTCTTAAAACATATTGAAAGTTCTACCCAGACTTCTTCGCCTCTCCGACCATGTGGTCAACCAGGCGCTTTATCTGTGTGGTGAGTTCTCCCAAATTACTCTCCACGTTCGTGAGCCCCTCCCTGATCATGTCATATCTAAACATTGCCTCGCCCATCTGGTTGCCGATGTGTTTCAGTTCATCGCGAGTCTCAATGCTGATGGTAGTGAGAGCATCGAGTTTTTCGTGCGTTTTTCGCGCATCTTCCTTCAGGTCGGCATGCATAGCCTTGATCGAGCCTTTCACGTCCGCAAACCCCGCCTTCAGGTCCGTATGCATGGCCTTTATATCCTGCCGAGAGGCTTTCACCTCATCTTTAACTGCGCAGAACCCAGTCCTCATTTCCTGCTTCAGCTCCTCTTTGGTCGCATCGAGATACAGCACTGCCATATCGAGCCGTTCTCCAAGCTCCTCTGTCATATCCCCACGCCTTACCTCAAAGTACT
>JBFMEL010000118.1:0-5302 GCA_040753455.1 Thermoplasmatota archaeon | reverse complement strand
ACGTCGTAAGCGGTGGCAGTGAACTGTTGGGATTCACCTACGACTATTGAACTAGGGTTCGGTGTTACAATAATATGGTCTATCCCCCCTACAACGACATTGACCGATGCTGAGCCAGTCACAGTACCGTTCGTGGCGTTCACCACCCCTGCTCCGGGTGAGGTCTGGGCTGTGAATAAGCCGTTGGTGTCAACAGTGCCTACATTGCTCGTCCACACGAAGGCGGCATCTGCGATCTCGTTGTCGAATTGATCGTATGCGATTGCATCAAACTGCTGCAGCGTCCCTACCTCGACCGTGGCAGGGTTCGGTGTCACAATGATATAGTCGATAGCATCAGGCTCTACGGTCACAGATGCTGTGCCGTTATCGAGCTTATTGCTGTTGGCGGTTAATGTGTATGGGTCGTTCATTGCATCTGTATCGTAATAATCGACCTGCGTTGAGTTCGTCCCTGCTAAGATTGTCACTTGAGTAATCACAATGCCCGTGCCAACATTTCTGAATTCTCCTACCGTTGATGTAGTGTAGAGATAAACGACAATATCCTCTCCAACGTTCGCAGGTGCTCCAGTTTCGTTCTGCGCCTGGATCGTGAATGTGATCTGGGTCCCAGCGGTCATCACCGTGATGGGAGGGATGTAAGCGAGCTTCGTGGCACCCGATTCCCTAACTAGAGTGACCTTTGCCCATGCGCCCCAGTTCCCTGCCTCGTCCATGCCATGCACCCAAAGGTCATAGGTGCCAAGGGCGGTCCAGCCGCCGATGTTTATAGAGGCGGTGACATTCTCCAAAGATGTGCTCCACGCCCCATCAGTTGGGCTCATCGGGGTTCCAGTACCATTTGGGATCTCCGGCGCAAAAGAGCTGTTCAACAGATACCACTCCGCCTGCACGATTCTGGAGCCGTTGTTCATGGAACCTATCGTTGCGTTGAGCCATGCGATGCTGTGCGTGCCTACATATGCAGGGTTTGGCTCCACTGAAAGGTTGGATGTGAGCGGGGAGGAGGCATCGTATGCACAACGTGCATCGGCGCTCCCAGGCGCAGCCTCGTAGTTGCCCGCGTTGTCCCTTGCCCTTGTGTAGAACTCGTAGTATCCCTCGCCCGAGGGCCAGGTGAAGTCCCATGACCATGGCGCTGCTGTGTCAGTGCTGAACAGCGTCCAAGCACTCCATGTGGCGTTGTCAAGGGAAAATCGATACCACAGTTCCACACTCGTTAACCCACTACCTTCACTGTCACTCGCGCTCGCTGTGATGACCAAGGGATTTGCATTCTGCCAGTACGGTGTGAGGGGAACCACCGATGACACCGGGTTTGCCGAATCGATGGCGAATGTGGAGTTGCTCACGTCGCTCCCCAAAATATCTGCGGCGTCCCTCACCTCTACCCTCACAATGCACAAGGTGCTGTTCACCAGTGGCGTGGTCCACATGTAACTTCCATCGTTCGGTTCACTGCTGGCAATCAATGTCCAGTTCGTGCCATTGTCAATGGAGTAATAAATCGTAATCGGCGTTGCGCTTAGGTTGTAGTTGTCGTAGGCGAGCCAGGTGATGTTGTACTGCGCTCCCCCTTTCCACAACTCGCCGCCATCAGGCGATGTGACGGCAATCGTTGGGGGCGTAGAATCGATGGTGAATAGGGCATCGCTCTCATCAGAATTCATGTTCCCAGCAGTGTCGGAAGCGTTGATCTTGATCAAGCATTCCTGACTGTTGAGCATCGGGACTGTCCATGGATACGTGCCATCGTTCGACTCGTTCTGTGCTATCAGGGTCCAGTTCAGCCCAGCGTTGATGGAGTAGTAGATGGAGATGGTGTTTGGGGGTGAGGCATAGTTGTCCCACATCGTCCAGTTGATGTATTGGGTAGAGCCCCCTTTCCACACCTCCCCACCGTTAGGCCTCTCCACCTTAACGAATGGGGGTGAGGAGTCGATCGTGAACAATGTGTCGCTGACATCTGAGTTTGGGTTGCCAGCAGTGTCCGTGGCGTTGATTCTAACCAAACAGTCGTCAGAGGTCACGAACGGGACATTCCAACTGTAAGTGCCGTCGTTGCTCTCGTTTTGAGCGATCAGCGTCCAGTCGATCCCGTTGTTGATAGAATAATAGATCGAGATGGTGTTTGGGGGAGCCGCATAGTTGTCCCACATCGTCCAGTTAATGTAATGTATAGATCCCCCTTTCCACACCTCTCCGCCATTGGGCTTTTGAACCTTCACGAAGGGGAGTGTAGAATCGATTATGAATGTGGAGTTGCTCACATCAGAGCCTGTGTTTCCTGAGGTGTCGGTGGCGTTGACCCTCACCAGGCAGTCGTCCGAGGTTGGGGTTGGCAGCGTCCACGTATAAGTTCCATCGTTCGGTTCACTGCTGGCGATCAGCGTCCAGTCGATCCCGGTGTTGATGGAATAATAGAGGCTGATGGGGTTCGGCGGAAAACCGACATCATCTGTAGCACTCCACTCTATGGTCTGCTGGCTCCCCCCCTTCCATATCTCCCCACCATTAGGTATCTGCACAATCATTATAGGGGGTGAGATATCTGCAGTCAGTTGCCCCTCCCTTTTTACAGCCCACCCAGACGTGGTGAGGATGATGGACGACATGACCAAGAAGATGGAGACGACTGATGCCGTGAACTTGTGCATCGCATACGACGTGCCCACACTTTTTCGACCCTCCGCTACCATCTCGGCACCTCAAAGGTCAATATGAGCACCCGTACTTAAATCCTTTGGTAACTTATCATCCCACACGCGTGCCGCTCTTGCTACTCCCCTCGTTCCTCATGCTCTCGATCCTGCGCGCCCCAACATTAGATGTTGTGGTAGTCCGCCAGCAGCGCCCTCATCTCCTTCAGCTTCCCTTTCAGTATGGTGTGGGTGCTCACCCTGCGGGTGGCAGCGGCGCTGAGCTGGTCATGCTCCTCGGTCATAGGTGGCTGGAGCCCTGCAAGAGCGTGTATGACCGCATGCGCGATCATTGGGTTAGCTCTGTTGTAGCCTCCTTCCATGCCAAGAACGAGGGGCTTCTGGGCCCCCCTCAGTAATGAGATCAGCCTGTGGTAGCCGTTTATCGTCATCTGGAGCCCTGTGTGAAGCTCCGTGTAATGGGCATCGAAGCCTATCGGAACGAGGATGAGATCAGGGGAGAACGCACCCACCAGGGGCATGACGATGGCATCGAATGCCAGTGCATACTCCTCGTCCCCGGAGCCCTCGGGCATCTCGATGTTCGCGCAGTACCCCCTGCCCTTTCCAGTGCCTATCTGATGTCCAAACCCGTCCTGGGGATAGTAGTCATGCGGATCTCTGTGCAGAGAGATAGTGAAGACCGTAGGGTCGTCATAGAAGATGCGCATGGTGCCGTTGCCAGCGTGCGCATCCAGGTCAACGAACATGACCTTCTCCACCCCCCTATGCCGCTGCGCCCAGCGCGCTGCGATCGCAAGGTTGTTGAAGATGCAGTAGCCGCCGAACCTGTCTGCGCTCGCATGATGTCCAGGAGGTCTAACGAGTGCGAAGCCACTCGAATACTCGCCGTCCAGCACGCCTCTCACCGCCTCCACAGTGCCTCCTACCGCGTCAAGCGCCGCCTTGAAGCTGTTCGGTGCCAGGTACGTGCTGTCGCCCAGGAAGACATGCCCCTTTTGGCACAGCCTCTCGATCACCTCTATGTAGTTCGGGTCGTGAACCAGCTTCAGGTCATCGAGTGCCGCAGGGCTGAAACCCGTGACCAGCTTCGCAATGCCGTCCGTGAAGAGCGTGGTCCTTCCTCGCAGATACTTGATGATCCTCTCCAGGCGCTCTGGGTTCTCAGGGCTCGCAGTATCCGACTGATGGAGGACGTGGGTCTCGTTATGAACCAGAGAAATCGTCTTTGTGGGCATTCGCTCAGCATCCAGGCATGGGCAGGATGGTTAAAAAACCTTTTCATTATACTGATCGGGCCTCAAGGGCGCGTTCCAGCTCCATAGTGCGCACCGCGACAGCCATCTCGCCCCTGCTGCGTTCTAAGATCCCCCTGGCAACATCCTGTTTGCGCCTGACCCCCACCATTGCGCTGGGATAATCGAACACCAGGAGGAATTCGTAGAGCGATTCCATTGCCGCCAGCAAGCCCTTCGCTCGGTCCAGATCCCCCTCTATGACCGCGCTCAGGAAGATGCGGCGGAGCTCACCGATCGCATCCCCGACCCCCTCGATGTATGACCCCTCGCTCACGCCCAGTGCCCTCGGTGTCGGGAGAGGGGTAGAGCTCACGATCGCGCGCAGCACCACAGCCTCCACGTACTCCCTGCAGGCATCTGCCACATAACCCGCGTGCTCGATCTCGGGGTGCGGCGCTGTCAGCGCCTTCACCTGCCTCAGCTCCCCCTCCACCACAGTTAGGATCTCGGATGCATCCCTGCCCTCCACCACCGCACGTATTGCACTCTTGCAGCCTCTCACGACCGCTCGCGAGATGCGAAGGGCTTCCTCCCTCACAGCCTCCTTGGCGTCCAGCGTCTCCATGATCTCCTTGGCTATCTCATCCAGGTTCATCCCTCCTGTATCTCTGCCTTTATATTTCAGGCTTTCGCGCCCTTTTCTGGGGTATGAGTGTTCCATCCCAGAGGTAAGAGGCACCATGGAGATGAGGATTCGCGGAAAGGTTCGGTGGAAATTCCATGAACGAACCTCAATGATCTCTGCAGGCGTCACAAAACATCTTTGGAACATGGGCGAGATGCTCAGATCCATCACAGCACTTCAGCAGATTAAAGGGGCAGGAGCTTGAGCCCTAAATCATCTGTGCATCCGATGGGAGATCGGGTGTAACAGGCGATCGAGCCCGTGCAAACGATAACTATCATTTTAGATTTATTTGGAACGTTCCCAAAGAGATCGTCGGGCAATTGCCTGGAGGTGGTTGAACGAACATGAAAGTAGCAGCGACATGTGTCCTGTGCGCAGTGCTGGTGGCGATGGCGATTCTACCTGG
Source organism: Thermoplasmatota archaeon (assembly GCA_040753455.1). GTDB lineage: Archaea > Thermoplasmatota > Thermoplasmata > SG8-5 > JACRNV01 > JBFMEL01. The sequence goes on along the minus strand of JBFMEL010000118.1, from coordinate 307 downwards.
ACGCGCGATGGCATCCCCTACCCCATCATCCGGGACGATGAGCGTCGTCCTCGACCCCCAGAACGAGCTCTTGACGATAACGATAGTCTCGGACACACCCTGGGATGCGGCAATGAACTTCCTCATAACCCCACAGAAGATCCTGATCGTTCAGGCAGAAGGGGCGGCGGAGTACCAGGGCGCGGCAGAAGTGAAGATCAAGGAGAAGCCGCACAAGGAGGTGTACAAGGTGATTCCGAAGAGCGACATCGAAGGTGATGGCGTGATAGTGAAATTCATGTGCGAGCGCACTGGACTGCCGGCGACC
>JBFMEL010000117.1:0-5340 GCA_040753455.1 Thermoplasmatota archaeon | reverse complement strand
GTTCAACCAGATGCTGGATTACAAAGCCGAGAACGCTGGTAAGACGCACATCACGGTAGAGTCCCCCAACACGACCATCGAGTGCAGCCAGTGCGGAGCTATGGTTCCAAAAGACCTCGGCACACGTATCCATAACTGTCCAGAATGCGGCGCAGTTCTGGGCAGGGATTATAACGCTTCTCTTGTCATCCTCCAGCGAGGACTGGAGAAGGTAGGGCGGGGACCGCCCGAACTCACGCCTGTGGACATTCTAGCCTCTACATCCGAACATCTCGGATGCAAGCCGGAGTGGAAGAAGCAGGACGCCAGCCCCTTTAGGGACTGGTAGTTCACGATCTCGGCTCACGTATGTTCATTATCTTGAGCCCCAAGACCATATCCCTCTTGTATAAATACGATCTCGGGCATCGTCCCAGATTTTCGCCTTGGCGATGGCGCTCGGATGCCGCAACCCGGCGCTGCAGCAACCCTTATATCACACGGTGCAATCGTGTGGTCCGATGGCAGAATACAAGGATCCGAAGGCTGCGAGGGCAGAGGCGAAGCAGGCGCTGATGCAGGCGAAGCAGGCGACGAAGGATGCGAAGGTGGCGGAGAAGAAGGCAAAGCTGCATGCAAAGGCAACGAAGCTCCGTGCCAAGGCTGTCAGCCTCGAGGCAAAAGCCAAGAAACTGGAGGTCAAGGCAGGGGACCTCAGGGCGAAGGCAAGGAACCTCAGGGACAAAGCAGAGATGCTGGAGTCGAAGTACCGCTGACTGCCGTGAGCGAGAGTGCTGCATGCCTGTGAGAGCAGGGGACCCCATCGCCATATATTATCACGAGTCCATGGCTCGATACGATCTTGGGGAGGGACATCCGTTTCGGGCGAACAGATTCACGCAGTTCATGGAGCTGCTGGAGGGCATGGAACCCAGCCTTCCGGGGGTTGAGGTCCGCCTCCCTAATAAAGCCATGGATGGTGACCTGCTCCTTGCCCATACCCCGGAGTACGTGCGGGTCGTGAAGGAGCTGGCGAGACACTGTGGGCACCTCTCTGTGGACACGCCTCTGACCACTGACATGGTGGACGCCGCGATGATGATCGTTGGCGCTGCGCTGGATGGTGCGGAGTGGATTGCAGGGATGGAATGCAGCACAGCGGTCACCTTTGGCGGGTTCCACCATGCGGGCAGGACATACGGCGAGGGGTTCTGCGTATTCAACGATGTGGCGATCGCTGCGCAGGCGCTCTTAGACCGCTATGGGATGAACAGGGTGCTGATACTCGACACCGATGCCCACCAGGGCAACGGCACGATGGACATCTTCTGGGAGGAGCCAAGGGTTTTGTTCATCTCCATCCATCAGGACCCAAAGACCCTCTATCCCGGCAGGGGGTTCGCCTGGGAGATAGGGGAGGGGGAGGGAAAGGGATACACCGTGAATATCCCGATGCCTGCATACTCAGGCAATCGGCAGTACGAATACGCGCTGCGCGAGCTCTACCTGCCTCTGTGCAAGGAGTTCAACCCTGACGCCATCATCAGGAACGGGGGGGCGGATCCGCATCACTCGGATGAGCTCACGAACCTGAGCCTTGACCTCAGAGGGCTGGAGATGGTCGGAAGGATCGTGAGAGAGGGTGTGGATATGACCTCGGGAAAACTGCTCGACCTCATGGTCAGTGGATACGGTCCCATGACCCCATATGGCTGGCTCGCCCTATTCTCTGGAGTGACAGGGATCTCGATGGACTATGCCTCGGGCGCAGGTGAGGAAAAGCTCCACCGAAGCCAAACAACCGAAACGATGCTGGATGAGCTCGCAAGGGCTGCGGTGATGCAGGTCAAGGCGTATCTCAAAGACTACTGGGGATGCCTCAGGGGTTGAGTCTGCACTCGCCCTTCTATCAAGGGGCGCAAAAACTCGAGGCACAGCAAGATATATTAAGACCATAGTCTATCTTTAATCGTGAAACGCGCACCCGGAGAGGAGGTGCATCAATGGGAAGGTTCCGATGTAAAGTCCGCATATGCACGCCAGACATGAAACAGTTCGAGGAAGTCGAAGCAGTAGTCGATACCGGGGCAGCATATACCTGGATTCCGAAGGATATACTGGGAAGGCTGGGCATACAGCCAAAATTCAAAAGGAAGTTAAAACTTGCAGATGGAAGGATGATAGAGCGCGATGCCGCGCAGATCCCCATAGAGATCGATGGCGAGACGATCTTCACTGTTTGCATCTTCGGGGACAGCGAGAGCGAGCCCCTCCTCGGCGCAGTGACCCTCGAAGAATTCGGGCTCGGCGTGAATCCCATAAACAAAACCCTCGTGCCAATACCAGCGCTCTTCTTGATTGTGAGTGATTGTCGGCGCCCATCGCGCTGCAGTCCTGAGGCTCACCTCTTCCCCCTTCATCCCCGAGGTGCGTAGCGTGGAGCGCATGGTGTTCCTGTAGTATATCCTTCACAGCCTCATCTACACCATCGCCTTCCTCACCAGTGTGATGATCTCCCTTGCCATCTCCACATCGTTCAGGATGAAGAGATGGACTCCAGGGGCACCGAGGTCAGCCAGCTCCTCGCACAATCGCACCGTGAAGTCTGTGCATATCTCCCTTCCCTTTCCCCTGTCAATACCTCTCAGCGCCTTTTTGAGCTCTGCGGGTACGGTTGCACCAAACACCTCCTCCGCTGCTCTGACATGCTCCGCACAGCTGACAGGTCGAATGCCTGGAATCACAGGGATCTCTATCCCCGCAGACCTGAGCCTGTCAATGTATCTCTTGTACAACGATGCCTGAAAGAACATCTGGGTGATCCCGAACACTGCCCCTGATCTCACCTTCGCGCGCATCACCATGCGTTCTTCGGTCCATCTGCGCTCGGGGTAGCAGGCAACGCCTATGCAGAAGTTCGATGGCACCCCCTCCCTGTAATCCACAGTATCTCCAGGAATGGGCAGGTAGTGCCCTCGGTTCATCTCCGAAATCTGCCTCACAAGGTCACAGGCATACCTGTTGCACTCGGGCGATTCCGGAGGCTTCGCCGGATCCCCCGGGAGCGGGTCGCCCATCACAGCCAAGATGTTCACGATCTCGAAGTACATGTGGTCCACCAGCAGGTTCTCTGTCTCCCTCTTGGTCAGGTCCCTGCTGCGAAAGTGCACGAGCGGGGTGAGCCCATAGCGCTCGGCGATCATGTAACCGATGGGCACGGTGCCGCCGCGCATGCTGCCGCACGCCCCCTTGGTCACGCTCACGAAATCTGGCTTCAGGCGCTTCAGCGCCCTCAGCTTCCCGAAGATCACCTGCGGGGCAGTGCCGTTCCGAGGCGGAAAGACCTCCACGGAGACAGAGAACCTGTCATCAAGGACATCGGTGATGCGCTCCTGGTTCCTCATCGAACCCTTACCTGTCATCGATTATAAAATGATAACCTGTGTGACCCCCACCCCGCTGTGCTGCTTCTCTGCAGAGGCGTGAGATAGCTCAGCACTCCGATCATACATGGCACGCTCGCAGCGCTGACAAATATTTATAAGGCGGAGATAAATCACGCGCCCGATGAGCAGGTGTCCCTACTGCAATGGTGAGCTCTTTTTCGTGCCCCAGCACGCCCAGTGGTACTGCCCTCGCTGTCAGATATATCACGTCCCTTCGCCTCAGCATCCTGAGTATAAGGAATGGGGACTGCGCAGGAAGGCTGCTCTCGCGCTCATCGTGGTGGCGATCGTCTGCCTTGCCGCGTTCTCTCTCTTTGTCTTGAGGGGACGGGAGGAAAGGCGCAGCATCCCCAGGCCTACGATATACGAGATCGCAGAGATACGGGGGCTGGATGTGATGGAGCGCGTGCCTTACAGATATGTGTCCAGGGAGGACCTGAACGAGTCCCTCGATATCGAGGGCGAATGGATGGAGCGCACTAAATGGGGGCTGGTCTCCCTCCTGCTCCTGGACAGGGATGACAACCTTACCCAGTTATACAGGGATAGTTATACCTCGCTGGTGTTGGGATATTATGATATGTGGAGCAAGGAGATAGTGATCGTCGAGGGCGCACATTCCCTGGAGGACAAGCTCACGCTGGCGCACGAGCTCACCCATGCCCTGCAGGACCAGCACTTCGACCTCACGTCGTTCATGTGGGCAGTGAGCTGGGACGAGGAACTTGCCAGGAGGGCGCTCGTCGAAGGGGATGCCGTGCTGACGGAGTTCCGGTACTTCGAGACGCTCCCAGAGGCAGAGCAGGAGATGATAGAAGAGGGGTGGGAAGAAGCGGAGTATCCCACGATCCCCTATGGTATCATGGAGTACCTCGCATTTCCTTACATCTATGGGGTGAATTTTACACTATCCCTTTTTGTGGAGGGCAACATGACATGGGAGAAGATCAATGGAGCTTTCTCAGAGCCCCCAGCATCCACAGAGCAGGTGATGCACATCGAGAAGTATCATGATAGGGAGCTCCCTGTGGATGTGGATATTGCCATGGAGCCTGCGGGAATGCCCCTGGTCATGGAGGATACGATGGGTGAGTTCATGGTCTATGCGATGCTCAAACACTACATCCCCTTCTCTATGGCATATAATGCCGCTGAGGGCTGGGGGGGAGACAGGCACCTCTGCTACGCGAACGATACAGACTTTATTTCGATCTTCAAGATCGTGTGGGACACACCTGCCGATGCCTCGGAGTTCTACAGCGCATACAGGTACTGGCTCACAGAGCTGCCCCCTGACTACGCGGAGGTCGTGTCGAGCAATTCCCTGCGGATCGGGATACAGGGGTGCAGCACCACCATCTACTACAGCAGCGATCCCAGGATTATCGACGGGTTAGAGGGGCAGACCTGAGCTCCGCGTCCGATGCGGTCTCTTCCCTGCTCGCCCCGGGGACATCCGCAGGTTCAGGTCTCATGACCAAGTGACTGCATTCCGTCATGGAATCAGGACGCTCCCGAAGAACTGGGCACATCTCCAAGCGCGGTTCGGCTATGCTCATGGACGCCCTCTGCAACGCTGCCCTACCAGCAAGCAGATCTAACTCACCTAACTTTACCCCTGTTGTTATGACAACAGACCGAATGCCTCCATAATTTTCCTCTGCTCGGGACTCATTACGCTTACCCTTTCAAGAATCTTCTTACCATGGAGGATGTGTACCTTGTAAACGTTGTCTAGTGTCTCCATCGCCTTATCAAATGTGTACGGGATGCCGTTCACCTTCAGCATCACTTCGATATAAGTCGCCGCAAGGTATGCCAGATAGCAGAGCATTACCCTTGCCCTTATCCTTTTGTCAATCTGGAACCGCAATGGGTCGATCTCCAGTTCGCTTTTCATTAGCGAGAAACACTT
>JBFMEL010000116.1:0-5401 GCA_040753455.1 Thermoplasmatota archaeon | reverse complement strand
GCAGGAGGTCGAGGACGAACTCTTCAACAGGGATGCAGAACCCCTGGCGCCCCCGAAGAAGAAGAGGATCGGGCTGAAGTTCTGAATAGGTTTAATCACTATGCAGAAGAACAAAGCAAGAACGCAAGGAGCCTGACAACACCCTAGTATTACCTTGCGTTCGGGCTGAAGTTCTGACTATATTCAACAGTTATGCAGAAGAACGAAGCAAGGACGCAAGGAGCTTGGCAGCATCCTAACAATACCTTGCGTTCGGGCTGAAGTTCTGAACGTGCTGAAGTTCTGAATAGATTGTTCGCATGCTCGTTGAGCTGCGCGTAGCTGAGCCCCCTGCTCCCTTGGACCAGCGCGTCCTTGTCTGGAAAGACCAGCGCGTCCCCTTCGAGCAGCGCGCCGACGGTCAGCACCTCCATATCAACGCCTCGCCCCCATATCCATCCCTTTAAGAAAAGGATTGCCCCTATCAACAGCCAGGCAGCGCGATCGTCCAGCAGCCACCGAAAGTTTATTAACGGAGAGGACTTTCGCCCCCCTACCTCAAATAAAGCCAAGAGGTTCTCTCAAATACAGTTGATAGAGGGATACAGATGCAAGGTTCGAGCACACACAGGATCTGGGTCATCGCAGTGACCCTCGCGCTGATAGCCACGATGATCGCCGCGCTCCCAGCTCCCAACAAGGGCGCGGGAACCCAGCCGGTTGCATACCAGAGCGAGGTATGGTACATCCAGGGGCAGGTCAAGAGTTACACTACTGGAAGTTATATCTCCGGAATGAGTGTCAGCATCGAGAACACCACGTACCCTGTAGACCCTGTCACAACACTTTCGGACGGAAAGTTCAACTTCACGGTGGACAGCGGAGACAAGGACTACATCCTTACTTTTACACACGATGCGTATGGTACAAGTGAACGAAAGGTGTGGAACAGAAACAGCACAAACACTCCCTCGTTTAACAACTCCTCACAAACAGCAGATATGGGGGTGATAGGGTTCTGGCGCCTCCCCTATGTCTCTGGAACAGTCAGGGAGATATCCGGCGTTGCCCTGGGGGGAGTGACGGTCACGATGAGGAACGATGCCACGGATGAAACCCTCAAGACCACAACCACATCCACTGATGGTACATTTACGGCATATCTGAACGCCACCACGGGCATGGGTGTGGAAGTGCTGTTCGATCTGGAGGGATACTACGAGAACTCAACGAAGCTCACCCTTGAACAAGATAATGCTCTTGGCACGATTTATATGGAGCCGATTACCCCGACGCCAACCGTAGAATTATTCGGCGAGGTTAAGAACAGCGTGACCCAGGGTCTGATCAAGGGCGCACGAGTCTCTGTGTCGAGGGACGGTGTGAAATGGATCAGTGCACTCACGGATGACACGGGATACTACTCCATGATGGTGTATTCCGGGCGCTTCAAGGTGCAGGTTTCCCTTCACGGATACTACGAGTACGAGACATGGGGGGACGTGCCATCGGTCGAATGGCACAACATGGACTTCACCCTCACACCGACCCCTCCTGAGATTTATAAACTGAAAGGGTACGTGAAGGACGGGGTGGGCATTCCCAACGCCGTGGTCTCCATTTACGATGTGAACGGCACGTATGAAAACGCCTCCAACACCGGAGGCGATGGCTCCTACAACATCAGTTTCTATGACGCGGAGTTTCGCATCTCTGTCTCGGCAGAGGGATATTTCACAGACTCCTCCACTTACATCGACAAGACCTATGACTTCACCGGCACCAATTACGTGAACATCTCCATGACAGAGATCACCCTCGACAGAACTGTTTCCGGGCGCGTCATTAAGGCGAATAAGCTTCCGATCCCTGGTGCCACAGTCACCCTCTATGACAGGAACAGGCAATATTCCAATGACACGGTTACAGATGAGAACAACGGCTATTATACCATAGGGGCATATGACGGCAACTTCGCACTGCTGGCAGATGCACCAGGATACCAGAGCAAACTGGTCTTCGTGGATATAGCTGGAACGAGTATATCCCGCTATATCACCCTTGATGAGTCAGGGAAGGATGCCATGACCAGAGGGATACTCTTTGCCAACTGGACCGCCTTCCAGCTCATCGAGAGCACTGTGCTGGCTGTGGACAACGCGAGCCACCGCGCAGAGGCGGACATCAACTACGGCAGCGGATCACTGGGGCTTGATGTGAACGACTGGAACCTGAACGATTCTGAGATCGCTGCATGGGAGGAGTTCCTGGAGAACCAGGGCTACGGGGAGCTGTATACCGATCCCTTCTTCACCATAGACGGGTTCAAGTACGAACAGGACACTGCCACCTTCGATGTGAGGATCGAGAACGCCTCTGGGGATATCGCGAGCACCCTCGCACACATATTCATAAACACCACGGTGAACTACACGCTCATGGATCCAGATGGTGAGTTCGATGCAGAGGCGGATGAGCATCTCCTCGCCTTCAATATATCGCACGATGGCAAATACCTGGACAATTCTGCATGGGTCGCGCTGCCTGAGGGCTTCGAGATGGTGAGCAACGTTTCCTCCGTCCAGCCGCTCGATATGCAGGGTTGGAATAACGTTTCCATCAACCCACAGGAGGGCGATGGGGAAGTGACGGTAGAGATCACGGCAGGAAGATCACGCAACGGCACGGCGGTCGCGCAGATCGTTGATGGCATCTACTACGTGCTGAACGGCACGCCCGAGAACTACACAGTGATAGTGAGGAAGGCTGACCCGACTGAGCCGGTTAATACCACGGTGGTCTTCAGCGCTGAGGAATCCTCGGATCCAGTGGGCAGTCTCGCGCACGCCAACTTCACATGGGACTTCGGATACCACATCGACGGCAACACCTCACTTCCCAGAGCCATGGGTTATGGGATAAGGGTCGAGCACAACTATACGAATGTCTCAGGCGTGTTCGAGGCGAGATTGAACATCACCGAGACTGGAGGGAACGTGACCAACGTGTCGCTCATTGTTAAGGTGGATGACACCGCGCCCACTGCCGAGATCACTGTCGTCAGCGAGAACCTGACCCTTGCAGGCGGAGCGCTCTACGTGGACGAAGACATCGAGATCACACTCAACGGCACTGGGTCCGAGGACACGATCCACGGGGATGAGGAGGGTGTGCTCGATACCTGGTACTGGTCCTGGGGCGATGGCTCGGCGAACGAGACAGTGACGATGGGCGGGGACAACAACATCACCCATGCCTATGAGGAGCCGGGCAACTACACGATCAAACTGAACGTGACAGATGTGGTGGGGCACAGGAGCGCTGATGAAGAGATGAAGGTCGTGGTGAACGACACCACTGCCCCGGAGATACGGACACTCAAGATCATGAACGAGACCTGGGCGACCGCGCAGAGCGGCAGGGAGAACCTCACCTATTACTTCAACGCCAGCGATGTCAAGGACAACTATGATGGACTGGAGAACCTCACCTTCCACTGGGACTTCGGCGACAACAGCACAGAGGCTGGGATCGGGAAGTGCAACGTCTCTCACGTATACAGAAACGTCTTCACAGCCAGTATCAACCTCACTGTCACAGACCGCGCGAACAACTCGGATTGGGCAATTACGCCGTTCAGCGTGGGGCTGGGGCTACGCCCGAACCTCTTCCTCGATCTGGACAGCCTCAACCTGCCGCAGACCGTGAAGGCTGGGAGCAGCGTGATGATCTCCGTCAACGTCACGAACAAGGGCGAGAAGAACGCCACAGGGTTCGCGGTCAGATACTCGATAAAGAATCCAGATGGCTCAGAGACGCCGATCTCAGGTAAGATAAATGTCTTTGATGACAACGAGACCCAGATCACCACGGGAATACTGATGCCCAATCAGACCGTGATCGTGAAGATGTGGTGGACACCGCAGCAGCGCGGGAACTACACCATCGTTGTTAATGCTACGTGCACCGAGGAGCACAAGAGCCAGACATGGGACAACCACAACCTGAACGCGCTGCAGTCCTCCTACATATATGTGGAGGAAGCGGAATGGGTGACGTATGCCATCGTTGGGGCTGTGGTGGCGATCATCGCCCTGGTGATCGCTGCGCTCTACATACTCCGCAGGCGCAGGCTGGGGATGGAGCCAGAGGAAGGCAGGAAGAAGAAGAAGAAGTAGGACCTCACAAAGAATTTAATATCCCTTTAGACATAGCTGAGATCAGATGCATGTCCGCACTCTAAAGAGGAGGATAACCAATGGTACGTCCCTCCCTAGGGCCGGTACCAAGAACGGGCTGACAAACGGATGTTTGGGAAGTGCTATCAAAACGTCCCGCAACGGGTTGACCAGTGGGACTGTGATGGGGTTGGGCGCGCGCCTGAGCAATGAAAACGGTCTCACCAATGGACTGAGAAAACAGGAGGGCGCACTATCCTCCAGCCAAAACGGACTGACTAACGGTCTTTCCAAGCCTGGCGCCCCTGTCCTTACCGACCTGAGCAGGAGGCGCAGGATGCCTAAGAACGGAAGGAAATGGGCTCTGCTGCTGGGCGCTGTGTTTCTTGCGATCATCTTAATGCTCTCACTCCTCACGAGCATGGGGATGATCGGCGGTCCATTCAAAGGAGCGATAAGGATCGACGGAGAGTTCTCTGACTGGACTCCCGGTCGGATTACCCCTTGTCCGAGCGCACTCATACCTAATGGCAACGTGGAGATCGTGAGCTGCGGCGCAGTAGTGGACGGACAGGACCTTGCCCTCTACCTGAAGGTAAAAGGAAGGATGTTGAACGGTGGCGCACCCACGAACATGAGCCTCGACACGCTCCACATCTTTATTGATGCGGATATGAACCCAAGCACTGGGTACAGAATCAACGGCATCGGCGCGGACTGGAGAGTTAAGATCGATGGTTGGGACAACAAGATCGAGGGTAATGAGCTACTGAGGTTTAACGAGCTGAAGAATCAGAATAACTGGAACGCCTTCTCGAGGGAGGGATCGGTGAGCGCAGCAGTCGGTGAGGGCGAGATGGAACTGGAAGTGAGACTGGGCTCATCAGATTCGAACGCCCCAAACGCTGCAATCCTCTTCGCTCTTCAAGGATGGGATGGCTCTATGGGCTATTCTCCGATCATCTCCACCTCGCAGCCCGTAATCAACGTTGTCCAGCACAGCTTGGTCCAGCACTCTATCCTCAATCCTGGAGTGCAGGTGGATGCGCTTGAGATATCCTTTTTTCCAACAAGAGATGTATCCGTCACCTCGATAGAGTTCAACCACTCTGCCGTGCTCAAGGAAAATGGAGCGGCGATTACCTTCCCGTTGGCGCTGAAGAAAGGAGAGAAGCGGACATTCATCGCAGAGGCGGAGATCCCATCCAACACGACCCTAGGAAGCATATTCCAACTGGCGCTTG
>JBFMEL010000115.1:0-5495 GCA_040753455.1 Thermoplasmatota archaeon | reverse complement strand
CTGGCGGTGCTCTTCACGATCCCCAGGGACTGGTTCGGTCTCATCTTCGTTCGGCTCTTTCAAGGGGTGGCAAGCGCGATGGTATGGCCCGTGGCAGAAGCCCTGGTCGTTGATTCCTCGCCGCCGGAGCGCAGGGGCAAGGCGCTCTCTGCGTACATGGTGACATCGAACACAGGGTTCGCTGTCGGTCCCTTCGTGGGCGGCGGGATGATGATTGCAGGTCAGAGCCTCTTCGGTCTCTCTCTGATGGACAGCTACCGCCTGCCGTTCTACTTCACAGCCCTCCTGGCGCTTGTCACACTGGTCTTCATCGCTGTGAGATTGAGGGATATGGTGAGCCCATCTGGAGATCGTAAAAAGGCGAGGAAGGCTGCGAGCCCTCCCCTGCCGAGGGATGTGAGGAGAAGCCTGAATGTGCTGTATGCCAACAGTCTGGTGAACGGCTTTGCGATGGGGATGATCGCCCCGCTCACCGCCCTGTTCATGGCAGAGCACTTCTTTCCCCCGGGCGACGCACATGCAGCAGCATTAATCTCTGCAGCGATAGGGTTCGCGGGGATCGTGGGGCTCATAGCTGCAGTGCCGGCGGGCATCTACTCTGACAGGCACGGGCGCAAGCCTCCTATCCTCTTTGGTGGATATACTGCCAGGGCATGTACACTCTTCATGCCCCTCGCGCCGAGCTTCACAGCGATCTCCGGGCTGTTGATAGGCAGGGGGCTGGCGTTCAACGTGGTGATGCCCTCGATGCGGGCGCTGCAGGCTGACCTCATACCCGTCGCGGTGAGGGGGAGGCTGTTGGGGTTCATCCAGACCCTGTTCAACCTCGGCGCTGTGATAGGGCCGATCATCGGCGGAGCCCTGTATTCCATCTTCTACGGCACAGAGTTTCATCTGGGCGCGCTCACCCTTGTGGGAGAGGGTGCCCCCTTCTTCCTCTCAGGATGCCTTGGCTTCATCACCATCTCCATGGTGGCGCTCTTCGTGAGGGAGACGAGGGCGAGAACCAGATAGACAGCGATCTCACCAGACAGATACAGCATGAGAAGTTTTATCTATCCCTCGCTCATCCCCATCGAGAGGTAAGGATTATGACCGCACACAGGTTGTGGATATCGCTGTGCATCGCGCTCGCGCTGGTGGTCTCAGGACATCTCTCCCCCAGGACAGAGGCAGAGGACACGGGCTCCCAGCTCGTCGAGATGCTGGTGAACCAGCCGCCGAACTTCACGACCTACGATCTTGCATGGAACTCCGCGCACACCATCGCAGTGGCGGTGGGCTATGAGGTGGTGGGCGGGAACTCCTCGTACTACTACAGCACCTCGACAGGGACGTGGACCGCGCTGACGGACTATGGCTCCAACATCCACTACTACGGCGTGGACTACGACAGCAGCACCGGGAAGTTCATAATGGTCGGAGGAGATATCATTAGCGGGATGGCAGACTTCACCACGTGGGTGTATGGGCAACCATGGTATCACAACACGAGCATTGTTCCGGCGGGTATGTTCAAAGACATCGCTATATTCGGTTCAGATAAGTTCGTGGCTGTTGCGGAGTCCGGCAGAGCCTATTATTACTACTACACCGGCACATGGAACAGCGTGGAGATACAGGGCGCTCTACCTGCGCCTGCGACCTTCCACACGATCTTCTACGATAATACAAACAGCGTCCTCTATCTGGGAGGGGATCGGAGCGGCAACGCCACAGCCTACGCAGTGTATCTGGAAGACCTGCAGAACGGCTGGTACTATGCTTATGAGATCGGTCCACAGGAACCTGACCCTCCGTTTTATGATGGGGACTGGAGCAGCAGCGCAGGCTATGGATTGATCGTCGGTCCTTCTCGCATCATACGCGTGGAGACCACCCCATACAACAACAGTTGGCACGAGGAGCGCCCGTACACAGCCCCTCCGCCCGCGCGACAGGACGGCGCTATGGTGTACATGGGCTCCACCCAGAGGCTCCTCCTCTTCGGCGGAGTGAACAACCTGGGCAACTACACGAGCGACACATGGGAATACAACATCTTCACCAGGAGATGGACGCAGTACACCTCAGTCACTTCCCCGTCCCCGAGGTACAAGCACGCGATGGCGTACGATCCAAACCTGGACGTGGTCGTGCTCTATGGAGGCTACGATGGGAGTGGAGGGAGGAATGATACCTGGCACTATGATCCGCACACCCATATCTGGACACAGAAGTCCGCCACTTCGCCCATGGGGACACTCTACGATCACCAGATGACCTACGTCGATTACTTCAACCAGGTCGTTCTCTATGGTGGATATCAGGGTGGACCAACGACCTATATGGCGAGGTGGAACGGCACTAACTGGACGACGATGACCCCGACGGGTACGTTCCCTGTTTACAACCATGCGATGGCATACGATCCCAACGCAGGGGTGATCGTATCGTTCGGAGGCTCTGGAAACTTAGGACAGGAGGGCAGCACACACACCTACAATCCATCAGTTAATATGTGGACAAAGATGGCGCCCTCTACGAGCCCGCCGGCACGAACAGACCACACGATGGTCTGGACATATGGTTATGGCAAATGCATGATCTTTGGAGGATATGGTAACGGGACATACCTGAGCGACCTGTGGTACTATGATGTCTCTGGGGATCAGTGGTACTCCTTTGGCTACGGCGTCCCGCTGGGCATGCACTCGATGGCATCAATATATCCCGCCACCAACGGTTATCTAGATTTCTACATCATCGGCGGGACCGATCCCTCGTCATGGAACGAGAGAACATTCAAGGTGAGCAGGTACCTGGACATCAAGGGTAGCGAGCTCTACAGCAACAACAACGACACCTTCAACGATGTTGATTGGTATCCCGACGGGCACGAGGCGATCATCGTCGGGAACGGGGGCAGGATATATCGCCACACCCAAGGTGCTGGGTACTGCCAGCCGATCGAGAACACTCTGTCGTCCTCGAACTTCTATGCAGTGGCATGCAAAGCCCCTACCAGCCCAGGCTATGCATTGGTGTTGGGCGATCCTGGCGGCGGCGTGAAGGTGAACGACATCTCCACAGGCAGTGGGGTTACGCTGGGCGCTACGGTGCCCCATGTGGTATATATTGATGTAATGAACAGCACCAACTCATCTGTGAACAACATGCAGGTAAACGTGGACACTGGCTCTTTCAGCAACTACTACTACGTGCAGGCAGAACTCTATTCCAATATCAGCGCATCTGATCTAGAGGTGGTGGATTTATATGCCTGGCGCGACAACGGCACCACAGGTGTGGATCTCCCGGCAGTGCTGGGGAACTCTTTTGTCGCTCCAGGCTACGAGAACCTCAGGCTGCACTACAGATACAACATCACCACAGGTACATGGTCACAGCTCTATCCGAACACCACCGAGGAATCAGAACTGCGCTCCGGGAACTGCACTTACAGCATCATCAACGCCACATCAGCAACGATCAGGGTTTCGTTCCTTCCCAAGGCACAGTTCTGGTGGGCGCCAGGACCCTTCACAGAGCTTCCTGGGAACAGGTACAACTATACGGTAAATGGGCAGGAGACGCTGAGCGCGCTGAACGATCCGTTCACCTGGGATATCAGGGTGACAGTGACGGATAAGAACAACACCCAGGGCACAGCCTACGAGGAGTTCGGGATATACAAGTGGACGTACATAGGTGCGAGCGGGCTGCCCGGGGACCTCAGCGGCTCAGGAGCGCCCGGGAGCACAGTCTATCTCTCCCCCAAAGGAAACATCACCTTTGCTGCGAACTGCAACTACTCGCTCAGTGTGTACGCGGACAACAACCTGATCGGTCAGAAGCTGGGACAGGTCATCTCTGCCACGCAGATCGGGGTGATGGGCGGTGACCTGCAGAACTGGACATCCCCTGGGACGCAGGCGCACTTCAACGGCACAGGCTCGGCGAACGCCCTCTACCTCTTCGGCTCAGCTAACGGTTCCAAGGCACCGAGGAACAACTACACCACTACGCACACAGGGTTGGGCAGCGTGGGCACGGTCAGGTGGCGCTGCATCATCCCTGCTGTGTCTGAGGATAGATACACCACCACGATCACATACCTGATCCAGAGCAAGCCATGAAACGCCTGATCGCTCTGCTCATGCTGGCGCTGCTCTTGCAGGGATGCGCGCAGGGGGCGGAGCACACCCTTGGTTACGAAGCGCTGGAGGTGCACACATCCATCCATATAAACGGTTACGAGGCTTGGACGATGCATGTGGAGCCAGGAGACGTGCTCATCGTGGAACTGTGGGTGGACGAGGGCGCGGCAGACTTCTATCTCACGAACCTCTCGGGCTATCTCGCATATAGGAATGCGCCACCCGGCGTACCTGTGGAGTTCTACTATGTAGGTGGAGCGTTCTCCAGTCCGGGGGCACAGAGGATCGAGTACCTCTACACCATCGCCGTGAGGGATGTGCTGGTGGTGATCGTAGATAACAGCAACAGGACCGCCCAGGGCGCATCACCCACAGGCGCACTGCTGCTGAGCGGAAGGATAGAACTGCACGAGCGCTTCTGGAGCTCCACGACCATCCTAATCACAGTGGGAGTTGTGATCGCCACACTTGTGATCATGGTCTGGGCAGTGTGCAGATGGAGAGACACTACCATGCCCAACACAGCGGGACAGCGCAGGGCTACGCACCGTGGGCGAGGTTCATTCCCTGCCAAGCACCCCTTGCGCAGGAAAGTGAGGGCTAAGGAGAGAAAAGTGTTATCACGTAAGAGGAGGATGCGGGTGCGGTGAACCCCTTGTACACGAACATGGAGGGCGAGATCGCTGTGCGCCTTGCAAGGGCCAAGGTGGAGCTTGTGGTAGCGCGCGCTCCCATGCCCCACATCCAGCTCACCCCAAGGTTCTCTGAGAAATCCGGAGCGTTTGTCACGCTCGATACATACCCAGGGCACGAGCTCAGGGGCTGCATAGGCTATCCCGAGCCATACTTCCCACTGAGGGAGGCACTGCTGCGCGCAGCCGAGGGGGTGGTGGAGGACCCGCGCTTCCCACCATTGAGAAAGGAGGAGCTCGATCACATCGTGGTGGAGGTGAGCATCCTTACCCCTCCGGAGCTTATCCAGGCGCCTAATGATGAGCTGCCGCGTCATATTCAGATAGGAAGAGATGGACTGATCGTGGAGCGGGGAGGCTTCAGGGGGCTGCTGCTGCCCCAGGTGGCTGTCGAGTACAACTGGGCGCCCGAGGAGTTCCTGGAGCACACGTGCATGAAGGCTTCCCTGCCGCCCGACGCCTGGCGCCTGCCCGGCACCAAGTTCTACAGGTTCGGCGCAGAGGTCTTCGGAGAAAAGGAGCCGAGGGGCAAGGTGGAGCGGAGGGAGCATTGAGCTTCTCGGGCGCAAATCTCCTCCAGTGATGAGCAGGCGAAGGTGAGTTGTGAGCTATGCCTCCATCCATATGCCTATACTCTCTTTTCTCTGCCAAACTGTGAGAGGAA
>JBFMEL010000114.1:0-5505 GCA_040753455.1 Thermoplasmatota archaeon | reverse complement strand
TCTTCCAAATTAAACCCGGAGTAGTTATGATAGGTGAAATGTAGGAAAAAACGCAAAGTGAAATCACGTAAAAATTGGCTATGCCAGTATCAAGATTTTTATGAAATCGCTTGTCGAACTCGGGTTGCACCACCGGAAATCCGCGACACCCTTATATACACCTCTAACACTCTTCGTCATCATGGTGAGTAGCCCACAAGCGTGTCCCGTGTGCCGCCGCCCGTACGGGCAGGACTTCGCCAAGGCAAAGGGCAGGGACAGGGCGTTGATCGCCGTCGTGGTAGTAGTGTGCGTGGCGCTTATCGCGCTCCCGATACTCTTCTTCAGCATTGTGATGAGCGGGATGATGCATCCACGTCCACCTGAGGTAGAGAGGCTCAGCCTCGACGTGCTCATCGCGGATGGAGGGCACTACCGCCTCACGGTTGACTGGTGGGTGGGCGAGTCCTACAGGTTCAACGTCACTGTGACCGAGGGCAGTGCAGTGGATGTCTACATCATGTTCGGTGAGCAGTACAGGGCTGCCTATGAAAGCGAGGACACCCCACAGAGCTTCGCGTGCCTGGCGTCTTACGAGAACGTCACGCACATCAGTGAGGTATATGAGCCGACGAGCAGCTTCGGCACTTTGATCCTGGTGATAGACAACAGGGACTTCGCGCTCACAGAGCACGATGCAGTGCCCCAGGGCGCTGTCGGGGCAGAACTGGAGGTCGAGCTCGGATACCTCTCCTATCCATACTATGACTAACGGGAGCTCAGATGCTCATCCTTGGACACACTGCGCTGGGATACCTCTTTGGAAGACCCCTTCTCACCGGGAAGGTGGGCGGGCGCCAGATACTCATCATCTTCGTGTTTGCCAACCTCATAGACGCGGTGCATCTCGGGCCTCTCAGGATCCTCACCCACAACCTGATCGGCACAGCGCTGTTCGTATGTCTCTGGCTCTCTTTCTTCTTGCACTATCACCTCATAAGAGTGAAAGAGGTGCCTGCGCTCGCCGCCGCCTCCGGCGCCCATGTCCTCGGTGACTGGCTCTTTTCAGGCTACGCCTTCTTTTATCCACTAGATGCCAAGGTCTATGCCCTCTACCCCTGGGGCTCTCCGGAGCACATGATCGCCTCTGCAGTCCTCGGTGCTGTCTTCCTCGCTATCCTGCTCGAATCAGGGGATTATCGTGCGTTGCGCGCCTATGCCTCCATGGAGTACAAGAGATTTCTCAAGGGACTGAATCCCAGAAGGCTGTATGAGCCGAAACTCTTCTGCTCTTACCTCCTGGTACTGTTCTACCTTGCATCGTTCGCTCAATACCTTGTGGCGCTGACGATCGCACTCAGCCCCATGGTCAGTGGCGTTTGGTATGCCTGGTTATACACCGCGACCTTCACGGCGTTCATCTGCATGCTGAGCGCAGCGCTCCTTCATGAGAGATAGGGGGCGCTCGCGGTCACCGATCCCCCCATGGTCTAGAAGGGCTGGGCATCTCACACCAGCGATGGGGGCACCACCACAGTCACATAAACGCATCTCTTCGGGCCTGGGTTCCTGATGGAGTGCGGGAGATCGCTCCTGTGCCATAGCCAGTCCCCTCTCCCGAGGAAGTAGCGCTTGTCCACCACAGTGAACTCCACCTGCCCCTCGAGCACGTACTTGAACTCCTCGCCCTCGTGGACGCTCTCCTCTCCGAAGGAGTCCCCGGGGTCGAGCTCAATCACCACAGCCTCCATCTCCCTGCTCTTGGTGAGGAGCCTCACCACCTTGTCATGGATCCTCCTCTCTACCACCCGTGCCTCCCTGCTGCTGATCGCGTGGATCATTCTTTCACCCTCCCTGCTGCGCAGCCATGCTCACCACCGCACCCACGGCAGCCATCGCCGCCGCCACCTTTGGTCCAGTGCTCTGCGCCTTCTGCTCCTGCACGTATGCAACCACCTTGTCCAGTATGGAGTACTTGGGTATGAAGCTTGTGTCATACTCCCCCCTCACGAAGGATGGGTGTCCCATCACCACCTGATGGAAGGGGATGTTGGTGCGCACGCCCGAGATCTGATATTCCCAAAGGGCTCTCTTGACCCTAGCGATGCAGCGCTCCCTGTCCTCCGCCCAGACGATGAGCTTGGAGATCATCGAATCATAGAACGGAGGGATGGTGAAGCCTGGATACACGCCGCTGTCTATTCTGATTCCAGGACCGGAGGGCTCAGCATACTTTATGATCTTGCCAGGAGCGGGCTGGAAGTTATTCAGCGGGTCCTCCGCATTGATCCTGCATTCGATGCAGTGCCCCCTTGCCCTCACATCCTCCTGATCATACTGCAGTTCCAATCCTGATGCGACGCGCAGCTGCTCCACTGCCAGGTCTATGCCCGTGCACTGCTCTGTGATCGGATGCTCGACCTGCAGGCGTGTGTTCATCTCCAGGAAGTAGTAATCGCCCTTGGAGAACATGAACTCGCATGTGCCCGCGTTGTAGTATCCAGCGGTCTTCGCCACCAATACCGCCTGCGCGCCCATCTCCTCCCTCAGCTCAGGGGTGAGGGCGCATGACGGCGTCTCCTCTATTAACTTCTGATGCCTGCGCTGGACAGAGCATTCCCGCTCGTTCACATGGATCACATGCCCCTGCTTATCACCGATCACCTGAAACTCCACATGCCTCGGATTCTCGATGAACTTCTCGATGAACACAGCATCGTCGCCGAACGCGCTCGCAGCCAGCCTGCGGATGCTCTCCAGCGCCTTCTCCATCTCCTGGTCGCTGCTCACCCTCTGGATCCCTATCCCGCCGCCGCCTGCGGAGGCTTTGAGCATCACCGGGTATCCGATCTCATGGGCTATGTCCCTCGCCCTCTCTAAATCTGAGATCGGCTCTGTCACTCCTGGCACCACATGCACCCCTGCTGCCATCATCGTCTTCTTGGAGTCGATCTTGCTGCCCATCAGCTCCATCGCTTCCACTGGTGGTCCTATGAACTCTATTCCGTTCTTCCTGCAGAGTTCGGCAAATTTCGAGTTCTCAGCCAGAAACCCGTATCCCGGGTGTATGCCATCTGCACCTGCCTGAAGCGCCACCTCTATGATCTTCTCCATGTTCAGGTAGCTCGTCTTCGCAGGGCCAGGACCTATGCAGTGCTTCTCATCCGCGTACCTGGCGAAGAGGGCTTGGGCATCAGCCTCTGAATACACCGCCACTGTCGGGATATCCAGCTCCCTGCAGGCTCGCATGATCCGAATCGCGATCTCGCCCCTGTTGGCGATCAGCACCTTGCCGAGCATCCTACAACACCTGCATCAGAAGATCCCCGGGCTTCACCGTGCTCCCCTCCTTGATGAAGATCTGCTTGATCTCCCCCGAGCGCTCGGATTTGATCTCCTGCTCCATCTTCATCGCTTCGATCATCGCTATTACATCCCCCTCCTTCACCCTCGCCCCCAAGGACTTGCAGACCTTCAGGATCGTCCCCTGCATCTGAGACCTGATGGCGCCTTCCACCTCTTTAACGGAGGGCTCGCCGGCAGGGGTTGGGGTGAGGAAACCGCCCACAGGCTCGACCTTGACCTCGAACGGCTCGCCGTCCACCTCGACCCTGAACTCCGTGGGTATGGCGGGGGCGACATGCTTTACCTCCTGGGCTTCCACCGCAAGGTGGATCTTCGGCAGTTCTGGGAAGAGCGACTTGACCATCGCCACAGTGGAGGGATGCTCTATGCTTAGTGGGAGCTCAGCTGAGGTGAACTCTGGTTCTGCCTCCCCTTTCAAGAACTTCAGCCCGACCTTGGGATACAGGGCATAGGTGAGCACATCCTCCTCCTTCCTCAACAGCCCCATCTCCTGCAGCTCCTTCTCGCGCTTGTCGTACTGTGGTTCAAGGAGATCTGCGGGACGGCAGTCTATCACCTCGTCTTTCCAGTGGGGCCCGAGGACCTTCTCGTATATCTCCGGCGATATCGGTGCGGGGGGACGACCATACATCCCCTTCACATAGTCCTTGGTCTCCTGCGGCACGTTCTTGTACCTTCCGAAGAGCACGTTGAACACTGCCTGCACCCCCACCACCTGACTCGTAGGAGTGACGAGGGGCGGATAGCCCAGCTCCGCCCTCACCTTTGGCACCTCTTCCAGCACCTGCTGGTACTTGTCCGCTGCGCCCTGCTGCTCCAACTGCGACACTAAGTTGGAGAGCATCCCCCCGGGTATCTGGTGCACCGTGACCGAAGGATCGGGACGGATCGCTTCCATCCTGTGCAGGTGCCTGTACTTCCTCCACAGACCCATGAAGTACTTGCGTATCTCCATGAGCAGATGGATGTCGTATCCTGTGTCCCATTCAGTGTCACGCAGCGCCTGAACGACGGATTCTGTGGGCGGCGCGGCTGTGCCTCCCGAGATCGGCGAGATAGCGGTATCCAAAATGTCCGCTCCAGCCTCCACAGCCCGCTGGTACGTCAGCCCTTCCATGCCGCTCGTGCAGTGGGTGTGCAGGTTGATCGGCACCTTTCCGCCTGCGTCCTTGTAGCCCTTGATGATGTCGTATGCATCTTTGGGGAAGATCATCCCTGCCATGTCCTTGATGCAGACGCTGTCGCATCCCATCCTCTCGAGCTCGAGGAGCGTAGTCACGAAGCGCTCTGCGGTGTGCACCGGGCTGATCGTGTAAGAGATGCAGCCCTGCGCGTGCCCTCCCACCTCCTTCACAGTTTCTATGGGGACCCTCATGTTCCGCAGGTCGTTCAATGCATCGAAGACGCGAAACACATCGCAGCCATTCCTCCTAGCGCACTCGATGAACTTTATCACGATATCATCAGGAAAATTCCAGTAGGCGACGATGTTCATCGCCCTCTCGAGCATCTGAGTGGGCGTGTGGGGCATCGCCTCCTTCAGCTTGCGCAGGCGCTCCCACGGATCCTCGCTCAGGAACCTGATCGGCACATCGAAGGTAGCGCCGCCCCAGACCTCGAGCGCGAAGAAGCCGACCTCGTCCATCTTCGGGGCTATCGGCAGCATGTCCTCGGTCCTCATCCTCGTAGCCAGCAGCGACTGGTGCGCATCCCTGAAGATCAGGTCAGTGAGTTGTACCATCCATGTCACCTAAAGATGCTCACGCCTCCAAGATTGTTTGATAGTTAAACCTTTGCCCGAGCCATATCACGATAGTGTTAAGAAAATCGTATTTTTCACTTGGTCATCGAGCAAATAGCGTTGTTGAGAATATCCCATGCTTCTTGATACGAATTGTACTTTGCACCAGCGGACTGAAAGGGGGATAACCACCACTCCTTATTGATACGCACAGGCGTAAACACGTTGTGGCATACTGCCTGTAGTGTGAGCCTATCCATGGAGTTTTTCAAGTTGTTTTCAGTGTTGATAACCTAAACTCCCTACAATGTGGGCACCATGTCCCTCATGTCTAGCGCGGTCAAGATATCGCGGCACCTTTTTGTAACCTCGGAAAATATTTTCGAGCCGTCCAGCATTTCGATTTTCTTTATCTTCTC
>JBFMEL010000113.1:0-5506 GCA_040753455.1 Thermoplasmatota archaeon | reverse complement strand
CGGCGATGCAGGCTGGGGTATCGAGGAGGGGTATGTATATTTTTTCAGGGGGTCGGCGCTGCTCGATCAACCCGCTCAAGGGCCTGGTAAGATACTGCTCGTTTGATCTTCCACCACCTGCACAACCGATTGCCAGCGACGAAGTACGCGATCTCGGGCTGCATGAAGCGACTGGCAAATGACTACACGGGTGTTAAACCATCTGCCTCTGTTACCGAGCAGTCGGTTCTTAAGATCGCCAATTTCTGTTTGACAGCAACCCTTAAATCAAGAATGGGTTATCGGGGCACATCACACGGCTGCTTGGACTATTCCCTAAGGATGTGAAAGCAACGACCGTCATCTCGTGGAAAAGCCCAACGTTGGGAGCCGCATGCAGGCGAGATAGAGGCAGAGGGCCCGTAGCTTAGCCTGGTTGGAGCACCCGGCTGATAACCGGGAGGTCATGCGTTCGAATCGCATCGGGCCCATATATTCATCATATTCGAGATGCATCCAGCATCCTATAAGCGTTCGATTCGAACAAGCACTCACACCAATGGAACAGGGGGTGCGGCGTTCGAATCGCATCGGGCCCATATATCCATCATATTCGAGATGCATCCAGCATCCTATAAGCGCTCGATTCGAACAAGCACTCACACCAATGGAACAGGGGGTGCGGTGGGCGAATCGCATCGGGCCCATATATCTATCATATACCTCGGCATCACTGCCCTCAGCACATCGGGAGGGAAAAGGCTTAATCACCAGTCCTTATTTTAGTCTCGTGAACGACGTTCAGAACATGAAGCCACGGGCAACATTCATGCTCAACAGGGTAGGGGTCACTGGTGTGAAGAAGCCGGTCTCTGTGAGACGACAGGGGCGGGTGATCACGCTCACAGTGGAGACTGACATGTTTGTGGACCTCCCGGCAACGCAGAAAGGCTCTCATATGTCCAGGAACGTGGAAGTGCTGGACGAGGCAGTAGCCGATGCTTTCAAGGAGCCAGCACCGGGATTGGAGCACATGGCTGCAGCAGTGGCTCGTGCCCTGCTCTCCAGGCATGAATATGCCACTAGGGCAGAGGTGCGCATGGAGGCGGACTACTTCCTGAGACGAAATGCACCATCGGGACGGGAGACGATAGAGCCCTACCGTTTGACTGCCAGAGCCATTGCTTACATGGATGGGGGCAAGGTGAGGCTCAACCGTACCATAGGGGTGGTGGTCACAGGCATGACCACATGCCCATGCGCGATGGAGGGGATTAGAGCTATGGTGCGCGACCGAGCTGCAGAGAGCCCCGCTATTACGCACAACCAGCGCAACATCACCACACTGACCATAGATGGAGGGGAGGGGATAGAGGTGGAGGCAGACGACCTCATCGATATCGTCGAGGGGGCGCTGAGCAGCCCCACCTATGAGATATTGAAACGGGGGGATGAGGCGGCAATCGTCCTGAGAGCGCATGAGAACCCCAAGTTCGTGGAGGATGTGGTTCGGGACATCCTTGGAGCCGTGCTCGAGCGCTATTCCACACTTCCTGGGGATACTTTGGTCACGGTGAAGAGCGAGAGCCAGGAATCCATACATAAGCACAACGCGTTCGCCGAGCGCGTGACGACGCTGCGGGAGCTGAAGGCATGATCATGGTGGGGCTGTGCCATATATGCTCCAGACCTGCGCTGGCGAGCTGCCGCATGTGCGGAAGGGCTGCCTGCAGTGCCCACATGGATGCTCAGGGGGTATGCGCCTCATGCAGGAGGGGCATAATTTAATATAACGTCTCCACTATGAGTAGAGCCCGATCAGCGGGGGCATCTCCGCACCATGACGAGAGGGATGCATATGGATCTTGAAGGGGAATGCGCGATTGTGACTGGCGGCACCCGGGGCATAGGGCGCGCTGTAGCCCTTGCGCTCGCGAGAGAGGGGTGCGATGTAGCCATCAACTACAGGAAGAGCGACAAGGAGGCTCAGGATCTCATCGCTCAGATAAAAGAGATGGGCAGGGCAGCAATGGCTGTGAAGGCGGATGTTGCCAGGTACGAGGATGCGGAGAATATGTTCAAGGCTGTGCTGGAGAGGTTCGGGCACCTCGAGATCCTTGTCAACAACGCTGGGATCAACTGGGACAGCGTGATATGGAAGATGTCGGAGGAGCAGTTCGATGCCGTGATCGCCACCAATCTCAAGGGATGCTTCAACTATAATAAACTGGCAGCAATCCATTTCAAGGACCAGAGACATGGAAAGATCGTGAACATCTCATCCATTAACGGATTGAGGGGGAAGTTCGGTCAGACCAACTATTCTGCTTCCAAGGGCGGTGAGATCGCGCTGACAAAAGCACTTGCCAAGGAGCTTGGAAAGTTCAATATCAACGTGAACTGCGTGTGCCCGGGGATGGTGCGCACTGAGATGGCAGAGCAGATCCCGAGGGAGTTCCTGGACAGGGCGATAGACGAGACTGTGCTGGGGCGCATCGCGGAGCCTGAGGACATCGCCAACGTGGTGGTTTTCCTCTGTTCTGAGAAGGCGAGGCACATCACGGGCGAGGTGATCAAGGTCGATGGCGGTCAATACATCTGAGGGCTGAAGATGAAGATAGGCATAGTGGGCGTTGGTCACGGCAAGTTCGGGAGGAGGGACGACGCGACAGTGCAGGAACTGGCGTTCGAGGCGCTCAGAGCAGCACTGGATGATGCGAGGAACATGGAGCGAAAGGATATCGACGCGGTGATCGTCGGCTCCTCTCCCGAGTATCACAAGCAGCGCTCGCTGCCAGGGGCAATCACAGAGTACCTGGGGATGAACGACAAGCCCACGTGGCTCACGGAGGCTGCGTGCGCCTCCTCCTCCGCAGCTCTGAGGAGCGCGTACATGGCTATCAAGTCCGGGATGCATGATACGGTCCTTGTGCTGGGGGTGCAGAAGATGACCGAGCTCACCACTGCCGAGATCCAGGGGTTGATGGGCAGGGTGGGGGATGTGCAGTGGGAATCGATCTATGGCACCACCTTTCCAGGGTACTATGCGATGTATGCCAATCGGCACATGAGTGTATATGGCACGACAGGCGAACAGCTCGCTGGGATTGCGGTGAAGAGCCATCACTATGGCTCCATGAACCAGTATGCGATGTTTCAAAAGGAGATCACGCTGGAAAAAGCCCTCTCCTCCCCTCTGGTGGCATATCCGCTCAGGTTGTATGACTGCTGCGCCAATGCAGACGGTGCTGTGGCGCTCGTGCTCACCAGCGATGCGCTGGCGAAGAGATACACAGACGCCCCTGTCTGGATCGAGGGGCTGGGCTGTGCCTCAGCCCCCATCTCAGTGCTGCGAAGACCCGACATGACCTCGATACCCAGCGCTGTGGCTGCAGCCCGCGAGGCTTACAGAATGGCGGGCGTCGAGCCCAAGGAGATTGATGTGGCGGATGTCCACGACTGCTTCACCATCGCAGAGATCATGGCGATAGAGGACATAGGGTTCGTGGAGAAGGGGAAGGGCGGCTGGTTCGAGGAGGAGGGGGAGACTTACATCGGCGGAAAGCATCCGGTGAACGTGGACGGCGGTCTAAAAGCCAAGGGGCATCCTGTGGGGGCAACTGGTGCATCGCAGACCGCGGAGATCGTGAAGCAGCTGAGGGGAGAGTGCGGAAAGAGGCAGGTCGCCGGGGCTGAGATAGGGCTCACGCACAACGTGGGCGGGATAGGGCAGTACTGTTTCGTCCACATTTATAAGAGGTGAGGAGATGCCCTTCAAGTACTTCGGCAGGGTGAACTACACACCTTACACGAAGGTCTCGCAGTTCGCAGACGAGCTTCAAAAGGGGAGGTTCGTGGGCTCCAAGTGCAGGGATTGCGGAGAGATCAGCTTTCCGCCGAGGGCTGATTGTCAGAGATGCCTCGGCTCTGATTTCGAGTTCATCGCTGTGAAGCCTGAGGGGTCGCTCGTCACCTTTACCGTTGTACATTCCGCACCTGCAGGGTTTGAAGACCTTGCCCCCTATGTGTTGGGTCTGGTGGACCTCGATGGCGGGGGGCGGGTGCTCTCATGGATCGAAGGACTCCAGATGAATGAGATAAAGATTGGAATGAGGGTCAGGATCGTGCCAAAGATCTTCGAGGAGATCCCTGAGATCAAGCTGTACTACGCGATCGAGAAGGCTTGAACTATCCCTCAGCCCTCTTAGGTTTGGGCAGCACCTCTTCGAACGTCTCCATGTCCTGGCGCGCGCCCCTAGCTATCAACTGCCTGTACCTGATGAAGTCTATGGTATCCCTGCCTGTGAGCTTCCGGCTGTTGAAGGCATGGAAGCCGAGGAACGCCTCGCCCGCCATGTTCGCAGCGAGCCAGTGTCTGTTGTAGTTCTTGGAATAGTCCCAGAAGAACTTCTTCTTTGCCCTGATGCTGTCTATACTCTTCATCAGGCAGCCGGGGAAGAGGTTGACGAGCGCCCATATCATCTCGTGCACGCTCTGGTCCAGGCGCGTGAGGTCTATCGTTGCGTTCTTCACGTATTCTCTGGCCTTGCGGAGTTCCTCCCCTGTCTTGAGCTCTCCATAGACTATCTCGCCGTCCTCGATCCATCTGTCCGTGATCACCTGAGGGTTTCGAATCCATTCCCCCCCTTCCCTGATCACCGGAACGACCTTTGATATCAGCCCCAGGCGCTTCATCTTGTAAGCGGACCACAGCTCGCAGCTGATGCAGTTCCACATCGCGTCCTCCATGCCGAGGAGCCAGGGAAGGAAGTCTGTGGAGCCGCCATCCGGCGCAGAGCCGTGCCTCGGGCCCGCCTGTCCGAAGACTGCAAGATCTGAGCTCACTGTTAGGTCTGCAGCCAGTCCTATCTCTTGACCGCCAGCCACCCTCATCCCGTTGACCCTGCAGATGACAGGCTTTTTGCAGAACAGGATCGAATCCACCATGTGATTGAAGAGATCCATGTATTCCCCATATTCATGTGGCCTGCCTGCGTAGTACTCCGCATATTCCTTGGTGTTCCCACCTGTGCAGAACGCCTTGTCTCCCGCGCCCGTGAAGACGACAGCCACCACGCTCCTGTCCAAGGATGCGTTGTGAAATCCTGCGATGACCCCTTTCACCATGCCGGTGGTGTAGGAGTTGAACTGCTGAGGGTTGTTGAGCGTGATCCATGCAGAATAAAGATCCTCTATCTCGTTCCCTGACGGGTCCAAGACGGGTTTCTTTTCATACATCGTGCAGGGCGGTGCTGTGCCCCAGTACTTCTCTCCCTCGAACAGTTTGTGATCCTTTAGTACATCCTCTCTTTGCAACCAGTCCAGAGCCATCATAACCCTCCATCCGCCTGTAACACTTTCGGGTATTTATAAATAAAGTAAGAGGGTGCTTCTCTGACCCCGAAACTTCCCATTATTTGCGTAACAGATCCCCCTATTCCGTCTCATTCCTTGCTGCAACTGGAGCTACTGGCTCAGTGCGTTTGACGTTCGACCCGAAAGTTTTATATCCACCTATTGCATACGC
>JBFMEL010000112.1:0-5696 GCA_040753455.1 Thermoplasmatota archaeon | reverse complement strand
CAGCTATCCAAGATCTATACTGTGTGTGTGGACGGCAAGGATATCGTCAGCGAGGAGATCAAGTCGGTGCGCGAGCTGGTAGCAAAGTTAGAGGTGCCTATTACCAAGAAGTTGGGAAGTTAGAGGGACATTTTCTGGCGCTCGTGTTTGTGTCTTGTCCTGGGTTATTCCCCTTGACCCCCACGTCCTCCGCCCCGCATCCTCGAGAAGGGAGATGCTGGCTACAAGCACGATGACACAAATGCCCAACGCTGATACTGTTGTCATGTTGCGCAGAGCAGCACCTTCCTATCAGAGGTTATGCGCCCACCCAATTTATTGCTTTTCCGAGTTTCCGGCGATATATAGCACCCCAACACTTTAATCCACCTTTCCCCTTGGGGCCTGCATGATCCTGGTCACAAAGTGGTTCGGTGCCTTTGTCCTGGACAAGGACGGCAACGTGATCGCCAAGCGCCTGTTTCCCTCGAACCCCCATGAGATCGCCAGCAGGCTCGCAGCGATGAGGGAGGGTGAACTCCTCCAGGAAGAATCGGATCTCTCCCGCGCGCATCCTGGCGTGACGGTGGTTGAACATAGGCTATCAGGTCTAGGCATCCTCTGCGATACCGCGGTGCCGCATCCCACCCCATCTGAGCACGGCTTCGAGCTCTCGCTGCTCAGGGAGGCGATGCTGCTCCTGGCGCGCTCGGACGTGCGCAGGGCTGTGGGTCTGGACGCCTACCTCATCCAGGCGCTTGGGGCATATGACGACCTCGTGAGGCACAAGAACGATGCCTTGGAGCGCTTGAGAGAGTGGCATGGCATATACTTCCCTGAACTGCCCGCCCTCATGGGGGATGAGAAATACCTGGACGTGGTCTCTGAGGGGATGGAACGAAGCACCATCATAAAGGAATTGGGGGTGACCCTTGATTCCATAGGGGCGGACTGCAGGGAGGTGGACATGCAAGCGATGAGGGCACTTGCCTACCACGCGAAGATCGCGTCACAGTCCAAGAACCTCATTGAGATGTACGTCAGGCTGGTGATGCTCGAGATCGCACCCAATATCTCCAAGGTGACCGGGGAGCTGCTGGGCGCGCGCCTGCTCGCTTTGGCAGGGGGTCTAGGGCGCATGGCAAAGATGCCATCGAGCACGATACAGATCCTGGGGGCTGAGAAGGCATTCTTCAGACACGTGAAGGAGGGCACTAGTCCACCCAAGCACGGCGTGCTGTTCCAGCATCCACTGGTGCACAGGGCGCCGTCCTGGCAGCGTGGAAGGATCGCCAGGTTGCTGGCGAACAAGATCGCGCTGGCTGCGAGGGCTGACTTCTTCGGCGGCAGGGAGATAGGGGACAAACTCGTAGAGGAGATCAGGTCAGGGGTCGAGGAGATAGAGCGCAGATACCCCACCCCTCCAAAGAAACGAAGGAAGGGAGGCAGGACTAAGAGGCGCTCTACCTGAGCGTGGTGAAGTGCAGCCCCACGCCCATCCCCTTCAGCGTGGACTGCACCTTGTCTATGAACTCGATGACCTGCTCCGTGGTCACGTGCTTGTCAGCCCATCGGTAAACGAAGTCGTGCTCCCCCAGCGCCGGCTTGAAACCCAGCCCTAACAGCGCCTTCGTGATCCCTGAGGCAGGCGCTCCCTCACTGCTCAGTGTGAGTGTCACATACGTCTTCATGGGATGCAATATGCGCCAGACTATATTTAAAACCATCCCTGAGGACCCAAAAGCAGAGGCAAGGTCAAAGATCTCCACGCGGACAAGAGGCATGGTTCTGGCATCGGTGGGGATGGGCTTTGAACCTGCAAAGACACAGATCTCCAATGGGTCTTCGGCCAACAGTGTTTCTCAGCGCCACATTTATATATCGGTTGGTGGATGAGGGCTGCAGGGTGCGCCGATGCGAAAGCGTGCGACGATCATAATCTCGGGCGATGTGCAAGATGTAGGGTTCAGGGCAGTGGTCATGCGGATGGCGCAGAAGGCTGGCTTGGTTGGACACGTAGAGAACTTGCCGAACGGCACTGTCAGGGCGATTTGCGAAGGCGAGGAGAAGGTCATTAAGGAATTCGTCAAAAAGCTGGAGATCCACAATGAGGAGATAGACGTTGAAGACACCCATGTGGAGTGGTCGGAGTCGCAGAAAGAGTTTGAGGATTTCAGGGTCAAGATCACTGACCTTGGTTCGGAGATGTTCCAGGGGTTTGCGACTGCTGGAAGGATGCTTGGAAAGGTCAGCCAGAAGATTGATAACATGCACACAGACCTGAAGGCTGGGTTTGCGGACGTGAAAGGCTCGATCAGGGAGATGCACACGGACCTGAAGGAAGGCTTCACCCGAGTGGAGGGCGCAGTCAAGGATATGCGGGGTGAGATGAAGGAAGGCTTTGATAGGGTAGAGGGTGCGGTCGAGTCGATGCACACGGACATGAACCAAAATTTTGCAGTAATGGATCAAAAGTATGGAATGATCAGCCAGCAGATTGCACTAGCTGTAGCAGAACTTCAGAAGACCACATCTGCGCTCGTCTCCCTGACAGAGAAAATCGGCGCACTCATAGACAAGAAGTTAGCAGAATGAAGTCTCCATCGTTGCTTTTATAAGACCGTATTGTATCTCTTATTCCCAGGGAACCTATGCGGACGATTTCAGTTCGTAAGGTCAAGGCTTGCCGGCGCAAGCAGAGCAAATTACGTGGTGGCAGCGCCAGCCCCCTCGGAAAACCCTGGTCTGGGATGCAGCTGCTGGGAATCCCTGTTTTTGTTGATTTCCCGCAGTCCTACCGGGTGCCTTTGGAGTTTTCCCATACACTAGTTATCCAAGCGGACTTGTACAACCATGCGCCCTCTCCGTTCGACAACGCCGATCAGGAGATTGCGCAGATGTTTTATGCTGATGCAGGTGGGTGCGCGGTGCGCGCGCCGGTCCAAGCCTTCGCCAACTCCTCGCGCGAGGTCTGGGGCGGTCATCGCCACATTTATATATCGGTTAGTGGATAGGGGTTGCAAGGTGCGCTATGCCGAGATGGAGGCTCGTAGTATCTGGCCGGGTACAAACAGCAGGATACAGAGCGATGGTGAAGAACATAGCCATAGGGCTGAAGGTTAAAGGAACAGCGAAAAACCTAGATGACGGGACAGTGGAGATATATTGCGAAGCCAGCCCAGAGGCTTTTGAAAAGTTCAAGAGGGCTATAGATCTCAAGGGCGACCCGAAGAACATTTTTGCTCCTTTGGTAGAGCATATCGCTGTCTATGACGAGAAAAGTCCATCCTATGGAATTGCGCCTCTCAAGGAGTTCAAGGCATTCAAGATAGATTATACTGGTGTTGACCCTCAGATCGAGACCCTGGAGCGCTCGGAGATGGGGATCATAGCGCTCGGTGCTGTTAATGCTAACATCATGGCGATGCACACGGACCTGAAGGGATCGATCAAAGATATGCACACGGACCTGAAGGAAGGATTTGCCGAGACGAAAAAGGGACTGGGACGGGTGGAAAAAGGCATAGAGAGGGTGGAAGGCGCGGTCAAGGATATGCACGAGGATCAGAAGGAGGGCTTTGCCAGGGTAGAAGGCGCGATCAAAGATATGCACACGGACACGAAGCAGAGTTTTGATAGAGTGGAAGGCGCGATCAAAGATATGCACACAGACACGAAGCAGAGTTTTGCAGTAATGGATCAAAAGTATGGAATGATCAGCCAGCAGATGACGATCGCCATCACAGAACTTCAGAAGACCACATCTGCGCTCATCTCCTTGACAGAGAAGATTGGAGCGCTAATAGACAAGAAGTTAGCAGAATGAAGTCTCCATCGTTGCTTTTATAAGACAGTATTGTATCTCTTATTCCCAGGGAACCTATGCGGACGATTTCAGTTCGTAAGGTCAAGGCTTGCCGGCGCAAGCAGAGCAAGGATCACGGAGCCAGCGCATCTACTGCGGGATTTAATCTTTTCAAATATTTTGGAAAACCTGATGCATCCAACCCTCAAATACGGAATGAACAACAGGCTAAGGGGGTGTTTTTGTGAGGTCTTTATTATTCGATCAAATTGTACTCCGTTTAAGTAATACTACCCCACCTCTCGGAGGATTCCTTTACAATGTAGGACTTTTATCAGGTGGATTATCACATGGATCAATATTTAGTTGGTTATTACTGATAGTAGGAGCAATAATGGTTAGCTGGTCCGGCAGAATTATCCTAAAGGAGGATCGTTTATATCCCATCAAGAAAAGTTTACATACCCATTCCCAGGTATCAACAAATTGGTTTCATGTTAGTACACTCTGCAGTGGTATTTGCTTCTATACCATTTCTCTAGCTCTACCGATTGATCCATACTTATTCGTAGTTATCCTCCTTCTCAGCATCGCAATAATTATTTATTCGATGATTCGATATTGGAGCAAAAGGGTGCAAAACCTTCGATCTTGTCGTTTTTGTAGAACTCTTTTGGCATATCAAGTTTGTTGTTTGATATTCTGGATGACAATTCCAACTATGATTCCAATATGGGGCCTAAGTGTGGTGTATGTCTCGGATGAAATTTTGTCGGTTGCGTGTTCTACTTATCTCATTTTTATCTTGGTATTCTTCTTATCTATCCATTTTTATATTCGTAAACTCCACAAACAACTCAAGTGACAGTATGATCCAAACGCCTAAGCGAAAGGTCAAGGCCTGTCGTCGTAAGCAAAACAAGCTCCGAGGCGGCAGCGCATCCCCTGCTGGAAAACTGTGGTCTGGGATGCCTCCGGTCGAAATCCCTGTTGTCGTGGATTTCCCACAACCCTGCTGCGTGCCTTTGGAGTTTTCCCGCTCGGTGGTAATGATATTGGGTGCATGTGGGTGTATATACGCGATGGGCATGGATTGGTAAGATATACGGGAGGAGATGAATGGGCGGTGGTCATATCCTGCAAAGAAGGTTGATAGGCACACGCATCCTCAGATACGATGTCTTGGGCTCCACAAACGCTGCTGCTAAGGCACTGGCGTCGGAGGGTGCAGCGGAGGGCACAGTAATCGTTGCTGAGGTGCAGAGCGCGGGCAGAGGAAGATTGGGGCGCGCCTGGCATTCCCCCAAAGGAGGGCTGTGGCTCTCCGTGATCCTGAGACCCCAGATCCCACCTTCAAGGGCTGCGCTCCTTTCTTTGACGGCAGGCGTTGCAGTGGCGAGAACGCTGCGCGCGCTCCATTCGATGGCTGCAAGGCTGAAGTGGCCCAACGATGTCATGATCGATGAGCGCAAGGTTGCTGGTATCCTGTCCGAAGCCAGCGTGAAGGGCGATGCCTTGGAGTACGTGGTAGTGGGCATAGGGTTGAACGTCAACAATCCCGGCAGGGAGATCGCTGCCCCCAGCGCGGTCTCTGTCAGCGAGGTGGTGGGTGGAGCCGTGGATCTCATGGAGATCGAGAGAGCCCTGTGCTTCGAGCTGGAGCGCGCCTACATGGAGATGCTGAGGGATCCCTCTGGACTCCTGGCTGCGTGGAAGGCGCTCGCAGACACCATCGGAAGATACGTGGAGGTCTCCACAACCCAGGGTGCGGTGAGGGGGCTGGCGAGCGACCTGAGCCTCGATGGGGAGCTCGTGATCGAGACAGATGCAGGGAGGGTGAGGGTGAGCGCAGGGGACTGCACCTATCTCTCCTGAGGCACAGCCGCGCTCGGCATTCAGATGAACGCTGCGA
>JBFMEL010000111.1:0-6072 GCA_040753455.1 Thermoplasmatota archaeon | reverse complement strand
ATGTCCCCCGGTGACGTGCGTGACGCCTTCGTGAGGCAGTTTCTTCGCGAGGCGCTCTCGAGGAAAGGGGGGGTGCTGCTCCTCTCCTCCACAAGGAAACCATCCGGTGTTCTTGGAGGTCTTGGCGGTGGCACGGAGGACAGGTCCAGAGTGGTGGCGATCGACTGGTATTCCTGCAGGGAGCGGCATGTCGTGGGTGTGGAGAGGGACCAGGGGGTCCTCGTACCCTCGATGGACATCACGAACCTGGGGATCGCGGTGGACCTGGGTCTCAGGCAGCTCTCCGTGCAGCCAGAGCTCAGCGTGGTGGTGGAGGCGATCTCCAGCGTGCTCAGGGATTACGAACTCCCAGAGGCGTTCAGCTTCCTTATCTCGATCACGGGCAAGCTGTCAGCCGCGGGTGCTACCTCGTTCTTCCTCTTAGACGATGGTCATGAGGAGCACGTGAGGCACCTCGTGTCCGAGCTGTTCGATGTGCAGATCCAGATATGGGAGGGGAGGCGGGGACATGAGCTTCGGGTGAGGGCTGCGAGGGGTGCGAGGTTTGACCATGCGCCGAGGCAGCTCGTTTCTGAGAGGGGCACGGTGTACCTGGGAGAGCGGAGTGCGCAGCCCCTGAAAACCGAAGAGAGTGCGGGGGAGGATGCGAGGCTTCTCAAGAGGGAGCTCAACGAGCTGGCGCAGGAGCGGATGGCGCTGCGAAAGCGCATGGACGAGATCGAAGCCGCAAGGCGGGAGATGGAGCGCGAGCGCTCGGAGTTTGCCAGGCGCTTGGCGGAGTTCAACAAGGAGATTGCTAGAAGGGCTAAGCAGAAGCAGGAGATGGAGCGGATGGAGGCAGAGGTGAAGAGGCACTTAGGGGAGATAGACGAGCTGAGGGCAGTGCTCAGGACTCTGGACGATCTCCTCGGCAATCTCGACGATAGGATGATAAGGGAGTTCACAAAGAGCGATGCGTACAAGAGATACGAGAAGGTCATGGCACGTTACATAAAGGAGGATGAGGGATGATATCAGGGGATGAGGCAAGGGCCCTGGACATCAACGCACAGTACCATGGGGTGAGCGCGGAGGAGATGATGGAGCGCGCCGGGAAAGGGGCGGCGGAGATAGCGATGCGCAGTTATGAGTTGAAGGGAGGCAGGGTGGCGGTGGTCTGCGGACCTGGAAACAACGGAGGGGACGGGCTCGTGGCAGCGCGGTACCTGAGCGAGATCGCGGACGTGGTGGTGCATGTGGTCAAGCAGCCTAAACCAGGGAGTCTCGGGGAGAAGAACCTCCAACTTCTGAACGAGAAGGTGAGGATACGGGAGGGTCCATGCAGGAGCCTCAAGGGCTATGCGCTGATAATCGACGCCCTTTTGGGCATCGGTCTAAGGGGTGAGATACGGGAGCCCTACAGCACGTGCATAGGTGCGATCAACGCCTCCTCTGCACCAGTGCTTTCCATAGATGTCCCGAGCGGGCTCGGCACAGGGCTGTGCGTGAAGCCCGAGATCACAGTCACCTTCCATGACATCAAGGAGGGGATGGATGCAGGGAACTCCGGCAGGATAGAGGTGGTGGATGTCGGGATGCCTAGGAAGGCGGCGGAGGAGACAGGTCCCGGGGAGATGGTCTATTATCCTCTGCCCCATCCCGGGTCTCACAAGGGTATGAACGGCAGGGTGCTGGTGATCAGTGGCGGACCATACACGGGCGCGCCTGCCCTATCCGCCCTGGGCGCGATGCGGATCGGCGCTGACCTCGCGTTCGTAGCAGTTCCCAAGAGCGCGGCAAGCGCTGTATCAGCATACTCGATGGATGTCATCGTGCGCCCCCTGAATTGCGCTGTGCTCGACAAGAGCGCGGTGGGTCAATGCCTGGGGCTGGCTGCCGACGCGGACGCGGTGCTCATAGGTCCTGGGCTGGGACGTGCGCCCGAGACCATGGAAGGGACGAGGGAGATCGTGAGCCGCGTTGACAAACCGATAGTGGTGGATGCGGACGCGTTCCATGCCCTTGCCGGGCACCTGAAGCTTCTGAGAGGGAGGGAAGGGATACTCACTCCCCACGCGGGAGAGTTCGAGGTGCTGCGGGGGCAGAAGTTGGGCAGCGGGATCGAGGAGCGGAAGGATGGTGCAAGAGCACTATCAAAAGCCACTGGGATGACCGTGCTGCTGAAAGGACCCGAGGACGTCATCGCCCATGGGAGTGCTTGCAGGATCAACCGCACGGGCGTGGCTGCGATGAGCGTGGGGGGCACGGGGGACGTGCTTGCAGGGCTCTGCGCAGCCCTTCTTTCCAAGGGGGTGCAGCCGTTTCATGCAGCCAGGATCGCTGCCTTCGTGAACGGCAGAGCCGGGGAGGAGGCTTTCCACGCGCTGAGCTATGGAATGCTGGCATCCGATCTTCTGGAGTGGATCCCCCACATACTTAAGCAGGGATTGGAGATCGTTCATGGGGGTGCGAGGGCAAAGCCCAGAGATTAACTTCGATGCATGGGGTGGATGCTGGTATCCCTCCATGACAGCACGCGATGGTGTGTGATGGAGCAACACAAAGATTGCATAGCGCTGAGCGATGGAGGATTTCACACGCAAACATATATATAGAATGAGGTGATGCGCATCCCATCGAGCGCAATCATAACGGCAGGGGGAACCCGTGGCGTACGATCCCATCCCTTCGAACCAGTCAAAGAGCAACGCCCTTACCACTGCGGTCAGAGGCAGTGCGAGCGCGCATGCTGCGCACGGGCTGACAAACGGCAGCTGTCGCACCAACGGTCTTACAAACGGTCTAGGAAAGAAAGGGCTGACCAACGGCAACGGCTGCACCAACGGCCTCACGAACGGCCTGGGAAAGAGAGGCCTGACAAACGGCAGCGGCCGCACCAACGGTATAAAGGATGGTTTTACCAACGGCCTGGGAAAGAGAGGCCTGACAAACGGCAGCGGCCGCACCAATGGTATAAAGGATGGTTTTACCAACGGTCTTACGAACGGCCTGGGAAAGAGAGGACTGACCAACGGCAGCGGCTGCACCAACGGTCTCACGAACGGTCTGGGCAATGGGGGGTTCACCAACGGTCTGAAGCCCAAGCATCACTACAACAGCCAAGGAGCGCTCTCCTTCCCGCCAAAGAAGCTCTCAGCGCTTCTCATCATTATCTTCATCTTCGCGCTGCCGATCTCCTTCCTGCTCCTGATGCCCCCTCCACCCCAGGTAAAGATCGTGGAGATCGACGGCTCGTTCGGCGACTGGGCAGGGAAGCTCAAATATCAAGATACGACCACGTTCTCGGACCCAGCGCTGGACATCACTGAGTTCTCTTTCGCAACAAATGGAGATACGTTCTACGGATACCTGGGGGTGCAGGATGGGCTC
This sequence comes from Thermoplasmatota archaeon, assembly GCA_040753455.1. Taxonomy (GTDB): domain Archaea; phylum Thermoplasmatota; class Thermoplasmata; order SG8-5; family JACRNV01; genus JBFMEL01. Next base: position 2,703 of record JBFMEL010000111.1, on the reverse strand, counting down.
ATGTCTGGGGATGAGGTGGACCGCTACATCGCATTCATAGATTCCGACTCCAACGTGGCTACGGGATACAAAGTCCGGGAGATCGGGGCAGAGTACCTGATCGAGGTCTATGGCTGGCAGGGCGGAAATTGGAACGTGGAGGCTAAGAAGTTCTCGGGCAATGACACGATGAACTGGAGCGCCTTCAGCACAGCAGGCAATGGAAAAGCAAAGTCCTCAGGGAATCAGGTGGAGTTCGCGTTCACAGTCGGCTCAGGGTTGAAAGACTGGAGCCCGCGCGTGCGGTTCATGAGCGCTGGTGAAGAGATCGCTGGGGAGCTATGCACCCCTGTGGCAGATGCGAGGAACGGGGCGCTTGTGATCACGCAGAAGCCACTAGACAGCGCAGGGATTTTGACAGGTAACAACCTGATGGAATTGCAATTGAGGGCTGTCGGCAAGGCGGTGACAGTGACGAGTATAACCATGGACTGCAGTATTCCATGCACCCTTTCCGGCTTCACAAACGGGATGCAGATACCGCTGGGAAGCACCGTAACAATCACGGTCACCGGCACCCTCCCCTCCGCAGGCACGCTGGTGAGCGCGCGCGTTTCAAGCGTGGTGAGCGCGGATGCCCAGTGGAGCCTTACCGGCGCAGGGTTGAAGGCATACGCGCATTCCCCTCCCGCAGAGATAGCGATCGACGGCGCGTTCGGGGACTGGAGCACAGTGCTCAAGACCTCTGATCCACCTGGTGATGCCACCAACCCGAATCTCGACATCATAGAATATGCAGGCACGCAGTCCACCACGCAGACGTATTTCTACCTGAAGGTCAGCCCAGATGGCACTATCATGGGAGGAGCGCTGATACCTCAGGGCAGGGGCAAGCCAGCGCCTCCCGGGGAGCCTGTCGAGTCCGTGGAACCAGTCGAGCCTGTGCCTCCCAAGCCGCTGCCGAAGAAGACAGGGGAGGAGACCACCAGGATATACCTGGATACCAAGGATGGAGGGCAGCACATCGGAGGCTTGAGGGCTGACTATCTCATCGAGATCAAGGGGTTCAACGGCGCCATCACATCGAAGAAGTTATACAGCCTCCCAGGCAAGCACTTCGTGAAGGACACGAGCGCGGAGAACGGCGCCAGAGAACTGGAAGCAGGGGTTGCCCTCACCGACATCGGGGATCCGAGCGCATTACAGTACTACATAGAGACCACGGACTGGAGGGGCAAGGGGGATGAGGCAGGGGCCCAGAGCATGAGAGGCGGGGATGGTGTGAGGAGCGTCCTGGGTTCCAGCATCGTTTATGTGCCCGATGCTCCCGCGACTGTTGCGCAGCCTAACTGGTCATTCTCCTGGAATCTATTCGCAAACGACACAACAGACACATGGTCGGACGGTACCCCGAGAACAATCGCCGAGCCCTCGGTCAACATCACGGATCTCTACTCCGGCAACGACACGAACTTCTTGTACATACGCATCAAGACCATGAATGCGTCCCAGGACTGGCTCACCAACCGCACCTTCTGCGTCTATATCGATGTGGACGGGGACGATTGGAACGACTGGCTCGTGAAGGAGAACTCGACTGGCCTGGAGTACTACAATTGGAGTGTTGCGGAAGGGAATTGGACATTCAACAACACCGAGACGTTGGGCTCCGGGGATGGCGATGGCGCTGTGGAGAACAACACCGATAGCGGGGCTTGGAACATCGATTTCGCGATAAACAAAACGATCGTCAAGAACCAGACGACGGTGGTCGGGAGCTATACGAAGGTCGGAGCTGCGAGCAACAACACTGAGGACATGAACGTGAACCACACGAAGGCGAACGCCACCCAATCGTTCCTGAGGAATAACTGGAACTACGAGGACATAGTCCCCCTGCAACCGATCCCAGAGTTTGACCTGTACCTCATCCCTCTTGCTGTAGGGATCTTCGCGCCGCTCGCGCTCTTGAGGCTGAAGAAGAGGAGGGATCTCCTTGGGTAAGAAGAGCAGGGCTAAAAAGAAGGCAGAGGAAGAGGTTGAGCAGCCTGCGGAGGAGGATGAGACCACTGACGAAGAAGCCAGCGCCCAGCCCGAAACAGCTCAGGATGAGGGGGAAGCGGAACCAGCGCCGGAAGAGGAGAAGAGCGCGCCCATCGAGGAGAAGAAGGTTGAAAAAGGGTTCGTCGGCAGGTACTGGCTTCTATTCTTGGGGGTCATCCTCGCGCTGATCGGGTTGGGGGGTGTGATAGGGCTCAGGCTCAACATCGTGCAGTTATACATATTGGGGATTCAAAATCCATATCCTGGGATCGGCTATCTGGAGCCCCAGGGTCATGTTGTATCGATGGTCCCATACTGCATAGGGCTGATCTCGATATATGCTTGGGGTCTGCGCGCCGAGCCTGCGGTGAAGCGCGAGGTTGAAGAGGAAGAGGCGAAGCCCGAGGAAGAGCCAGAGGCTGAAGAAGAGATCGAAGCAGAGGTTGAGGAAGCACCAGCAGAGTTCGGGCACGAGCACCTCCCGCCGCACCACCTCAGCGCAGAGGAGAAGATCGAGCACCTCGCCAAAGTGCGTGCCGAGGGCAAGATCAGCGAGGGCTTGTACAAGGAATCCCTGGCGAGGTTCGAGGCTGAACTCAAGGAGGAAGAAGCAAAGCAGAAGGTAGAGGCAGAGCACCTCCCGGCGCACCAACTCAGCCCGGAGGAGAAGATCGAGCACCA
>JBFMEL010000110.1:0-6168 GCA_040753455.1 Thermoplasmatota archaeon | reverse complement strand
GCTGTAGAGCCTGATCCGAACGATGTGCCCGAAGAAAGACCAGAGGTGGAGGAGAGGGTGCAGGAAACGATGGAAGAGGATGCAGAGGCGCCTGAGGAGATCACAGGGTCCGAGGAGGTACCGAAGGGCGCAGAGACAGGGATCGAGCCCGAGGAAGAAACCAAGGAGGTACCAGGGTCCGAAGAGGTACCGAAGGGCGCAGAGACAGGGATCGAGCCCGAGGAAGAAACCAAGGAGGTACCAAGGTCCGAAGAGGTACCGAAGGGCGCGGAGACAGGGATCGAGCCCATGGAGGCAGAAGGGGATATGGCGGCGGAAGAGGAGGGGGAGGGGGAGATGGAAGGCAGCGAGGCAGCCGAGCCCATGGAGGCAGAGGGGGAGGAGGAGGCAGAAATAGTCGAGGCAGCCCACATCCCAAAGCTCAAGCCCGATCTCTCCCAGGACGTTCGCAGGGCTCTGGCACTCAAGCACCGTGCATCCCGACAGAGACCCAATTTCCGCAGGCAGGAGTGGTTCAGGTACAGGCGCCTGGGGGACGGATGGCGCAGACCTAGGGGGCTGCACTCCAAGATGCGAAGGCACTTCGCCTACCGCCCGCCGGTGGTCTCGATAGGATACCGCTCTCCAGCGGCCGCGCGCGGTCTCCATCCCTCGGGATTTGAGGAGATCCTCGTGCACAATCCAAAGGAGCTCGCAGCCCTGAATCCCAAGGTTCACGCCGCGCGGATCGCCCATGGGGTGGGCACTAAGAAGCGCAGGGAGATCGTAGCTGCAGCGGATGAGAAGGGGATCAGGGTATTGAACAGGGGGGATCTGTGATGGACATGCGGTACCAGAGAAGGCTGGCTGCCAAACTCCTGAAGTGCGGCGAGCACCGTGTGTGGATAGACCCAGAGCGCAGGGAGGATGTTGCTAAATCCGCGACGCGCACCGACATCAGGACGATGATCAACGCCGGTGCCATACAGGCTCTGCCGGAGAAAGGGACTTCCAGGGGCAGGATCAACTATCGAAGGCTGCAGAAACAGAGCGGACGCAGGCGCGGGCAGGGCAGCCGCAGGGGCGCGAAGCACGCGCGCACGCCGAAGAAGCGGCAGTGGATCCAGAAGATCAGGCCGATAAGGGCGATGCTGAGGGAACTCCGTGACTCAGGCAAGATCAGCACCAGGGTCTACCGCCAGTTCTACCTGCAGGCGAAGGGCGGGGTGTTCAAGAGCAAGGCGCATCTCGAGACGCAGCTGAGGATGCAGGGATATCTGAAGGAGGCGTAGGATGGCAAGTCCCACATATAGAGTGCCGATGAGGCGCAGGCGCGAGGGCAAGACCGACTACCGAAGGCGCAAGTCGCTCCTCAGGTCCGGAAAGCCCAGGGCTGTGGTGCGCCGCTCCCTCAAGTACGTCACGGTGCAGTTCGTTGCCAACGGTCCTGGAGGGGACAGGGTGCTTGCAGCGTCCAGCAGCAGGGAACTGCCAACCCTTGGTTGGAAAGCTGGGTGCAGCAGCACCACCGCAAGCTACCTCGCGGGCTACCTCGCGGGGAAAAGGGCGGTGAAGAAAGGGATATCCAGCGCAGTGCTGGACATAGGGCTCCAGACCCCGACGAAGGGCGGGGTGGTCTTCGCAGCCCTCAGAGGGCTCCTGGATGCAGGGATCGAGATGCCCCATGATCCCGAGGTGCTGCCCAGCGACGAGCGCCTTGCCTCAGCCACTAAGGCAGGAACGAGCGCGATCGAGGAGACGAGGTCCCGCATAGAGGAGGTGCTGTGAGATGCCGAGGGACAGAGAGGAGGGCAGACAGATCGGCGAGTGGCTACCCAAGACCGTCCTGGGCGGGCTGGTGGCGCAGGGCAAAATATCCACAATGAGCGCAGCGCTCAGGACCCGCTTGAGGCTCCGCGAGCCTGAGATCGTGGACATCCTGCTCCCGAACATGGAGGACGAGGTGCTGGACGTGAACATGGTGCAGCGGATGACAGATTCGGGCAGGAGGGTGAGGTTCGCGATCACTGTGGTCGTGGGCAATGGAGATGGGTTCGTAGGAATCGGACGTGCCAAGGGCAAGGAGGTGGGACCCGCGATACGCAAGGCGATAGACCACGCGAAGCTGAATATCGTCGAGCTGCGCCGCGGCTGCGGTTCCTGGGAGTGCGGCTGCGGCCACCCGCATACCCTGCCCTTCCAGGTCACGGGGAAGGCAGGCTCGGTGGAGGTCATGTTCAGACCTGCGCCCAGGGGCGTCGGCCTGGCGGTCGCGGACCTCCCGAAGCACATCCTGCGCATGGGGGGCGTAAAGGATGCCTGGGGCTTCTCGAAGGGACACACCAAGACCACTGTGAACTATGCCCTCGCATCGTTCGATGCGCTGCGGCAGACCTCCCGCGTGCGGGTTCCGAAGGAGATGGAGATGCGCCTGAAGATCATCTCTGGGCCCGTGGAGGTGCAGGAGATATCCCTCGATCCAGAGACTGTAGCCAGGATACTTGAACGCACGCGGAGAGAGGAGCGGATCAAGGAGAAGGTGAAGGCTGTCGAGCGCATGCTCACGAAGAAGCTCGAGGAAGAGGAGATCGAGGAACCAGAGGAGGAGCCTGTAACAGCAGAAGAAGAGGGGGAGGGATGATGACATACGCCGTGGTCCGCGTGCGGAGCGATGTGAACGTCAAGCCAGATATCAAGGAGACGCTGCGGCAGCTCAGGCTGCACAGGATCAACCACTGCATCTTGGTGCCTGAGACGCCTCCATATAAGGGGATGCTGCAGAAAGCCAAGGATTACATCACCTGGGGAGAGGTGAGCGCCAGCACCTTGGCGCTCCTCCTCAGCGAGCGAGGGGAGCTCGATGGCGCAAGGATCACCGACGAGGTGGTGTCTCGCTGTACCCCATACAACGATGTCAGGGCTCTGGGCACGGCGATTGCGAAGGGTGATGCCATCCTCGCCCAAATAAAGGGGGCAAAGCCTGTGCTCAGACTGCATCCTCCAAGAGGTGGATACGAAGGGATCAAGCGCTCCTTTCGGGCAGGCGGGGCACTGGGATACAGGGGGAAGGGGATCAACGAGCTGCTCCTGCGCATGCTCGGACCTGGGGGTGAGGATTGATGCCGAGCAGGACCAGCAGGTTCAGAGGCAGCCGCACCCATGGTCGCGGTAAGAAGGCGGGCAGGGGTGCCGGGAAACGCGGCGGCAGAGGGCTGGCGGGACTGCACAAGCACAAGGTCATGCAGATGATAAAGTACATGCCCGACCACTTCGGGATGCACGGCTTCGTGCGCCACGGGGTGAGTATAGAGAGGGGCAGAGAGATGAATCTGGGCGCGCTGGGCGAGGCGATCCCCAGGCTCATCGCCGAAGGGCTTGCGAAGGATGTAGAGGGTGCTGTGGAGGTGGATCTGGGCGCGCTGGGCGTCCGAAAGCTCCTCGGCGCAGGAAGGATCACGCAAGCCTTGCGCATCACCGTGAGCATGGCGAGCAAGCGGGCTGTAGAGAAAGTAGAGGCAGCCGGTGGGGCTGTGAAGATATTAGAAGGGGAGACTGAGAAGAGCGAGTGATCCTGATGCCTGAGGAGCTGCCAGAAGAGGGTGCGAAGCGGAACTACTTCGTGGCGATCCCGCTCATCATCGTGTATGTGCTCGCGATGGTGGCGTACAACACGATCGTCCAGCCCGACGCTATCGGGCTGTACATCATGGGGATCGTGATAGGGTTCATCTTCTTCTTCGCCTTCCTCATGCTCTCGTACGCCGGTGAGGGGAGCAAGCTCTACGGACTCCATGCAGTGGCATCCAGGCTGCCATCGGTGAAGAAGCCTGATGAGCACGTGCACTTCAGGACGAAGATGATCTGGCTCATCCTGATACTGATCCTCTACTTCGTCCTGACGAACGTGATGATATACGGTCTGGATCAGGAGGAGACCGTGGACCTCTTCGCAGCATACAGGGCGATCATGGCTGGTGCCCAAGGATCTCTCATGCATCTCGGGATCGGGCCCATCGTCACAGGTTCGATCATCATGCAGCTCTTCGTCGGTGCGAAGATCATCAAGCTGGATTTGAAAAAGGATGAAGACAAGGCAGTGTATCAGAGCGTGCAGAAGCTCCTGGTCATCATCATGATAGTGGTGGAGGCGGTGCCGCAGGTCTATGGATACCTGCAGCCCTCCAGCACGTTCGTAGCGAACCTGAACGCGGCTTCCCCAGGACATGGCGATATCTTAGCGAAGTTCTTCATCGTCCTCCAGCTCTGCTTCGGATCATACCTGGTCTTCCTCATGGACGAGGTGGTCTCGAAGTGGGGCATAGGCTCCGGGATATCGCTCTTCATCGCAGCTGGGGTGGCAGAAGCCATATTCACCGGCACCTTGAACTGGATGCCTGTGGATGCTGGTCCCATGACCATAGACAACCCGCCCAGCGGCACGATCCCCAAGACGATCTACTACTACAGCGAGTTCTCAGCCCAGGATCTGACAGGAGGAGGGTACGAGCGCATCCTCGTCTATCCTCCCAACCCAGTGATCGCCCTGGTGAGCACGGTCATCATCTTCATCTTCGTAGCGTATGCAGAGTCGTGCAGGGTGGAGCTCCCACTGGCGCATGAAGGCGTGCGAGGCGCCAGAGGGCGCTATCCGATCCGCCTGATATACGCATCGAACATCCCTGTGATTCTGATTGCTGCGCTGCTCGCGAACGTCAGCATGTTCGCGATGCTCTTCTGGTCCAACGATTTCTTCATGCACCTGCCGATCTTGGGCAAGGAGGGCCCATATTCGATAGCACCCTATTTCGGCTACTACCTCGATGATCCGTCTCGCCCCGCAGGAGGGCTCGCTTGGTACCTCACCTCGATCAACGGTCTGGGGGACTGGCTCCTGCCCTTCTTCAGCAGTGCGTACATACCCGAGGGCAAAACGCTCCTGCAGGTGACGATACGCATCTTTGCCTACCTGGGGGTGATGATCATAGGCTCGGTATTCTTCGCCAAGTTCTGGATCGAGACCACTGGAATGGGTCCAGAGTCCGTGGCAGAGCAGATACAGCACAGCGGGATGCAGATCCCAGGGTTCAGGCGGGACCCGAGGGTGCTGAAGCGCGTGCTGGAGCGCTACATCCCAGCAGTCACGGTGCTGAGCGGCGCGATCGTCGGCGCCCTTGCGGCGTTCGCAGACCTCCTGGGCACGGTGGGGAACACCAGCGGCACCGGCGTGCTCCTGGCCGTGGGGATCATGATCCAGACCTATGAGGCGATAGGCAGGGAGCAGATGATGGAGATGCACCCGATGCTGAGGGGCTTCTTCGGCGGTGAATAGCGGGAGCTATCATCAGTTCCCCATGGAGAGGAGCATCGTTGAGGGGTGAATATCTGAAACCATCAAGTGGGGCGATCAGCATGACGGATCCAGCGCATCCCTGCTCTAGCATAGGGGGCCGGGACAGGGGACATGTAGAGGCAATATACCATCCTGTCCCCTGTCCAGACGCATCCCAAACAACCTATCAGCAAGATGGATGCGTCGTATCTCAGAAATGTGGATAGATGCAGAAAGTATGCGGAGATTGGGACAGGGGACATGTAGATGCGTAACCGTCCTGTCCCATACACGGATGCATCCCAGATCTAGGGCAGGGGGCCGGGATAGGCGAGATGTATATGCAGATTCGTCCTCTCGCCTATCCAGCCGCATCCCAATCAAACTCTCAACATACTGGATGCGTCGTATCTCAGCAATCACGCTCCCATCAATCTAACAACGAGGGCCGGGACCGGGATTTGAACCCGGGTCGAGGGATCCACAGTCCCTTAGGATAACCACTACCCCATCCCGGCCGTATGGAGAGCAAGGAATACCAGGGCGCGCATATATAACTTGCTTCGAAAACAGTCTCTGCGAACTCGTGTTTCATGCGCTCCTATCTGGACATATAGGAGGTCAATGGGAGCACATCTTCTGAGTGAAAAAGGGCATCTCCTCGCCTCGAGATATACAACATCGCAGAGACTAGAAAACCTGGCAGGTGGAGCAGATTTTCGTCCTGCTGAGGCAGGGACGCCTCTGGTTCATATCTTGGGCGATGGGCAAGTATTAGATACCACGGGGTGATAGAGTTTCATGTCCTCGCCTAAGGATATCCTAGCCTCGATCGGTGTTCGTCCCTCCAGACGCAGGGG
>JBFMEL010000109.1:0-6588 GCA_040753455.1 Thermoplasmatota archaeon | reverse complement strand
CACTGTCGAAAGGTGATAAGATCAGTGCAGGCTATTCATACTACACATATCGCGTGGACACTACGTCCGGCAAAATATCCTTTACGGAACCATTATCTCGCGGGGAGAGCATCACGGCAACCTATATGCTTGGGAAGAGGACAACTATACCGATTGTCCTCCATGTGGCAGCTGATAGCCCGAAGTTCGACTTTGGAGGAACTAACAGATATACTGTGACAAACGAGGATGTGTTCGAGGCAGAGGGCGGTGAAATTTCAGCCTGGCTTGCCTACAATAACATTGTAGAAGACTCTTATAAGGTGTATAAGAATGGCGAGATATTGGGAGAATATGGAAAAGCAACGCGCGAACTAGTGCTCAACAATACGAACAGGGTGGTCGGTGAGAATGTCCTCGAGGCGGTTGGCGGTGAGACCTCTGCCTTCCTTGCCCACGGGAGGAGCGCAACCGAGGATATTGCCGCAGGCTCCTACTCCATTTACCTAAATGGTACATTGCTGAGCGGTGCTGTGATTGGAGAGGAATATGACAACTGGACTACAGATTACATAATAAACCTCACTACTGGCGAGCTATTCTTCAGTCCTGAGAACGTGACTAATGAGACCGTTGTAAAGGCTGCAACGTCGGGTCAAACCACCTTCACCCTATCGCATGAAAATATAATTAATATCGGGGTGGTTTTGCATCTCAACCGATCGGGAAATTGGATATTAATGAATAACACAAACCAGACAGGCAACTTTAACTATTCCATCAACTGCACGACAGGTGCCGTAACTCTTCTGGCCTGGTCATTGGATGCAGATGACCAAATATATGCCTCTTACACCTACTGCACTGACGATTTGGTTCCCGGCGCCCGTATCACTGCGGATTACAGTTATTTTGACCCAACGATAAAGACCGTACGGCTTCATCACCAATACATCGTTCCACAGTCATATAAAATCTATAAAAATGGAGTACTTGTTAGTGAGACATTGTATAAAATTGACCTTAAAACAGGCAATATATCATTCGGGAGCCCCATCGGCCTGGGGACTATCGAGGCGGACTATTCTTATGGACATTACAGCATAAATAAGATCACAGGAGAGATCACTTTCAATCTCCTTTCCGAGGTTGTTAATGAAACATTTATTCCCACAACAACCACTTCTACCTTCTCCCTCCACTACAACCGGGTATTCAACTGTACCCTTTACATCTGGGATGGAACCATTGGGATATGGAAGATTATGCTTCCCAACAACAAGCCAGGTAAATACAATTATACTATCGACAAGGAAAACGGCATCGTGACGCTAAACAATTGGACTGTAACCACAGGAGATAGTATCCATGCATTCTATCACTTCACCGGCTTAAGTCCGGGCGATTCCATTACTGCGGATTATACTTATAGGGACGGTGGGAAGAGATTGTTCAGTACAGACGCTGTGTTCGGTGGCGGGGACTGGAGATTTTACTACGTGGAGATCCCCGATGGAGGTCTCAATAGAGACCCACTTACAAAATTCTTTGTAAACCTCACGTGGGATTCTCCTCTTGCAGATGTGGATGTAGTTACATTCGGACCGGAACCTTTAACAAAGATGGCGAGTGGGGAATATGACTTCCCACCAGAGAGATATGGCCCCTATGTTTTGCAGAACAGTGGTGGAAGCACTGAGACTGCGTCCTTTTTCACAGCCACTGGTGGGCCACATGAATACTCTATCTCTTCCCTTTCGCCAGGGCTGAACGTAATTGGACTACACTCAGTCTTGATGAGCGCCTCCAGCTTTGAGAGCGTTCAAGGGCAAGTAGGTAATGTTCGTATCAGCACGAGCGCCATCAACGTTGTGTCAAACAAGTTGAGCGGAAGCTACAATGTTAGGGTTTTGTCAAGCCTCGACTGGGAGGGGCAACTCAGCGGTGTGGCAGCGGGACCGTCAGCACCGGTGAGGTACACGGACATGTTAGTATACCAGGACGACCCGGATTGGAGTCATTTTCGGACATTTCAAGAGCAGCTAGCCTCAGGAAATACTTCGCTCTATGTCACATTAAAGGACTGCCTGATTTTCGATGTGCACATTTACGGTCATGAGGACGCGCCGGATCTCGATCTGGGAATATTCTTAGACGAGAACGGCGATGGAATCACCCAAGATGAAGAGTTCGTGGCATTCGATGCTGATGGCGACGCAGATGAGCATGTGAAACTCATCGCTCCGAAAGATGGAAATTATATCATACGGGTCTACGGGTTCACATTGAAGCAAGTCCCTGCCCATTATGATATTGACATTACCACAGTTCAAGGTCTCGGCTTCGCTGTTGAAGGAATAGGAACAGATACTAGTCCCGAGGAAGTGAACAAATTCACCTCAGATACGCCGCTGCCTGCATTTGCTAAAGGGGAGATAGAGATCTCTTGGGACCTTGCAGGAGTGAAAGAAGGTGTGCCGCTCATGGGCGCAATGTACATAGGGCCTGGGAACGGCCCCATGTGCTTCTTGATGCCAATTGATCTTGCGTTCGATTTCACCCCACCCACTGTAGAAGGTGTAACTCCCCAGCTTGGTGCGGTGACATCAGATACGCACCCCACCATCAGCGCAGCTTTCTCCGATTGGGATCGAGGAGAGATTAGGCAATCTTCTCTCAGGATTAGTGTAGATGATGTGGATGTGACAAGTATTGCATCGATTTCCGTCCCTCTGACCAAGGAGAACGAGATCGAAGGGTATTGGGGGGGCACGATCATCTATACCCCACCCGTGGCGCTCTCCGAGGGTGCACATGTGGTCAAAGCTTATGGCAAAGACCTCGCAGGCAATGTAGTTGGGGCGGAGTGGTCTTTCACCGTGGATACGGTCGCACCATCACTGAGCATCACAGATCCCTCCACCGAGGTGCTGTACACCATATCCTCCACCTGCAAGGTAAGGGGGCAGGTCGAACGCGGGGCGACCCTGGAGATCTACCTCGGTTCCGTAGCAGTATCCCCGGAGATCGCCTCGGACGGCACGTTCGCCGCAGACATTGATCTCTTCGCAGGTCTGAACGAGGTGCGCTGCACAGCGATTGACGCTGCAGGGCACAAGACCACGGTAGTGCGCAGCATTTATTATGATACAGAGGAGGCGCAGATCATCGAGGCAAGGGTCGAGGGATCGTCCGTGACCAACCAGGATTCTGCCAGGCTCGCGGGTAAGGTGAATAAGGAAGGCAGCGTGGTGATAGACGGGAAGGACATAGACCTAATGAGCGACCTCACATTCTCCTCCACGCACGCCCTGCATGAGGGGCTGAACACCTTCGAGATAGTGTTCACAGACCTCGCTGGCAACCGCGTGAATACAACGTGCAGCGTGACCAGGGACACCATCGTCCCAGAGATCACCATAGAGCCTATCGGGAGCAGTGTGAGCGCCCCCACGATCACGATCACCGGCTCAACAGAAGCAAATGCCACGGTCTCCATCAACGGAAAGCATGTGATGCTCAACGGCACATCCTTTTCCGATGTGGTAGCGCTCAGCTATGGGGTGAATACCATCGTGGTGCAGAGCAGGGACCGCGCAGGGAACATCGCCGAGAAGCGCCTGACCGTTGCCTACGAGCCTGAGATCGGCACGAACTACGCGGTCATAGCCCTGCTCGTGGCGCTGCTGATCATCGGGCTGCTGGTCGGCGCGCTGGTGGTGTTCTTCATCAGGAAACCCATAGCCGAGCCATCCGAGGAAGCAATACCTGAGGAGATCCCAGCGGCTGCTGAGGAGCTGCCACCCATCCCGCCTGAGGAAGCGATCCCAGAGGAATTGCCAGAGGTTGAAGGGATGGCGCCCACTCCACCTGAGGAAGCGGTTCCAGAGGGGGCTGAGGTGCCGCCAACAGAGGTTGCTCCAGAGGCGGTGCCAAAAGAAAAGGCACCCGCAGAGAAGGCTGAGATACCTCCAACAGAGGTTGCACCAGTGGAGGTAAAGGAAGAGGAGATTCCGCCCCCAGAGGAGATGGAACCAGCACCCTCCCCCCCGACTGTGGAATCAAAGCCTGGCGTGCTGGACCCTGTGAAGGCCGAGCGCCTGGAAAAAATAAAGAAGGCATACGAGGAAGGCAGGATATCCAAGGAACTATACGAAAAGAACGTCAAGCGGGTCATGGAGCGGTAAAGACGGGAAAGGGCGCTCACCGCTCCCAGCCGGATCCATCTCGGTCTTCCAAGGCTGCGAAGAACTCCTGGGGGCTCATAGGGATGCCGCTCACGGTCTGGAGTGGCGGGTCGTTGCAGTATGAGGGGTCGCAGCGCTTTCTTATTCCAGCGCCCACCAGCCGCTCGGGGAAGCCAAGCATGCGCATCGCAGGTCGCCAGGACCTCCTTCCATGGCGCCACCTTGTATAGAGCCAGTAGGTGCTGAAGAGCAGGGGGTGGAGCCACCACTTGTCCTCCCTTGCCCAGAACTCTATGTTGTGCCTCCAGCACATCGCGATGAACTCCCACTGCAGTTCGGAGAGCTTGTCCAGGTCCACGCGCTTCGCGCCTGAGAGGGTCGCCTCTTCGATCGGTATGAACAGCAGGGGGGTGAGGAAGCTCTTAGTGCCCTTCAGGTCGTCGATCAGCTCCAGGGTTTGAACGATGTCCTCCTCTGTCTCCCCAGGCAGCCCGGTCATCAGGGTTGCCAGGGGCCACCAATCGTAATCGTTCATGTTCCCGAACCCCCTGACCACGATCTCGCGCCATGCATCCGCCTTGAACGGCAGGGCTTTGCCCCTCATCGAGGCGTTCATCAGCCTTGCGGAGCCTGTCTCCACGCCCACCTCCACTGTGATGAACCTCTGCTTGTAAGTGCGCTTGTAGTGCGGTCCCCACCGCGTCTTCTCGATCAGGACAGGGGTGATCTCCTCCAGCACGCTCGGATCATAGACGATCGGGGCGAGGGCTGCATGCGCGATCTGTATGTATTTCAATCCAGGAACGCCCGCCACAGCCTCCAGCATGCGCCTGAGCCTCTGCTTGTCAGGGATGAACCTGGGCTGGCAGCCGTAGAGGAAGATGTCCTCCGTCGCTAGAAACGCCATCTCGCAGCCCTCGCGCACGTTCAGCCTCACCTCTTCCACTATTCTCTCTATCGGGATATCATACCGCTTGCGCATCGTTGGCGTGCAGAAGGCGCATCCCCTGCCGCATCCCCTGGTAATCTCCACCATGCCGTACGTTGCTCCACCTTGGATGAGAGGGATATTGGTGTGGTCTGGAACGCTAGCGTAAATATCTGCGGGCACCTCCGCCCCCTCAAGTATGCGCTTCACCAGGGGCACAAGCTCGCCCTCAGCCATGCCATGGAACAGCACATCGATCCCGAGCTGCGCCCTCAGCCCCGCCTCGTTCACCTGCCACACCCCGGCGCCCCCAAGGATCACCTTGCCCCTGAACCGCTTGAGGACTGGCAACTCGATCATCCTGCGGAACTCCGCGGCATTGAGCCCGTCGCCCCCCAGCCCGATGATGGAGTTGTAGGTGGTGGAGACGTATGCCAGGGATACTGGGTCCATCGAGGATATGCCGATGATCTTGGTCCTCGGACCCACGAACCTCTCGATGTCCTGGGGATAGCAGACCACCACCCTGTCTTTCCCAAGGGTGTTCTTCAGCAACGCCTCGATCTTGCGCAAGCTGTACAAGGCGTACTTCGCTGAGCCGTCCGGGTTCCTGATCGCACCCTTTTCATAGTACTTCTTCTCCCAGGCGCGGGGGAAGAGACCATGGGGGAACGTGCAGTAGAACGCGAGGAAGGGGTCCTGTCCGTAGTCGCTCATCTCTGCCCTCGATGCGGTGAGGACGATCTCGTACCCCCCTCCCGGAGGAGCTTCAGGCTGCATCGTATCAGGCGGGGATTGCATCTTTCGATATGAAGCTTTCGGGTCTCATGTATGAACAGAAAAATTCATATATAACGATCCCCAATACCTGCTGGCAATGGCACACACTCCCTCTCCGATCTGGAGCGCAAAGCTCGTCCAGATGCTCTCGGGGATGCTGCATCTGCACAGGACCGCAAAGGCGATCCTCGTCCTCTGCGCAGAGGTCCGCGAGAAGCTCTCAGTGCGTGAGATAGCAGAGAGGCTCAGGCTCTCCGAGCGCAGCGTGAGGAAACACCTCGCCCCCCTGTTGAGCAAGGGGCTGCTGGCGCGCGAGGTGGCGGTCACAAAGGCAAAGCGGCTCTCATACCGCTACTACCTGCCCCCCATCGATGCTGTGCTGGCAAAACTGAAGCGCGAGATGCAAAACAGGATCGCCACCATAGAGAAGGCAGCGCGCTCCGCCGCCTGAGGGGAGATCATGGCACTCTGTCCACTTGGAGATGCCGATCCAAAGGCAGTGGCGCGGTAAAATTTCTGGCATCCTGCGGTCAGCCCATGGGCGGCTCATGCGCCGTACACCGTGAACTCAGATTTCAGATTGCTGTAGTCGATGGGGTCCAGCGTGGACGGGTCCACAGAGATCAAGAAGATGCCGCCGCTCACAGAGGTCGTATCCCTTATGCGCTGGGCGAACTTGAGGATGCTGGGGAAGGTGTTGTTGGATATCAGGAA
>JBFMEL010000108.1:0-6676 GCA_040753455.1 Thermoplasmatota archaeon | reverse complement strand
TCTGGATCTGTGAGTAGGACCAGTGGGCTCGTACTCTAAGCTGTATTGCCTTCAGCCGAATTTCTCGTTTGTCCATCAAGCGTCACCCTTCCGTTTGGGAAGGGGACAAATGTCATGAACCTACACACTTTTACACCGATGGCAAGGTATTTTATCAGTGGTGCGTATGGGCTTTCGTGAGCAGATTTCAGCGCCCGAGGGGCACACGCGACCTCCTGCCGCAGGAGATGGAAAAATACAGCTTCGTGGAAGAAGGGCTGAGGCGCACCGCTGATCTCTTCGGGTTCCGCGAGGTAAGGACCCCTACCTTCGAGCACACCGAGCTCTTCACCGCCAGGTCGGGTCAGGGGATAGTGGAGGAGATGTACTCGTTCCATGACAAGGGCGGGAGGGAGATCTCCCTCAGACCTGAGATCACCGCCTCCATAGTGCGGATGTACCTGAACGAGATGTCCCATGCCCCGAAGCCTATCAAGGTCTTTTACATCTCCAACTGCTTCAGGTACGAGCGCCCGCAGAGCGGCAGGCTCAGGGAGTTCTTTCAGTTCGGTGCAGAGGTGCTCGGCGCACCCCTCCTGGAGGCGGATGCGGAGATTATCGCACTGTCATGTGCCGCCTTGCATGGCCTGGGCTTGAGTGGGTTCGTCGTGCGCATCGGACATATCGCGATCGCCAGGGATATGCTGAGAGATGCCGGGGTGCCTGAGGCTGAATGGCCCAGGGCGCTTCATGCACTGGACAAGAGGGACTTTAACACCCTGAGACAGCTCCTCTCCCACCATGGAAATGAAAATAGCTCCGAGAGGTTCGAGACCCTGGTGACGACTCAAGGAGGGATCGAGACACTTGGGGAGGTGAAACCCCTGATCGGGCACAGCGCCGGGATGGAGTACCTCTCTGCGCTCTTCGAGCGCCTGAGTCACATGAGGGTCTCACAGCCCACCATCGATTTAGGTGTCGTGCGGGGCTTAGACTATTACACAGGGATGGTCTTCGAGATCGATGCGCCCGCCCTGGGGGCGGAGAAGCAGGTGTGCGGCGGGGGCTCCTATGCGCTTACAGAGGTGTTCGGCGGCAGACCTGTTCAATCTACAGGGTTCGCAATGGGGATCGACCGCATAGTGCTGGGATTGGAGCGCCAGGAGTTCCCCTTTCCAAGGCATGGGGTCTCAGCATACATCATCCCCGTGGGTCCGAAGGCGGTGGAGAAGGCGCTCGAACTCCTGTCTGAGCTGCGCAGCGCAGGGGTCTCGGTGGACATAGAGATGATGGGCAGGAGCCTCTCCAAAGCTCTGGAGTACGCGAGCGCCACAAGCGCAAGGACGTCTGTGATCATGGGCGAGCGCGATCTGGCATCCCACTGCGCCACCATCAGGGACATGCGCACCGGTGAGCAGAAGACACTGAAGCTCGAAGCGCTCGTAGACCACTACAGAAACGCTTAGCATCAGAGAAGCGCCCCGGTCGGGAGGGAGCACGAGGAAACAATCTGAAAGCGAAAGCTCGTGCGACCTCCAGACCGTACACATCAATCTCCCAGCAAAGGGCGCGCTTCGCAGCAATATAGAAGAGAAGCGCCCCGGTCGGGAGCGACCATGAGATCAATCTGCGATCATATACTCATGGGACATAAGACCGCTCCCATCACACACCAACCAGATACAGAAGAGGAAGCGCCCCGGTCGGGAGCGAGCATGAGATCAATCTGCGATCATATACTCATGCGAGCTCCAGACCGCTCTCATCAATCTCCCATCAAAGGGCGCGCTTCGCAGCAATATAGAAGAGAAGCGCCCCGGTCGGGATTCGGACCCGAGTCCCAAGCTCGACAGGCTTGGATGATAGACCGCTACACTACCGGGGCACTGGTCGATCCTTGGAGAGCAGCGGCCTAAAAGCCTTGCTATCGACAGGCAACATCGAGATCGCCTTTCTCCTGCGGATCAGTCCTGGGCGAATACCTGCTTCTCAGTTGCGGGTAGGGGGCGAGAGGCAACTCCCCATTTATGTATTTTGTGTCGAGCTTCCTGTATGTGTGGTTCGTCGTTCCGCAGCCTCACTACCAGATCATAGCAGGACCTTATAAAACCTCCAATAACTCCCCAGCGCTGATGCCCGCATCCCTTAATATAGCCTTCAACGTACCTCTAGATATCTCATCGTGGTTCGGTATTGTTAAGGGCATTCTACAGGGGTGTCTCAGATGGATATGGCTGCACCTTTGATCCCTGACGTAACAGCAGCCCACAAAGCGCCTTAACGAGCTCCTTGCTAGATACAAGAGGCAGTCTGCTCATAAAGACAGGGAAACCATCGCTTGTTTTACACAGGATTTTGTGGTGATCTCTACGCTCTCCTCTCCCAGCGCTTTGAGATGCAAGGATAAATATATATCTGACAGAGCTAACTATTTATACTACATCCTCTCTTATCCGGCTCACCGCGCCAAAGGAAGTGATTCACATGGCAGAGGACAACACGGTCTTCATCGGAAAGAAGCCGACGATGAACTACGTGCTAGCAGTGGCTACCCAGTTCAACACGGGCTCCAAGGAGGTCATCATCAAAGCCCGCGGGAGGTCGATCAGCACAGCGGTGGATGTGGCTGAGATCGTCAGGAACAGGTTCGTCCAGGACGTGAAGGTCAAGGATGTCAAGATAGCGACCGAACAGCTGCAGGGCGAGGGTGGCCGGGTCTCCAACGTTTCATCGATCGAGATCTTTCTCAAGAAGTAGCTGAGCGGTGTGCTCCGATGGCAGATTTTTCCGAGCTGCTTCGAGAGGCATCCCTCTCAATCAACCGCGAGGGGCTCGCGGAAGTGGAGGGGGTGTGCCGCAGATGCCTTGGAAGGGCGTTCGCAAAGGTAGGGCGCGGGCTCACCAACCCTGCGCGCGGTGCTGAGGTCACCACATTCCTAGCTTACCAGGTAGCAAGCGATGCAGCATGCACTGTCTGTCGCGGGATCTTTCTCAAGATGGACACGTACGTGCGCCTGGTGCTCGATGCCATAGCACCATGGGAGCACTCCACGTTCCTCATCGGTTCCCGCTTCGACCCTGTCCAGCTGGAGGCGGAGGAGCGTCTGTGGTCGCTGGCAAGGACAGAGCACCACGAACCGATCAAGGCAGAGTTCAACAGAGAGCTGGGCAAGGCGGTTGGGCAGCTCACTGGAAAGAGCGTGGACTTCGAGCGCCCGGACCTCACCATCGTCGTGGATACCGTCTATGAGACAGTGGATGTTCAGGTGGCATCGCTCTTCATCAAAGGAAGATACAGGAAGACGCGCAGGGGGATCCCGCAGACGCGCTGGCCATGCAAGATGTGCAGAGGTGCTGGCTGTCCGCACTGCGGGGGTAAGGGAAAGATGTACGAGACCAGCGTGGAGGAGATCATCGCTGCCAGGTTGATGCCGCTGACGATGGCGAGCGCCCATGCCTTTCATGGGATGGGCAGGGAAGATATCGACGCCCGCATGCTCGGCACAGGCAGGCCGTTCATCATAGAGATGAAAGAGCCGCACAGGCGCTCCATAGACCTTGCAGGGGTGGAGAGGCAGATCAACGGATCTGGCGAGGGGGTGGATGTCTCGATGCTGATGCTCACGACCTCCTCCGAGGTAAGAAGGATCAAGGAAGCACGCTCGGACAAGGTCTACAGGGTGCTCGTCGCCCTCGAACCAAAGGTGAGCGAGGAAAAACTTAAAGAAGGAGTTAATACATTGCATGGGAGCCGGATCGTCCAGCAGACCCCCCGGCGCGTCGCTCACCGCAGGGCAGACATGAGCCGTCACAGGATGATACGTGGGATGGTGGTCGAGCGGTACGACGATGAAGGGGTGACGCTCCTCATCACCGCTGAGGCAGGGACGTACATAAAGGAGATGATCACGGGTGATGATGGACGCACCCACCCGAGCCTCTCGGAGGCGCTCGGAGTGCGGTGCACCGTCAGGAGCCTGGATGTGATCTCCGTAGCTGAGGCACCGAGGTGTGAAGCATGGTAAAGAGCTCGAAAGGGATCAGGAAGCGCACGAGGGGGATCATGCGCAGGCCCCCCAGAGAGCGCGGGCTCTCCACGATCACCAGAGACCTGGCAGAGTACGATATCGGCTCCAAAGCCGTCATAATCATCGATCCCAGCATCCATGGCGGGCAGCCGCACGTGAGGTTCCATGGAAAGACCGGGACGGTCGCTGGGCGTCAGGGACGCGCATACCTCATAGAGGTGCGGATGGGTAAGAGAAGAAAGAGTGTGCTGGTGAGCCCTGCGCACATGAGGAGGATCGAGTAGGGAGGGAGAGCTTGGGCATGCGATACGTCACCATCGGCGAAGTGAAGGAGATACTGGAGAAGGAGGCGGAGCACAGGGCGCTGAGCCAGGAGCAGAAGTATGCCCTGGCGCATGCGCAGACCTTTGCCAAGCTCGATGCGAAATCCGCGAAGAAGCTGATGGAGGAGCTGATGCGCGGTGATCTGCTCGATGAACTGGCAGCAGTGAAGGTCGCAGACATCATGCCACAGAGCACTGAGGAGCTGAGGGCGATCTTAGGCAAGGAACGGATGGTGGAGCAGAAGGTCATCGAGCAGGTGCTCGAGATCATCAGCAGGTATGTGCAGGGGTGAGGCTGTTGGAAGACTATGCATACATCCTCGATTTTCTACCACAGGGTCTGCCGGATGACAAGCGGTTCAGGCGCGAGCCCATGGCATACGCGATAGGGGAGGATCGCTTCAAGCTTTTCGAGCTCACGCCCAAGCCTAATAAGACGCTCATCGTTGGGGAGCGGGTGTACATAGGCAAGGACGCCCAGCGGCGGAAGGAGATCCTCCATGTCAAGCGCAGGGTGAGGTACGACGACATCACCAACTCTGCGCATGGGGAGCTTCCATACGTCATCCTGGAGATCGTAAAAGCACGTGAGAAGGACTTCGTCAAGTTCTTCAACGATGCCAGGGCGATCACCACGAGGTTCCACATGCTCGAGCTCCTTCCAGGGATGGGCAAGAAGACGATGTGGGCTGTGGTTGAGGAGCGAAAGAAGCGCCCGTTCGAGAGCTTCAAGGATATTGAAGAGCGGGTGCCGACGGTGCACCATCCTGAGAAGCTCATCGCCCGCCGCATCGAGCAGGAGCTGGCGGAGACTGATCAGAAATATCATCTGTTCATCGCAAGGTAGGTCGATCCAATGAAGTCTGTCAGGTTGTGCAAGGGTTGTGGAAGGCGGATATTGGTGAACACCATGGGGCTCTGCAAGCGCTGCAACAGAGAAGCATTCAGGTACGTCTCCAAGGCTGAGATGGAGAGGATGATGCGCGAGCACGAGGAGATGCTGCGCGCCGCGCAGGAGATTAAAGCTGCAGAGGAGGCAGCCGCGCCAGCAGCGATAGAGGGCGAGGAGAGCCCCGAGAAAGAAGAGAAGGGCACAGAGAAAGCTGTGAAAGAAGAGAAGAAGCCCGAGCCCAAACAGAAGCAGGAGAAAAAGGGCTGAGCACAAGGACGACCAGGAGTTCCCTCTGCTGAGGCTGGGATTTTGACCCCTTAGGGGAGCGGGTGGCATGGTCTGCAGAGCACCTTTGTTGGGGCTGGGGCTTTGACATTCGTAGGGGTTGATGGCTGCAGAAGCGGCTGGCTCGCCGCCGCTGTGCACGAAGATGGCTGGGAGATCTCCACCTTCCCCTCCATCGTCCAGTTATGGGACGCATACAGGGATGCTGATCTCATCCTCATAGACATACCGATAGGTCTGAAGGAGCGCGGAGTGGAGCGCGGGTGTGATCTCGCAGCCAGAAAATTGCTCGGGAACAGGAGCAGGAGCGTCTTCAGGGTGCCGTGCAGGGCGGCTGTCTATGCCGATAAGTATGAGGAGGGATGCATCATCAACATCGAGCGCACAGGCAAAGCCTTCTCCAAACAGACATGGAACATCGTGCCCAAGATCAGGGAAGTCGATCTCCTCCTGAGGGCAGAGCAGTCTGTGAGGATCAAGATCAGGGAGACGCATCCCGAGGTCTGCTTCCGGGCGCTGGCAGGACACCCCATGCATCATTACAAGAAGACTGCGGACGGACAGGGGGAGCGCATCAGGCTCCTGGAGCGCATGTGCCCCTTTGTCCGTGGGATCGTCGAGATCCATTCCCTTCATAAGGCAGCCTACCTCATGGATGACCTCCTCGACGCGCTCGCAGCCGCGATCACTGCCATGGGGGGTGCAGCGCTCTCCTCTATCCCAGATGTACCTGAGTATGACCCTGAGGGACTGAGGATGGAGATCGTGCATCGAGGGCGATGGGTGCGGCCGACTGCGCATCACCTGCACAATCTTTACCTGAGAAGAGCGTAAGGCGCAGGTAGAGGGCTGGCGCTCCTGCCAAAAAACAGCGCTCGCCAATCACAGCATGAGGATCTGGATATCCTCCGCCGGATATACATCAGGATATTCGCAGCGTTCATCTGAATGCCGAGCGCGGCTGTGCCTCAGGAGAGATAGGTGCAGTCCCCTGCGCTCACCCTCACCGCACCTGTATCTGTCTCGATCACGAGCTCTCCATCGAGGCTCAGGTCGCTCGCCAGCCCCCTCACCGCACCCTGGGTTGTGGAGACCTCCACGTATCTTCCGATGGTGTCTGCGAGCGCCTTCCACGCAGTTAGGAGCCCCTGGGGATCCCTCAGCATCTC
>JBFMEL010000107.1:0-6848 GCA_040753455.1 Thermoplasmatota archaeon | reverse complement strand
CATTATCACATCCTCCCGTGGATAGGACTACCGCAGAGCTAACCAACTGGATAGATAGCCAAGTGGTCCGTGTCCACGGGATGTAGAAACATTATCACATCCTCCCGTGGATAGGACTACCGCAGAGTTAACCAACTGGACAGCTAACCTAGTGGTCCGTTTCCGGTTCCCCGCATGTATTTATTCTGGAAGGCAGAGGGGAAACGGATAGGACTACCGCCCAGATAACCAATTGGATAGCTAACCCAGTGGTCCGTTTCCGGTTCCCCGCATGTATTTATTCTGGAAGCAGAGGGGAAGCGGATAGGACTACCACAGAGCTAACCAACTGGACAGCTAACCCAGTGGTCCGTGTCCGGTTCCCCGCATATATTCATCTTTTCTTTTGCTGCGATGTTGATGCATCTGTCCTAGAGATGGGAACACGGCGAGAATATGATGTGAGGTTGTTTCCTCGCCGTGGGTTCGACCACTTGGATAACCATCCTATCGGTTAGCAGTTAGGTGGTCTACACCATAGTTTCTTTTTGCTGTGAACACGGCGAGTATGCGCTTGGAGGTTGTTTCCTCGCCGTGGGTGCGGACGTGAGGTGCTTTCATTTTGCTTTCAGGCTCCTCACGTCCTACCACATTTCTTTTGCTGCGATGTTGATGCGTCTGTCCTAGAGATGGGAACACGGCGAGAATATGATGTGAGATTGTTTCCTCGCCGTGGGTTCGACCACTGGGGTAACTGCCCTCTGGATTAACTGTGAGGTGGTCTACACCGTTGCTTCTTTTTTGCTGGGAACACGGCGAGTATGCGCTGGTAGTTTGTCTCCTCGCCGTGGGTTGCGACCACTTGGATAACCATCCTGTTGGTTAGCGGTGTGGTGGTCTATACCACATTTCTTTTGCTGCGATGTTGATGCGATACAGAAATGTGGGCCTGCCCGGATTTGAACCGGGGTCAACAGCACCCCAAGCTGCAAGGATACCAAGCTACCCCACAGGCCCGGTGCGCTCAGTCGAAGCTCATCACTTCGTCGATGAGGTCTACATGGGATACGATCATGCGCCTGCAGCAGTAGCGCTCCAACTTGAGGTCGTCGAGCACCTTCTTTGGGTCTTCGCCGCTGCTGGTGCGCCGCTTGTAGACCTCGTATGCAGAACCGATGACCCTGCCGCAGGTGAAGCATCTCACTGGGATGATCATCTGCTCACCTGTAAGATTTCTGGCGCTTCTTTCTGGCGCCTCGACCGAGCGGCTTCTTGGGCATCTTCCTGCGCGGGTCACTGACCAACAGGCTGCGATCGTAATCCTTGAACATTGATTCCAGTTCCTTGTCGCCCAGGAAGGTGACGATGCCGAGCGCGATCGCTGTTCTGCTCGCCTCTGCCTGTCCCATGAACCCTCCGCCTCTCACACTCACGTCGATGTCGAGCCTTTCCGCCTTCGCTCCTGCCAGGATCAGAGGTTCGAGGACCTTGTTCCTCGCGAGATCCGGTGTGAAGAGCTCCATGGGAACGCCGTTGATCCGCACCCTTCCATTGCCCTTTCTTACGGTAGCTCTGGCGACCGCGGTCTTTCTCTTTCCACTCGTGTTCACGACCTTCATCGTTTTCACCTCACAGCTTCGCGCCCAGCTCCTTTGAGAGCTCGCCGATGGTAAGGTACTTCGCTATCTCCACCATCTTTGCCTTTTCCAATGTCTCGAAGGTATCACCTTCCATCTCCCTCGGAATGCCGATGTAGACCTTCAGGCGCTTTAATGCTGCCCTGCTCTTTGGGGTCTGGTGTGGAAGCATTCCCCTCACAGTCCGCTTCAGGATTCTGTCTGGTGTGCGAGGGTAGTATGGGCCCTTCCTGATCTTGCCCCGTGCTCGCCGCTGCCTGTAGTCCTCAAGGATGGTGGTGGGAGAGCCTGTGATGACAGCCTTCTCCGCGTTCACTATCACCACCTCTTCCCCGCGCAGGAGGGCTTTCGCCACGTGCGTGGAGATCCTTCCGAGTATCAATCCGGATGCATCGATCTTGAGCATGGTGAATCACCTCATCAGCAGTACGCGCGCACCCTTTGGGTTCATCGCGATCAGCTCCTGGAGCGGGATCACCTTTCCACCTGCGCTCTCGATCCTGAGTTTGGCGGGGGCAGACCACCTCACTGGAGCTACGGTCACAGCCTTCCGGATCGCACCTGCACCGAGCAGTTTGCCGGGGATGGCGATCACATCCCCATCCCTCGCATTTCGCTCGATCTCTCCTATGTTCACCTCAGCCCAGCGCGAGGATGGCTTTTCCAGGCGCCGCGCAATGTCTCGCCAGATCGGTGCATCATGCTCGTGCGATGCCTTTTTGAGGTGCGCAATGAGCTGCACCAGGTTCGCATCCATCTTTGGCATCTCTGACTCCTCCGACATTGGGGGGAGGGCACCTAACGCGCAACTATTAATAAAGATTTGCCCAGCGATTTCTACTGCTCACAACCCTCCATGGCTCAGCCTGCCTCTCACCCTTCTTCCAGGTCTCGGCTGCTCACCACTCTCAAGCCCAAGGACTCGGCATGCGCTGCCAGCACCCTGCACTGCTGCCTGCTGACCGCCTTCCTGTGGATGTAGGCTACGGATGCGCCAGGGGTGCAGTCCTTCGCCATCTCTACATGCCTCTCAGCCTCGGATTCGAGCGCGTAGTTCGGCACCATGTGACCCATCGCCACTCTTTTCGAGAGGGCGAGCTCGGTGTGGCGCGGCGCGTAATGTCCCCCACCTATGCCGATCGCGATTGGGGCGTCTCTGTCCACCGCACCTTCCAGCCCGAGGATCGTTCTGGCTATGGCTCCCGCTGCCCGGGGATCGCCCCAGTACTCCTCTGAGCTGCCGATCTCGATGAAGAAGGAGGGAGTGCGAAGGTAAGGGCCGTGGTGCGTGACCTCGAACGATACTTGATATGGGAGTCGAGAGGCATGGATGCGCAGCAGGCGCAGGGCAGCGGTCATGAGATGCGGTGCGGAGGGTACAAGGGTGCCGGGCATCCCTCCGAACTCTGCACCAGCGTAGTTCCCCATGGGATGGACTGTGAGGCTGCGCAGGCCAGACACGCTCTTGTGCCGCGAGGCGAAGATCACAGCCTCGATCTCGTGCCCGAGGGTGATCTCAGGGTTGTCGTGGTGGAGGTGCATATCCTCGATCTCGTGGATGAGGAAGGAGCCATGGCGCAGCATACCCTCCTCCTCGGACCAGGGAACCATTTCCACCAGCCGCTCCCTGATATTCATGCTTGCCGGATCCTCACGGGAGACTACAACGAGGTACATGAGCTAGAAGAACCTCCTCAGCCTCACGATGTCTTCGAGGTCTGCCTTGACCCTCACCTTCCTGAGGGCAAATGCCTTCATCGGGCCCATCTCTTTTCTCAGCAGGGCTGCTATGGTAGCGGCATCGGACTCTACGACCACCTCTGCCTCCGCCACATCCCCCTTTGATAGCCCTGAGAGCCTTCCCCCCTCGATCCTGAGGTTGTACGCTGCTCCGTTCGAGAGGCGTAGCACCACAGTCCTCTCGATCCCCTCGAGCTCCTCCTGAAGTCTCGCATCCTGATGCACCTTGGCGTTGAACTTCTCCACAGCCTCGTGCAAAAGATGCTCGATATCATCCATCGCTGGGTGGGAAGCTGTCGATCCTCAAAACCTTTTGCCCCGCCTCCAGCACCTTGGAGGTCTCCCATGAGCGGCGCGTGTGGGGGGGCAGCCTGCCATGCTGCTTGAGGTATCTAGCGAGGAAACCCCTGGTGACAGGATCGTTCGGATACCCACTGCCCACCTCTTCCCCTATCTCATCCCCTATGCGCACCATGGCGGCGTCCCTCTCGGTCTTTGCTATGATCGAGGCTGCAGAGACCACGGGATACTTCACGTCTGCGCTGTGCTCGGAGATCAACCGCAGAGGCGCATAGGACAGCAGGCTTCTTACCTGCCTTCCGAACTCCTCAGCGCGCACGTCCGCGGAATCGAGATATGCCTCTTCTGGTTGCATCCTATCCAGCAAAGATGCGAATGCTCGCACCTCGATCTCGTTCATCGTCATCTCTGCCCGGAGAGCGTCTATGCGCGCGGCAGAGATGGATATCACCTCTATTTTTGCCATTTTTCGTATCTCCACGGACAGAGCCTCCCTGCGCTTGCGCGAGAGGCGCTTCGAGTCACGCACGCCGATCTCCCTGAGCGCATCGTCTGAGGCGACAGCCACGGCTGCCACGACCAGCGGGCCAAGTACTGGTCCCCTGCCTGCCTCGTCGATGCCGCAGATCATGCTGCCTCCTCCATCGTGCGGGTGACGGACTTTTCCTTGTGTCTCTTTACCAGCTCCCCAGATCGCTCGTGAAGGCATCTCTCCGTCCCCTTCATCTGGAGAGAGATCATGGGCGGATGCCCCTCAGGGCGTCGAGATGCACATCGAGCGCCTCATCGCCCCAGAGCACGAACCTCACCAGCGCAGGACGCCCCTCTGTCCTCAGGAAATCGCTCACTGTGCTTAAAGCCACATCTGCCGCAGCCTTCAAGGGATAGCCAAACACGCCCGTGCTGATCGCGGGGAACGCCACGCTGTCTATGCCATGCTCCACAGCCAAGCGCAGCGAGTTTCTGTAACAGGAGGCAAGGAGTGCTCTATCTTTCTCCCTTCCTTTGTACACCGGCCCTACGGTGTGTATCACGTACCTGGCTTTGAGATCATAACCGCGTGTGAGTCTTGCCTCCCCTGTCGGACATCCGCCGAGTTGTTTGCATTCTTTCCAGAGATTGGGACCCGCAGCCCTGTGTATTGCCCCCGAGACTCCGCCACCCGGGGAGAGTGCATTGTTCGCTGCATTCACTATCGCCTCCAGCTCCTGCTTCGTGATGTCACCCCTCACCACCTCGAGCCTTGCGCCCCCCAGAACGATCTGCATGCTCTCAGCCATCGCACCACTCCGAACCTACGCATCCAGCGGTCTGAAGGCTGTGCTGTCCCTCGTGAGCGCTAGTATCTCTCTGTGCCTGAGGTGCGGGTCTTCCATGATCTCCTCCTCGAAGAGGTCTTTCTCGAACCTCAGGGCATCGTAGTGCCCTTGCTCGCGCCTCGCCAGGGAATGAAATAGCTTCCGATGCTCGTGATGGTGCTTGAAGAGGTAGGTGTATATCTTGTAGGCGTTGTACTCGTTCTGCATCGCGAGCTCCAGCGTCTCTATCAGACTGTGGAGGGTGGTGATCTCCACAGAGCTCTCGAGCGGCGGCAGCCCCTCCGGCACCAGGTAATGCGCATCGCCGAAGAGCCGCTTGTGCAGCCCCAAGAGGATCGTCTTGTGGATGAGCTCCTCCCTTCCGATGCTCTCGAACCTGTGTGCTACGAGCTCGTTCACATTGGCGTTCTTAGCCAGGTCCAGGTAGAAGTTGTGGGCTTTCTCCTCAGAATCGATCGCATATCCGAGGATCTCCTTCAGGCCGAGCTCTTTCAGACGTTCGTACATATGAGGGGGATGGACAGTGCGGATTTAAACCTTTGCGGGATGCGAATCTGGAGGCGATGAGGTCTCTTGTCGGCATGCACAATATCCTTATATGTCCTGCGTGATTAAGCGTCCTGGCGAGCGCTGTGGAACCTGATTACGACGTCATCGTTATAGGGGCGGGACCTGGAGGCAGCACCGCTGCGAGGTATGCGGCGCTTCACGGAGCACACGTGCTCATGATCGAGAAGAGGCAGGAGATCGGCTCGCCCGTGCGCTGCGGCGAGGGGATTGCGAAGCGCTGGTTGGACAGAATAGGGATCGAGCCCAGCGGTAGGTGGATTGCCAAGGAGGTGGACGGCGCAAGGATCGTTTCCCCCGGGGGATATGAGATCATCGTGGACGAGAGCAGGGCTGGGAACGAGTGCGGATATGTGATCCACAGGGACCTCTTCGACCAGCACCTGGCGCTCGAGGCAGCGCGGAGAGGTGTGGAGATCGAGGTGAAGACCAGCGCGCTCGATCTCTTGACAAAAGATGGACGTGTGAAGGGCGTGAGGGTAATGCAGATGGGGCACACCAGCGAGCTCAGCGCTCACGTGGTCATAGGAGCGGACGGATTCGAGTCGCAGGTGGGGAGGTGGGCGGGGATAGACACCAGCCTGAAGCCTGAGGATATAGACACATGCTTCCAGCGCACCCTGGTGGGGATAGATGTGGACAGCAGGTTCACGCACTTTTACACGGGTTCGATCGCACCCGGAGGCTATGCATGGATATTTCCGAAAGGAGAGGACATAGCCAACGTGGGCATAGGGGTGCAGCTCTCGCGCGTGAGGGGCAAGGGGGATGCAATGAGATATCTGGACGCCTTCATATCCAGGCATCCATGGCTTGCAAAGGGTTCCTCGGTGAGGGACGTGGCGGGAGCTGTCTCGACCTGCACACCGCTCGAGCGCACCGTAGGCGATGGCATCATCCTTGTGGGCGATGCTGCACGGCAGATCGATCCGATCACTGGCGGCGGGGTGTACAACGCCTGCATCGCAGGGATGCACGCAGGGCGTGTGGCGGCGGAGGCTGTGGAACTTGGGGATGCTGGCATAAACTTCCTTCAGCGGTACGAGAAGGCCTGGAGGTCTGAGCTGGAGGAGAAGCTGTACCGCAACTGGATGGTGAAGGAGAAGTACTCCCACCTCGGCGACGAGACCCTGGACAGGGCTGTGAAGGTGATAGCAGAGGCAAAGATAGAGCGGATGAGCACCAGGAACCTCCTCGATGCGCTGAGAAAGGGTGCGCCGGACCTGGTGGCTGAGTTCGAGGGGTTCTTGTGAAGATGTGGGATGCAGTGATCGTAGGTGCAGGACCCGCAGGCTCCAGGACTGCC
>JBFMEL010000106.1:0-6853 GCA_040753455.1 Thermoplasmatota archaeon | reverse complement strand
TGCAGTGTTTGACAATGGGGTCGAGATAAGCGGCTATACGATAGAACTAGATAGCGGTCTTATAATCTTTGACAGCCCACTGCAGCCCGGTGCAAGTATTACTGCCAATTACACGCACTACAGCCACGTCATAACTGTCCCAGTGCTCATAAATGTTGGCGCGAGCGTGCTCAACTTTACGTTTGGTGGCGACTCAGCTAATAATCTCTTCAATAACAACGTGATTGGAGGTGGGTACGACAAAGCTATGGACGACAACGGCGCTCTCATAACACCATATGCCGGGGACTGGCGATTTTATTATGTCGCTGTGCCGGACAGGGGTTTGTTCCATAGCGGGGAGGGCATATACATGTATATAAATGCCTATTGGGCAGCTAAGCCTACGGATAACGACATCTTCGTATTTGGCTCATCTGGTAGCGACAAACCCACCTCTGAGGATGGAGATAGGTTCGGTCCATACACACTGGAGAATATAGGTGGAAGTGAGGAGATGGATGGCTCGACGTTCTACACCAACACAAACGGCCCCCAGGAGACGGTTGCCTTAAAGCTCGTGCCAGGGCTCAATGTCATAGCGGTTCACAACGTGATACTTCGCGGCATGTCTCACGAGGAAGAGATAATGGGTGAAGTAGGGTGGATAAGCCTCAGCCATACTCAGATCACAGAGACCACGAACATACCTTATGGAAGTGTGTCTGTCAACATGTACTCCAATCAAGCCATTAACGGGACGAACGCTACCGTTCTAGGGCCAGCAACATCCGAGATCTACAAAGACCTAGAGGTCTGGCAGGAGAAACCATCAGACATGGCTGCACAGGATGCAGCAGTTTCGTGGAGGGATTACGTCTACACATATCGGCTTTCCAGCTTCCAGATGACGTATCAGGTGGAACGTGCCGCCACCTTCGAGGTACACATAATTGGGAACCCAGCTGACGACCTAGATTTCGGAATATTCTACGACCACAACCTTAACGGGAAGATCGAACTTGAAGACCTCATCGACAGTAGTTTCTGCGAATTCATATGCTACAACACATGGGGGGCGGCTCCCTATGCGGTCGGTGCTGATGCCGACGGAGATGAGCGGGTCAAACTAATAGCACCACCGGACGGTCAGTACATCATCGCAGTCTATGGCTGGGGCGTCAAGACTGGTGGGGTTGAAGGCGAAGGCGCCCCCGCTCATTTCAATATGGAGATTAGCATGATCGTAGCAGGAGTGGCTGGTTATGGGTTGGAAGGTGCTCCAGGCGATGATCTTTCACCAGACCTGAGCACCTATGAGAACGATCACATGGTTGATCCGTTTACCACCATGACATACAGCGTGACCTGGGACTTTCCAGGCTCTGCCGTTGATGGAGTGTATGGAGGTGTGATGTACATAGGAACGAGGGACGCCCCCGGGCTGGTTAGCGTCCTCGTCAACATCGTCATAGACAGGAGCGCACCGATCATCTCCAGCAACCTCAAACCTTCCGACGGATCAATCATAAACGACGCACAACCACAAATCATGGCAGAGATCGAAGACTCTTCCAGAGGAGAGATTGATGCCCACAGCATAAGGATTAGTCTGGACGGAGAGGACATCACGTTCGCATCAAGCGTGCTGGTGCCATTTATCGAGGGAGCGGGAAGCGGGAATCCCACAGCGATTGTCTCTTACCAACCCCTCCAAGCCTTAGCCGATGGCGGTCACAGGGTGGCGGTCTCTGCTGCGGACTGGGCAGGCAACACTGTGACCAACTCCTGGGTCTTTACTGTGGACAGGAATGCTCCAGAGATCACTCTCCACACCCCAACCGAGAGTGGGGTGGTCACGGGAGCTGATGCAATCTCCATAGAGGGCACAACAGATCCCACAGCATCCTTGACTATTCTCTCCGGTACGATCGAAGTTCCTGCGTTCCTCGATGAGAGCGGCACCTTCCGCGCGAACGTGCCGCTCAGCGAGGGCAGGAACGAGATTAAGATGGAGGCGACAGATCCAGCTGGCAACATGGGAAGAATCGTCCTTACGGTAGTCCGTGACCTCTCAATGCCCACCATATCATCTGTTGTCAGCTCCGCAGGCACCCTCACCAACACGGGCTGGACAGATATCTCTGGCGAGGTGAGCGGCGCAGGTACGCTGACTGTGAATGGAAAACCTGCTACACTTCAATCCGACAGAAGCTTCCAGGAGACGGTGATGCTGCAGCAGGAAGGGCTGAACCCCATACAGATCGAGTTCACAGACCTAAAAGGGGACACCGCCGTGGTCTGGCGCAACGTCACCCGCGACACCCTTCCCCCCTCGATCGAACTTCAGGAGGTGCCTACAAAGACGAACATCGGCAGCATAACTGTCAGTGGTTCTACAGAGCCTGGCGCCTCTGTCTGGGTCAACGGCAAGCTCGTGATTCCAGACGAGGACGGCGAGTTCACCGAGGAGGGCATAGCGCTCAGCTATGGTGTGAATAACCTCGTGGTGCAGGGCAGGGACGCCGCAGGGAACATGGCTGAGAAGCGCATAGCGCTGAGCTAC
The DNA here is from genome assembly GCA_040753455.1 of Thermoplasmatota archaeon. Taxonomy (GTDB): domain Archaea; phylum Thermoplasmatota; class Thermoplasmata; order SG8-5; family JACRNV01; genus JBFMEL01. The sequence continues at coordinate 4,308 of JBFMEL010000106.1, read as the reverse complement.
GAGCCTGCCTGGGGCGTGAACTACGCTGCGATAGGGCTCATGGCTGCGCTGCTGATCATCGGTCTGCTGGTGGGCGCACTGGTAATATTCTTCCTCAGGAGACCTCCAGCAGAGCCTGTCCCGCCCGAGGAAGCGATCCCTGAAGAGGTGCCGCCTATCCCACCTGAGGAAGCAGTTCCTGAGGTGCCCGAGGCTGAAGAGATGCCGCCCATCCCGCCCGAGGAGGCTATCCCAGAGATGCCAGCAGAGGAGGCTGCCGAGGAGGTAGTGCCTGAGGAAGTGCCGCCCACCGAGGTTGCTCCGGAGGAGGTGCCAAAGGAAGAGGCACCCGCAGAGAAGGCTGAGATACCTCCAACAGATGTTGCACCAGAAGAAGAGGTGCCAGTGGAGGTAAAGGAAGAGGAGATACCGCCCCCAGAGGAGATGGAGCCGAAGCCCATAGAGAAGGACACTGTGCTGCCACCCAAGGAGCCAGCTCCTGCACCGCCGTCCCTATCGGTAGAGGAGAAGATCGCTCGACTCGATAAAGCATACAAGGACGGCAAGATCTCCAAGGAGATGTACGAGCTGAACCTCAGGAAGCTGAAGGGAGAGTAGCCCAGGGGGCACTGAGCCGCCATATATCGATCCTAGGCAGCGGGCACTCCCAGGGTGTTCCATGAAAAGGTATTAATCGCCACATGGATGTATGGATGGTATGACCGGAGAGGTTGCAATAAGGACGAGGAGCCTGACGAAGCGCTTCGGAAAGCTCATGGCTGTGGAGAACCTGAGCATCGAGGTCATGAAGGGGCAGACCTACGGCTTCCTTGGACCCAACGGCGCAGGCAAATCAACGACCATCAAGATGCTCACTGGCTTCCTGAGACCAACGAACGGGGAGATAGAGGTCTTGGGGATGGACATGGTGCGCAACCCTCCGAAGGCAAGGGAGCGGATCGGCATCGTGCCGGACCTGTTCGGCTTTTACCCTCTTCTTAACGCGGGGGAACACCTCGCGTTCTACGGCAAACTCTACGGCATGGAAAAGGGGAAGCTCGATGAGCGCATCCAGGAGATCCTCTCACTCGTCGGTCTAAACGAGAGGAAAAGCTCGAAGGTAGGCGAGTACAGCCATGGCATGAGGCAAAGGCTGGTGATCGCGCAGGCGCTCCTGAACGAGCCGGAGATACTCTTCCTCGACGAGCCAACGTCAGGACTGGACCCCCAGGGCTCTTATGAGACCAGGCAGATAATCAAGACCCTGGCGAGGGAGGGGATGACGATCTTCGTGTCCAGCCATATCCTCTCCGAGGTCGAGGAGATGTGCACGCACGTCGGCATCGTGAACCATGGCAAGCTGGTCGCCCAGGACTCCATCGGGAATCTGCAGAAGAGACTTTCCGCCGCGAAAGGGATCTTTGTCGACGTGCGCATATCGAAACCCGGGGACATCAGACCCCTTCTCTCGGGCATCCCGGGGATCAGCGCACTCGAACAGTTCAGCCAGTACGACTTCAGGCTCCGCATAGAGGACAGGATGGCGATCCCGAAGATATCGCAGTCCATCGCGTGCTCAGACCTCGGCTTATGGTCTATCACCGAGTTGCACTCCTCCCTCGAAGAGATATTCCTGGATATCACCAGGGGTGGACAGAGATGATAGCCCCCAAGCTGGTAGCAGACACATGGGTCATCGCACGGAAGGAGCTGAGCGTGCACTTCAAGACCAAGCGTCTACTCGTCATCGGCATCATCTTCTTCATAGTCACGGCGGTGATCGCTGCTTACGGCGGTTACCTCAATAGGCAGAGCCAGGAGCAGCCAACCTATGAGGAGGGGGCATCCCAAGTGTTCATATTTGTCATGGGGTTCTCAAGCATCTTTCCAGGGATAATGGCTATTGCGCTGGCATACGATGCCATCGTAGGGGAGCGCGTGAACAACTCGATGTACCTGCTGGTTTCGAAGCCAGTGCGCAGGGAATCTATCTATGCCGGAAAGTTTCTCGGCGCCTGGATCGCCATAGCAATGGTCTATGTTGTGGTCATCAGTGCTGGAATCCTGTTGGTGGTGGGGCTCTCAGGGCAGTGGCCCAGCCTTACTGAGGCGAGAAACATCTACCTTGCAGTGCTGCTGATCCTGCTGGGTGTGGCGGCGTGGGTCGCGTTCGTGTTGCTCATCTCCACCGGGTTCAAGACCACAACCTCGGCACTCATCATCTCGGTTCTCATGTGGCTCTTCATCCTGAGGCTGATTGCGCAGTCAGGGTTCATCTACTATATGGTCACCGAGACGACGTTCATAGATCCCATCACCATGTATGAATCCAACTACCCTGTGAGCGTGAACGTGGCATATTCGCCGATCCTGCCGCAGGTCACGCTGGCTACCTTCTCAGGCATCCCACTCATGTACGGACCATACTATTTCGACGTTGAGGTGAGGGATTCAAACGGGGACCCAGTGAGCACCAAGATCCCGGGAACGGAATCAGGGCAGGTGAGCATCCTCCTCGCCCCTGGAGAATACACATGGACCGCAAGGAATGGGCAAAACAATGCAGCGCCCAGTGGCACGCTCCTTGTCCTCCCAAACGCAAGTCTTTCAGCGGCGGTTGCGGCGCTGGACGACGACTCCTGCTACAACGACTTTTCGTTCATGCTCACTGACATCTCTGGTCAGCCTTTCCCTGGAGGCAGTTACTCCATCGCAACAAACGGCACGATAGATGAGAGCGGAGAGGTCAGCATCTCTGCGTTGACAGTTCACAACCTCAGCGCCGGCTGGCACGATATCACATTCAACCTCAACACCAGCATCTTCTCGGGCAGGATATACTCCTACGGCAGCGAGCCCCCCTGGGATGGTTATGCGAGCCCCATTATCATGGATCAAGAGATGCCTGGTTACGTCAAGTTCATGTACGCGCTCGACCCGGACGATGACATCGCCGCCTACCAGTACCTCCTCGACAGCCACTACCAGGGGATAATGACCCTCAGCGAATCTGTGATGGCGCTCTTCGGTTTATTGGTTCTCTGGGGAGGTGCCGGGCTGGCGCTCTTCAAGAAACGCAGCCTCGTATAGGCTATCTCTTCCGTCCCATCAAGAGTACTATCGCCTCTGCAGGCTCTCCCCCGCATTCTACCAGCGCCTGGCGCGCCTCCTCCATCCCTACCCCTGCCTGGGCAGCCACCAGCCTCACGTCCTCTTCTGGCACTGTGGGCTCCAGGGGCTCCGGGACAGCACCGCGCTCGCGCACCTGCACCTCCCCCATCACCTGGAAGAGGCGCTGCCCCTGCACAGTCATCTCCGTGACCTGCGCACCCTTGACCATGATCTCCCTGTCCCTGGTGCGGATGATCACCTCCTCCACGTCGGCGATCTCTTCCTGCGTGATCCCCATGCGCCTCATCGCCGCGCGCATCTGCTTCTCGCTACCGCGTCCTATGCCTGGGAACATGTTCTCTGACCGGGTGATGCATCGGGTGAAGATAAGGGTTGCGGAGGCTGATACGTGATATCCAGTGATGGGAAATAAAGACGGCCCCTCCTTCTATTTAAAACCCGATGTTTAAATCGAGAAGCCGTGCAATCCTCAAAGTTGGGGTAGTGCGATGCTTTACGGTAGATAATGGGAATCCTCATTTTTCACGCATGAAACGTCCTGACCCTCACGCCTTGCGTAGCCGTGGATTACATTATCAGACATTAAGTAGCGCACTACCAGATTTCCGGGTCACCTCTCACATGGGGTTCATGCTTGACTATCTCCAGGAAAAGGGGGAGCACGAACTCGTCGGGAACTTCTACCGCAACAAGGTGATGGCTTTAGAAGGTGATGCGCTGAAAGCCCACACCGCCAGTTACAAAGAGCGCAGTGTGAAGATGGAGGGCTTCATTGGCATCGCCAAATGCCACACCCAACTCGGCAAGCGCCCACAAAAGCGTGGCAAAAAAGCAATGAGATTCATCTTGGACCTTTCCATGCTGGCGTTCGTCTTCGCAGCCTTGATTCGCGTCCAGAACGGAGTTTATACCAACCTCTGCAGCCTGGGGCATTTCGGATGAGGACTATGGGAGGCTCACAGTGGAAATATGAGCCTCCCTGCGAACGCACGATGATGATGGAGGTTTTTATAATGGCTCGGGAATAAAGACGGGGAAAGGGGATTTCTTTATCCCCCGATTATGGGATGCCGAAACTTCCCAGAGTTTGGGTAATATGTCTGTGTAACTGTTCTTCGTTTCATTTCTCAACCGATTAAGCCAGTAACGATTCTGAATGGTACAGACCGATAGTTTTATAACCATGTATCGTATTAT
>JBFMEL010000105.1:0-6853 GCA_040753455.1 Thermoplasmatota archaeon | reverse complement strand
CCCTGACCTTCTGAGTAATAGTGTATGTCATCGTCCACTGGTAATAACGAGGTTGCTTATATAGTTTTGCTTCGAGCTTTCGATGACCAGAAACGGCACCTCGTTACTACTTGTGCGGGAACTTAGGTTCATAGGGTTTATCTTCGCCTTCTCTCACGTGAATGATTAAGACATTTTCAAATCCTTCTATAGATATTCTTATTTTTGGTCTGCAGCTATTGGCGATGTCCTGAACCTGGGCTTTCAATTTGTTGGTGATACGTAGTCCTTTGATTCCACCTTCGTCCGTTATCCCGAGAAATATCATCCCACCGGAGGCGTTAGCAAAAGCCACCAGTTCCTTGTCCAGGTTGCCGATGCCCTCTTTGAATTCAATCTTGTATCCTTCGCCTTCCTTGAGAATCACCTTCAATTCCTTTCTATCCATTTTGTCCCTCCCGTTGCAATGATAGCAACGCCATCCCTACACCACCCTCCCCACCACCACGGTCACGTTGTCCCGCGCTTCCTTATCCAGCGCTTCCTCGACCAGCAGTTTTACCAGCTCCTGCGCGCTCTTCTCGATGTTCTGGCTCACCAGCGCCTCGATCTCTGTGTCCCTGAGGGTGTCGTGCAGTCCGTCGGTGCTGAAGAGCAGCAGATCGCCCTTTGCGAGGTCGAGTTCGTACACATCGGGCGCGATCTCGTTCTCCAAGCCCAGCGCCTGTGTGACCAGGTGGCGCATCGGGTGCTCGAACGCCTCCTCGGGATCTATGGTCCCCATGTCCAGGAGCTCTTGAACCACAGAGTGGTCCTTCGTGATGCGCCTCAGCTTTGTGTCGTGAAAGAGGTAGGCGCGGCTGTCCCCCACGTTCACGACGTATGCCTTGTTCCTTATGACCAGACCGAAGGTCAGGGTCGTGCCCATGTCGCCGTATCTTCCCGAGGTTTTCATGCCCCGCAACTTCCTGTGTAAGTATTGCACGAAATGCCTAAGGGATTTCGGGGTGGGACCCTCCCTTACATCCCAGCCTGCGAGCAGCGTGAGCCTCTGGCACACGAAGGCGCTCGCGACCTCTCCACTTTCATGCCCACCAAGCCCGTCTGCCACTCCAAGGATATACATGGCATGGTCTTTGCCACCGATCACGATCCTGGCGATCTGTGCCACTGCATCGTCTTCGTTGATCTCCCTGCCCATCCCCACATCTGTGTATTTACCTATCTCCATAAGATCACTCCCTCCGAACAAGGTTCTGTCCACTGGCTACAGCCTTCTTACGAATGATCTCCATCAAGACCTCCAGTATCTCTATGACCTCCTTCGCACCGCCTGACGGTGGGCAGCCCTGGCGGTATAGTTTTACGTACTCATGCAGCACCCTGCATCTCTGGGGGCACAGTCTATCGATCTCTTTTTCCGATACACCCATCAGGATGGACAGTTTCTCATACCCAGAGAGATCGTCTTCCATGAACTGTTCCTTCACGCGGCGCAGTTTGTCGAACTCGTCGAAGAGGGTCGCGAATGACCATCGAGCAGTCTCCACCTCGACAGTCAGCTCCTCTGCTCTGAACCTGCCCTTTTCCGCCCCCATGACATATGGCTCCCCAGCATCACTGCCCTCCATCCCGCTCTGGATCAGCTCTTTCACGATCTCCCTGGGCAGGCGCATGCTCTCGCCCTTGCGAAGCGTGATAGTGTTTGTCTTCCTCTCCACCTTGAACTCGGTCTGCGCGCCGCAGCGCAGTATATCGCCCCTCAGGAGCTCTGCATAGTCCGTCGGCTTCCCTCTGGGGCGCCAGCCTTTGATCTGCGCGCAGTTTATGGACGTGCCGCAGAGGCTGCCCAGGTCCCGGATTTTCAATCGCTTGTCAATGATCACAAGCTCCGCATGTCTCCTGCTGACCGATCCGTCCAGTATCCCGGTGCGGTGGCGCTCGCCGTCAGACACCACCACCTCATACCCCTCCCTGCCGATCAATGCTCTGTTCTTTACCTCGATGAACTCCAGGCGCTCTCTTCCCAAGGGCACAAGATACCACATGTCATCTATCTTTGTCTGGGCAGGCATGGTGCGGAACATAATCCTGATGCATATAAAAGTTGCGTGCCCTAGGTTTTGTATGTATTATCCGCGAATCATTTTGCCTATGTTTAGGTGGGTCTGCTGCGTAGAGGAGGGCGCAAGCCGAAAGATCCTGGCTGGTGTGAGGACAAGAGATCACCCCTCTATCTGTCTCTTCAATGTCATGTACTTTTTAAAGAACCTCTCGTCCTTCTTCCTCAGCAGGCATTTCAGCTCCTTCACGTCGAAGCCAAGGCTCTCCCAGTCGTCGAGGATATATTGGTAGTCTGTTTCATTCGTGGAAGAAAATCCACTTTCCTCATCGGGCTCTTCTTCCCCTGCTTTACTCGCGTCCTTATCTCCTTCCTCCACAAGTTCTTCGGAGGATTCGATCCCTCCCACCCCTCCCGCGCCTCGGGAGATTAGCGATTGCCCGCCTTCTTCGCTCTTCATCTGAAACGGATATGCCATGCAATTGGCACAGTACCAGTCGTTGCGATCCATGTGATACTGAATCTTACTTGAGCAACGCGGGCACTTGTATTCCTCTGTCTCAACCGGAGTCGTTGCAATCGGGTGCAGGTAGTCCGCGTAGTTTGAGCAGTGGTAACAATACCATCTGTTGTACTGTGGTATCCACGTCAAAGCCATGTTGCACCTGGGGCAAGCGGCGTACATATTTCCTACGTCAGGCTAGATACGCCACGAACATTATTAACCTTTTCGTGGGTGCGAGCGTCGAATGTTATCCTTTAATATTCAAATCCCATCCCAGGAGGTATGCCCAAGGTCAAACTCTACGATTTCCGGAGGGAGAGCTACGACGCTGGCGCCATCGAGGAGGCGCTGAACGCTCTCTGCGGGCGGTACAGGGTGCTGAGCATGAGCGCCTGGCAGGACGGGAACTCCACCAAGGTCCTCGTGGTGTACGAGGAGTAGCCCTCAACCCTCTATCTGCTTCCGCAGCGTCTCGTACTGCCTCTTGAACTCGTCCGGGTCGGAGGCGTGCAGCGCCCTCAGCTCGTCCACCATGAAGCCCATCGATTCCCACTCGTTTAGCGTCGCGGCGGTCTTCGGGTCTATTGCTGCGTCTCCAGCCCCAGATCTCGGCAGAGTCGCGATCACTGGAGCCCCCGCGGAGGCAGATAGGGGCGGGGCCGACATGCGATGAGCCTCGATTGCATGCTCCATCCCCTTCATCTCGACCTCCAGAGCCTCTGCTGACTGCTGCGCCTTGGTCAACATCTCCTCCGCCTCGACGGCCAGCGCATCGTCCTCCAAATCCCGTGCCCACTCGATACATTTCGACAGGGCATTCGCCGACTTTCTGAATAGCTGTAACGCCTCGACGATTTCGCCCTTGGCGTGCTTCGTCTTCGCGTCCTCAATCTCCGAGCGTGCAGCATCGAGCGCCTGCTTTAGGCGCCCGCTCTCCCCTGCTTTCGCCAGCGCCTCGGCGATGGAACCGAGCGCTATTGTCCTAACCGATTCGTAGGAGATGGAGTTCGCAACTTCGAGCGCGCGATCTGTCTGTCCTGCTTTCGCCAGCGCCCCGGCAATGGGGTCGAGCGCCCAAACCTTCCCATATTCCTCGGAGATGGAGTTCGCAACTTCGAGCGCGCGGTCTGTCTGCCCAGCTTTTGCCAGCGCCTCGGCGATGGACCTGAGCGCTATTGTCTTATTCCTTGCATAGGAGATGGCGTTTGCAACTTCGAACGCGTGGTCTATGAGAGTGTTTGCACGGTCTGTCTCCCCTGCCTTCGCCAGTGCTTCGGTAATGTAGATGAGCGCACAAGCCTTAGAGGATGCATCGTAGATGGAATTCGCGATTTCCAGTGCGCGGTCTGTCTGCCCTGCTCTCGCCAGCGCCTCGGCGATGGATCTGAGCGCTCTTGCCTTAACCCATGCTTCGGAAATGGAGTTCGCAACTTCGAGCGCGTGTTCTATGACAGTGTTTGCGTGGTCTGTCTCCCCTGCTTTCGCCAGCGCCTCGGCGATGGAACCGAGCGCTCTTGCCCTAACCCATACTTCGGAAATGGAGTTCGCAACTTCGAGCGCTTGGTTGAATATCTGGTTTGCGCGGTCTGTCTGCCCCGCTTTCACCAGCGCCTCAGCGATGGAGCTGAGTGCTTCTGCCTTAACTGATTCGTAGGAGATAGAGTTCGCAACTTCGAGCGCGCGGTCTATGACAGTTTTTGTCCAGTCTATCTGCCCTGCTTTTGCCAGCGCCTCGGCGATGGACCTGAGCGCCCCAGCTTTAGGGAATGCATCGGAGATGGAGTGCGCAACTTCGAGTGCGCGGTCTATGACGGTGTTTGCGCGGTCTGTTTGCCCCGCTTTTGCCTGCGCCTCGGCGATGGAGCCGAGCGCTCTTGCCTTATTCCCTACGTCAGAGATGGAGTTCGCAATTTCCAGTGCGCGGTCTGTCTCCCCTGCTTTCGCCAGCGCCTCGGCGATAGAACCGAGCGCTCTTGCCTTAACCCATACTTCGGAAATGGAGTTCGCAACTTCGAGCGCGCGGTCTGTCTGCCCAGCTTTTGCCAGCGCCTCGGCGATGGCGCTGAGCGCACTTGCCTTATCGTCTGCGTCGGAGATGGATTTCGAGACCTCGAGCGCCTGTTCGAAGATGTTGTTTGCGCGGTCTGTCTGGCCTGCTTTTGCCAGCGCCTCGGCGATGGAGCTGAACGCTTTTACCTTATCCCCTGAGTAGGAGATGGAGTTCGCGATTCCGAGCGCGCGGTCGAAGAGATTGTTGGCGTGTGTCAACCTGTCGAAGTCCTCGGGAGCGCCTGTGGAGGACTTTCCATTCTTGATTTCCTGGTATTGAGGTATCAACTGTGCGGGCTGGGCTTCATGAGCGTACTGCGTGTCTTGGGATGCAGAACTTTTGCGAGTGGGCCATAAAATGACACCAACCATGAGCAGTATGAAGAGGCAATATTCTGCGCCACTCATCACAAATGGTATCTCCATAAATATTATTGCAATCAGTGATGCAATTGCCCATGGAGGCCTGGTAGCCCTCGCCGCGAGATAAATGATTAGGATGAAGAAGAACCCAAGGATTATGAGAATGACACTGTAACACCACTGGTCGAATTGATGAGCTATTGCATGACCGGCAGTTACGCCTATCATCCACCTTCCATCCTCAGAGCTTCATGTTCTGGACCCGCTCCATGCAATTCCTGAGTAGCCCGTATGCGTCCCGAATATTATTCCCCTGGATGTGCTGTTTCGCATCAGTCAGGCATTCCCCGATGAACGTCGTGTCGATCCCTTGCTGCATCAATGCATTCATTTTTGCGGTCAGGGCGTTGTAGAGATTTATCACTTCTTGCTGGCTTGGCTCGGGACCACCCCCGACGACCCGCCTCACATTGTCCAATATTATACCGTCCTCGGCGCGAACGTCTCCCTCCAACTTTGTATCCTTCACAACGCTGTCCTTAACTGTGACGCGACCCCCATCACCCCTCCCATCACCTGTCGTGCCAATCTGGCTACCTGTAACAACGCTGTCGTGGATGTCCACCTTGCTCCCGGCGACGAAATCCCCGTACACGATGGTCTGATCAACCCTCGGGGCCATATCCTCGACCGTGCCGAAACCGCCATATTCGTCCGCCATAAACGACTTTATGTATTTCGATTCCATCTTCATGATCGCGAGGGCGTCGCTCTCGATTGACGCACGAAGCTTGTGTTCGACCTCAGGGTCTCTGGAGGTCCTCCAAGCCAGCGATAACATGAAACCCTGCTGATACGCGAGGATGTCGTTCTTGTCCATCGCCGTGTAATCACCGCATTTTCCGTCCAGGTATTGCCTGCACTTCATGATCTCCCTAATGCCACGCTGGGCAGCACAGTCCGCACACTTGCTATCGATGTAGCGTACCTTCCCGTCTATCGCCAGCACGTCATCGACAGGCTTCTCCCTCGATTCCTTCAGCCAGATGAAAGGTAGGAAGACTGACACGCCCGCCCCTATGTGGATGGCAGGCCCACTCGGTTCGACCTCGTCTACATCTTCGCCGGGCGACTTTGCTATCCGTTTTCTGTTCTCTGATATGAACGTGTATGCTGACGCGTCCTTCGCGTCAATCCTCCCCTTCGAATGTACAATACCATAAACCACGACGCCGTTCTCCAGCTTTACGTCTTCCTCTGCCAAGACATTCCCTTTGACGACGACGGGCGTGTTGATTTCGATGATTTTCCCAACGATGTTCCCTATGATGACCGCTACCCCCTCTTCGTAATCCTTCATCGTCTTGACCGGCGCGGATATGAGCACATGCCCATTGCTCGTCACATTGCCATAGATGAAGGTGGGGCCTGCACGAGAAGTCCCACTATCGACGGTTACGCGCTCCCTCCCGAATATGGAACCGTTCACCCTCGCACCGTAGTTGATCTCGACCTTGTTGGCGTAAATCCCGGCCGGCGTCCTGGGGTTGTAAACAGCCCCCTTGCCTATCGTGACGTTCCAAACCATCTGCTGCGTGGGGTTCTTCAAGGGGATCAGGGGTTCCTCGCAGAACTGGTCGGGCGAGACGTTGGCATAGGTTAGTCCATCGGTTTCGACTGCCTTCTTCGTTACCTGGGCTTTTACTGCCCCCGCAGTCTCCTCATTCGTCATTGCCGCACCTCCGTCCTCGGTGCAACTGCATAGCCGCTCCGCTCACTCACTCCAACAAACCTGGCCAGGGCATACAGGAATGTGCTTGTGCCGTCTGGGTTCGTCGCATCGAAGTATGGCTGCATCTCCCTATGCATTACCTGGAGCAAGTGACTTTTCTTAT
>JBFMEL010000104.1:0-6891 GCA_040753455.1 Thermoplasmatota archaeon | reverse complement strand
CTCGTGCTGCCCGATGCTCGTTCGCCTCCTCCATCAATCGCCTGACATCCGCGTTGAGCTTGTCCCTCTGTTCAACCCATGTTCTGGTTTCCTCGTTGAGTTTGTCCCTGAGTTGTCTGTGCTTCTCTGCCTCGATGTTGTACCTGTCTCGCTTCTCCTGTAGCTCGTCGAGGAGTTCGACCGTTCGACCACTCTCCAGCCTCCTGCCATCTGGCATGGAGGGCCCATCACACCAACGAACAACGCCTTAATAATCTTTTCCTTTTCAGTGCGCGGAACTTTTTGTGTGATGTAAAGACATAAGACCTCTATCTGGCTAGAAAACGAGGAGTGCGGGCTTTCAGCGCAGCCGCGTTACCTGAGCAGCCCCCTCTTCTTTCGCTGGGGTATGTGCTGTCCTCGCCACTCTTTCATAGCCCTCTCTTTTCCTACCAGGATCACGCAGTTGCCCCCAGCGTCTGCCATCGTCTTCTCCAACCTCACCATGATCTCTGGGCTGGTGTGATATGCGAACCTGCCGACGAGCCCCCTGCAGAGGATGCACAGGGCAATGTTCCAGATCGCTTCTTCGCCCCAGAGGCATCTGTTCACCTTGATGACGCAGAGATCGTCGTTCGGGCATTCCAGCTCAGCACCCCCGCCGAGGTCTGTGATCACACTCAAGTATGCCGATGCAGCGTCCCTCACATTCTTCGAAGCCATCTTTTCGAAGTATCTATCGAAGAGCACAGCATCCAGCTTTTCGGAGATGGTAGTGGCGAACCTCTTCCGCACCTTGGGCTCTGCGGTCTCCATGAAGGCAGAGGCGATCTCGGACACGATCGATTTCAGCTCCAGCTTCGCCTCCAGGACGCGCCGCTGCATCTCATCCTCTTCCCGCCTCTTTCGCTCCGTGACATCATGCACGAACCCCACGATGAACTGCTCGCCTTGCATGCTGTAGGAAGATACGGAGATCTCTGCGTCGAAGGTTGTGCCGTCCTTTCGCAGAGCTTTGAACTCGTAGCGCTGGGGTGCCTCCTCACCCGCCCTTCGCATGCGAGAGTACTCTGCCAGCCGCTCCCTGTCCTCGGGGGCAACGGTGTCCTGGACAGACCTCCCCATGAGCTCGGCAGGGCTGTCATAGCCATGGAGGCGCGCGAAGGCGGTGTTCACGTATGCGAACCTCCCTTCCCTGTCCACGCCGATGCCGTCTATGGACGCCTGGAAGAGAGCGTTCAGGCGCTCCTCGGACTCTCGAAGGGCTGCCTCTGCTACCTTGCTCTCGGTAATGTCGATCGCCATCTCGTACCTTACCATCTTTCCCCCGGGCCAGGGGATCGCCTTGTCTATGCAGCGGTACCAGCGTTTGTTCAGCCTGTTCTGGAACTCCCATACGTAGCTTCTGCCGAGATACTCACCGAAGATCTTGTCGTTGGTGCAGAAGGGGCAGGGATCCGACAGCCCCTGAAACGCCTCGTGACATCGCTTCCCCACCACGTTGCCGAACTGCTCCGTCAGCACCCTGTTCGCATACAGGACCTCATGCGTATGCGGATCCACCACGTAAACAGGCTCGCTTATCCCGTCGAAGAGGGAGAGCAGCTTCTCGTGCTCCGCCCTCAGGGCGCTCTCGGCTTTCCTGCGCTCCGTCAGGTCCCTTATTATCACGAGGTCCGCATGTTTGCCGTTGAAGCTGACGATGCCGGCGTTGATCTCGATCGGCACCTTGGTGCCGTCCTTATTTACGAGGAGAGATTCGTATATCGGGGAGACATCCTTTCCTTCCATCCTGTCCCTGTATCTCTGGACCACCTGGTCGCGCACCTCGGGAGCCAGATATCCCATGAATTCGGTACCGATCACCTCCTCAGGGGTGCGACCTATGATCTTCTGGCTCTGGGGGTTCACGAACACTATCTTATGGTCCTGGAGGATCACGATGGCGTCGTTCGCGCGTTCCACAAGGCTCCTGTATATCCCCTCGTCTGCCGGGAATGGGCGCGCAGCCCTATCGTTCGGATCCGCAGCTCTTTCCACTCCTGTCCCTCCGTTACTTGAAGAACCGCTCTACCTTTTCCGCTATGCTCTTCCTGGGGCTGCCCGTGAACACCCCCTCGACCCCCTCGAACTTTCGCCCTATCACGAGCCCGCTGGATGTGATGCCGTACTCCCTGATCTCGGTGACGTGGCGGCTGCCCCTCATCTTGAGGACGTTCAGCGCCTTTTTCATCTCGGAACCGATCTCCACGAAGCGCATCATGATGATGGTGTCCACGATGTACGATGTGCCTTTGTCTGTGATCGCGCTCGCGCCCATCAGCTCCGGGGTCTCGGCGGTGAGCACGGAGGTGATCCCGCGCGCCTTGAACTCGGAGATGAGAGTAGAGAGGAAGGTCTTCAGCTCCTCCTCAGGGATGGCGATCTCATAGTCGGAGACAGAGTCCACCATCACCCTCGACACGCCTTTCAAGCGTTCTCGAACCTCTGCAAGGTGTTTGTTAGCGCTCAGGTGGTAGGGCGTGGTATGCATGATCTCCACCAGCCCCTTTTTCTCCAGGGCTGCTATGTCCAACCCGATCCCAGCTGCGTTCCTCCTCAGGACGGATGGGGGCTCCTCAAAGCCGATGATCAGCCCCTTCTCCCCATTCCCTGCCCCCTGGCTGATGAACTGCAGTCCGAAGATCGTCTTTCCCGTGCCTGCAGAGCCTGTGACCAGCACTGCATCGCCCGCGAGCAGCCCGCCAGAGATCATCGGGTCGAGCCCTTTGACCCCTACCTTCACCCGCTCATCCCTCGAGACCACTGTGGCGGGTGGCGGCAGCCTGGGATACAGCTTGATCCCCCGATCATCGATCTCAAACGTGTGCCTGCCATGCAGGTATGAGGACCCGCGCATCTTGTAGACCTTCAGGATGCGCCCTCCGAGCCTGTAGTAAAGGACCAGGATCGTATCAGCCACGTACTCCTCCACGCCGTACCTGGACAGGCGTCCCTCCTCGTTCACTTCTGTGGTGATTACCGATGTGATGCAGAGGTCCTTCATCATCGAGACCAGGCGGAACAGTGCGCTTCGGTACTCGTTCTCGCATCCGTATCTCAGACCCAGCGCTGCGATGCCGTCGATCGCCACCCGCTTCACCCTCTTCTCCCTTGCCCATGCCTGGATGATCTCGATGAGGATCTCCACGTCCAGCACGCTGGAGATCCCCTCCTTCTCTTCGGCGAGGGGCGAAAGCCTTCGCAGCTCCGAGAGGTCCAGCACCCAGAGGCGCTCCTGCAGCGCGTTCATATCCCTTCGAAGCGCGGGCGGGAGATTACTGATGAGGTGATCTCGTCCTTCCTCCATGGTGATGAGCAAGCCGTTCTCCCCCTCTCCCCGAGCCCCGCCCACCAGGAAGTTAGCCGCAAGGATCGTCTTCCCAGTGCCGCTGCCGCCGCACACTAAGGTGGTGGAGCCCTCGATCAAGCCTCCGTTGAGCACCATGTCCAGTTCCTCTATTCCTGTTTTAACCCTACTCATATCGCATCCCCCGAACCGTTAGACTCGGATGCCTCTGCGTCCGCCTTAGCCAGGCGCTCGGTGATCCTCTTGGCAAGGGTCGGTCCGTATGTGGAGGAGAGCAGTGTGAGGAACGCCACCAGGTAGTCCTCAGGGTTCGTCAGGGGGTCGATGTCCTTTGTGGCGTTCGCCAAGCGCCCTTCGAAGTCCTTGGCTGCCCTGTCTCCGAGGGTCTTTGCCACCACAGCCTCGACCCTGCTCGGGAGCGCGAGGATCTCCTGCTGCCGGTACATCTCCTGGCGCCTGATGTGCTCGATGTGCCGCCGCACCGCGTCGCGGACGAAGTCGTTCGGCGTGCGCCAGGCATACTCTGGATGAGATCCGATCACCAGCGCCACCTGGTGCATCATCTCCTTGCTCAGTCGGACGCCAACCCACTTCCTGATATCCTCCACATCGTTCTCATTCCTGGGCATCCGATCCAACAGATGCATGGGCAATACAAAAGCTTTTCTGAGGGTCGTAGGCTGCAGCCCCAATCCTTTAATCCTTCACCCCGATGTGCCCGCGGCGATTGCATGTTCGACCTCCAGGACAACATCTTCATGCTTGCAGGGCCCGTGAAGATACACAGGCGCGTGCTTGAGGCGATGAGCGTGCCCTCGATCGCCCACAGGAGCGAGGATTTCAAAGAGGTGAACGACGAGCTGCGCGAGCTGCTCAAGTACCTCTTCCAGACAGACTACGATGTGGCTCTGTTCTCAGGCTCGGGCACAGCAGGGGTGGAGGCTGCCATCTCCAACCTCGTGCGCAAGGGGGACAGGGTGCTCAACATAGCGAACGGGAAGTTCGGGGAGCGCCTGCACGAGATGAGCAAAATCTTTGCCACCCCCACCCTCCTCCAGATCGAGTGGGGCAAACCCCCTGACCTCGATGTGGTCGAGCGCGCGCTTGCCCAGGAGGAGTACAGGGCAGTGACGCTGTGCCACAACGAGACCTCCACAGGATTGACGAATCAGGCGATGGAGATCGGAGCGCTGGTGAAGCGCCACGGAGCCCTGTACATTCTGGACGGGATCACGTCCGTGGGCGGGCTGGAGGTGAGGCCCAAGGACCTTGGAGCGGATGTAGTGATCTTCGGCTCGCAGAAGTGCGTTGGCGCCCCGGCGGGGCTCGCAGGGATATGCATCTCGCCCGAAGCAATGAGCGCGATGTACGACGATACATCATACTATCTGAACGTGAAGAAGCACGTGAGGAAGCTGAAGGAGGGCGATACCCCCTGGACCCCGGCGATCCCGCTGTTCCTCGCGATGCGCGAAGCGCTCAGAATGCTGAAGGAAGAAGGGATCGAAAGCAGGATCGCAAGGACCAAGGCACTGGCAGAAGCCACGAGAGCGGCTGTGGATGCTCTGGGGCTCACCCTCTTTCCAGATCCGAGGCATGCATCGAACACACTGACCGCCATCAACTACCCCAAGGGGATCAAGGACAAGGAGTTCAGGGGGACACTGCGTGACAGATACGGTGTGATCGTGGCTGGGGCGCAGGACCACATCAAGGGCAAGGTATTCAGGATCGGGCACATGGGCATATGCGCGTTCAGCGATCTCTTGGCCACCTTCGGTGGAATCGAGGCAACACTGCATAGACTGGGTTACAGATTCGAGAGGGGAGCATCGCTCGCGGAGATCGTTGAGAGGATGTGAACCACCCATCTTCGATAACCCCAGGAGGCAGCATCAAAACACGGCGCTAGCAACCCCATGGCGGAGTGAAACATGGATTCGGTGTCCAGATAGTACTCTATGTATCAATCGGGCACGTAGAGTCAGCGCACGTTGATCGGGTCCCAGAGCTTTTCGTCTCTAATCTTGATCCAGCTCGTGTTTCGCGCGGGAAAGCTTACTGACTGACGGTCTGGAATCCTTGGACATCGGGGAGCTCAGGGGTTCAAATCTTCTTCGTCTTGCCGAGCGCCTCTGAGGGGTCCCGCAGCAGGAGTTCTGGCGCGTGGATGCTCCTGTGCCTTGTCACCCCTGTACCGTACATATAAACCAGGAAACCGGTGCATCCCAGCTCCCGCTCCGCGGAGTCCAGAGCCGCCTCCTCCCTGCGGATGTTCTGGGGATTGACCTCGTAGGTCACCTGGATGGCAGTGTTCGTCTCCGGGAGATATATGTCAACCTCCCGCCCCCGCTCGTCCTTCCAGTAATACAGTTTCGGGTAAAACCTACGGATGTGCTGCACCACCACCGATTCCAGGAGCGACCCCCTTCCGCTCTTGTCAAGGAGCAAACCGTTGTCTATCGGATATGCCTTCTTCGGGTTCTGCATCTGGACCCTCTGCGAGCGCCCGTGTTTCTCCAGGGTTATGAGTAGGTAGGCGTCTTCCATGTAAGCGATGTACTTCCTCATGGTGGTGTGGTGTATGTCCAGAAACCCTTTTATTCTCTTTTTCGAGAGCGTTACCCCAGGATTAGAGAGCACGAATCGGACGAAGCGCCTGAACCTCTCGGGATCCGCGATCCTGTGTCTGAGCAATATATCCCTCTCCACTATGTCGCGTCTGTACTCTGCGTGTATCGGATCGCCAGTTAAGGTCGGATAGGGGTAGCCGCCCGCATCCAGATACTCGTCTAGCAATTGTGTCAACCTGTCCGATGGTGTGGGTCCTGGTGCCTTCAGTTCGACGAATTCCTGAAAGGAGAATGGAAAAACCTCGTGAGTGCGATTTCTGCCCGAGAGGGCGGTGGCTAGCTCGGAGCCGAGCAGACGGGAGTTGGAACCTGTGAGATAGACCTTGAGCCCCCGGTCGTGCACCCTGCGCACCCATCTTTCCCAACCAGGCATATTCTGCGGTTCGTCCAAGAGCAGGACAACATCTTCTGTTTCAATCACAGACAAGATGTTTTTGAGATCTGCAGTCACTGGAACGAAACGCTCATCCTCGAAGTTGATGTAGTAGACCTTTCTACCTTTCGCCAACAATGCCTGTCCTACTTCATAGAGGACAGTGCTCTTCCCGGAGCGGCGAACACCGATTACCACCTCCACCACTTCAAATTTTACCCGCTCTTCGAGCCTGCGCGCACACTCTCTGATGACCAGGTCAGGACGCGGAGTTCGAATGTATGCGCTCCCATCCATTACGATCTGCCTCAGGGTGGCAATATCTGTCATCAAAGCAGTATAGCTCACCAGGTATATAAAACTTGCAGAAGTTGCTAATGCGTTAGCAGCTTTTGCGCAGAAGTCGCTAATGCACTGACACGTATTGCATCCCGAGTTCGACAAGCGATTTCATAAAAATCTTGATACTGGCATAGCCAATTTTTACGTGATTTCACTTTGCGTTTTTTCCTACATTTCACCTATCATAACTACTCCGGGTTTAATTTGGAAGATCT
>JBFMEL010000103.1:0-7163 GCA_040753455.1 Thermoplasmatota archaeon | reverse complement strand
CCCCCCGAGATGGCTTGGCATTTCTTCAACTCTGCTAAGATTCGTTCACGTGGTGCTCGCATGGGGGAGGCATACCTTCACCTGCCATAATTTTTGCCGACTCAGAGAATATTCCCACCATGAAGGTGATCTTCAGTGCTTTTTCAAGATGCTTAAGAGCCTCCTCATAATTGCCCGTGGTTAGGTAGATTGACCCTGTGCTGTGATGCGCTTGTGCAATTTCCTTTTTGTCGTTAAATTTCGTCGCTATTTCTAAACTTTTCGCCAGAAGCGCGCTGGCTTTGTCATAACTCCCTGTTCTCATGTATGCCCCACCCTTAGCGCTCAGCAGTTTTGCAGTCTCTATGCATTTTTCATCCCGAAGAAGTTCTAAGCCTTTGTCTGACTCTTCCATGCCCTTCTCAAACTCACCCATTTTCTCGTATACTTTTGCAATTTTCATGTGGAAATCCGCTCTCTTTCGTTTCTCTTTTTCATTGTTTAACGCAGAAGTATAGTGTTCAATCGCTGCTTCATACTCTCCAATAAGCGAATGAGCATTGCCTAACCGCTCCAATATCCAAATCTCTTTATCACCAGCATCTGTAAGCCTCGCTTTTGGAAGGAATGGTAGTGCGTCCTTATAGTACGTTATTGCCTGCTCCGGCGCGAACGCATTCTCCGCCTTCTCCCCCGCCCTGAGGCAATAATCGAAGGCCTTCTGGCGCTCGTTGCTCCTGGAGAAGTGTTTTGCCAGCTCGTAAAGGACTTCATCGATTCTATCCTTGTACGCCTCTTCATAGTGTTCTCCCAGGCTCTTGTGGTACGCGGACCTCCACCTGCCGCCTATGCTCTCATAAATCACGTCCTGGAATATCGCGTGGCAGAACTCCGCGGTGCCGTCGTTCGCCATCACAACACCGGCAACCTCCAGCTTATCCAGCGCGGCAGGTGCGTCCCTGAGGGTCCCGAGCGAGAACGCGACGGACCGCTCGAACTCCCTGCCTATGCACGAGGCGTACTCTGCCAGCGCCATCGCATCGGGGTCGAGGGTCTCCAGCCTTCGATGCACGACATCCTCCACCGTGTCGGGAATGTGATAGTCCTCGCTCACCAGAACATATTTGTCCTCCTGTTTCGCAATGCTCCCCTCCGCCAGCATCTGCCTGAGCATCTCTGTCACGAAGAACGGGTTGCCCTCGCACTGGCGGGCCAGCTGCTCCACGAAGGCCGGCGGGAACTCGTTCTGTCTGTAGAGCGCGTTCACGAGGGACGCCACGTCGCCGCTCTCCAGCTCTCCGAGGGCAATCTCATCCACTATCTCCTCGTCCCTCATCTTTTCGAGCGTGCTCCGCAGCGCGGCGCCCTCCTCTGGCCTCAGCGTGCCTACAATCAGCATCTTCTCCTTCCTCAAATTCCTGGCCAGGTAGTTCAGCACAAAAAGAGAGGATTCTTCCGCCCAGTGCAGGTCCTCCAGGATGAGGAGCAGTGGTCTCGTTCTGGCCATCTCTACAAGAACTTCCAGCACCCTGTCCGCAATCCTGAGCCTCTCGTTCTCGAGCTTCACGCCCTCGAGGTCCCGTCGGACCAGGAACCTCGCGCCGGCCAGCGAGGATATTTCTTCCTGGATTGGCATCACCTCATCCATGCTCCCGGACCAGGATCCGAGAACGGTGCCATACTTCTCCTCTAGGGCGTGCACCGTGCGCCTCAAAAGCGCCTTCATGTCCTGATGCTCGCTCCCCCTGACCACGGCGGAGAGGAACAGGTGCGTTCCGTGCTCGATTAGTATCTTCATGTCGTCGTATTCCAGCCTGCCCAGGCCGGAGCTCTGCTTTCCTGTGCTGTCAAATGAATCCCTGACGAAGCTTTGCACCGCCGTGAGCATGCCCGCGAAGATGTCCGCGTCCAGGCCATCCTCGGTCCCCGGTGAAGCCTGAGCCAGCAACAGACCTGCCCCGTTCACGGCGAACACCTCGGCGAATGATGTGTATTCCTGCTCGTGGAAGAGGGGCCTGGAAATCTCGTGCTCAAGGGCCTTTGAGAAGACGAGGAACGGATGGACGGTCTCGGCGGCCGCCGTGCCGGACAGTATCTTGACATCCCGCGCGCCTGCATGTTTTCGGAACTCCTCTACGAGCCTGGTCTTACCAATACCAGCCTCGCCAGAGATGAAGATGGTCGAGCCTCGGGAGCGGAGCGCGTTGGATAAACTGGTCTTAAGAACTGTGAGCTCGCTGTCCCGTCCTATGAGTGGTGGTTGAAAGATGTTATCCCCCCGTCCCCGCGCACTCTCTGTTTTTTTCGAGCTCGCTTACGAGCGCTCCGTATATCTCTGAAGATAGCCTGAACCCTGCAACGACCAACTTCTGGATCGTTCTCATCGTATCCTTTTTCGAGAGGATTCCGCGCTTGAACGCGCATAGGATGACGTACAGGGTACCTTTGACATTGAGCCCGAAGGACTCGGCAACACGTCTCCCGACGGCGTCGTCCATCAGGGTCAGATCAGCATCTGTTTTCTTACTCAGGGCGATGACCTCGATCTCGCCTTTGTCAAGTTCGGTCACAAGATTGAGCAATTTTTTGTCGAACAGCACATCACAGACCTCCAGCCACCCTTCGTCTATGGCAGTTTCTATCTGTGCTGCTTCCGGGAATTCCCCTTGCGCTCTCACCACTGCCTCCGCGAACACCTCGCGCGGGATTGCGACCCTGCCGAACAGATCTCGGAGCAGCGATATCTTTCCAACTTTTGCGAGATAGATGAGCGGGCTAGCGTCGGCTACGACCCTCACTGGGGACCCTCCAACCCCACGAGGTCCTCTTTTAGTTCCTCTGCACCATACTGAATTTCCACACGCCTTTCCTTGAGGATCTCGATCATCGCCCAGAGCGACAGGTCTGCAGTTCGGGCAGCCTTCCATAGAGTGACCTTGCCTTGATGATAGAGTTTCACCGCTCTCTCGATCTTCTTTTCTCTGAGCCCTCTGAGCAATAACTCCCGTATCAGCACGGATTTGTCCTTGTCTTCCGCCTTCGACAAACTGTCCAGCTCTTCCTGGAGATCTTTATGAACCCTCACTGAGATGAGATCACCCATTCGATCACCTGTAATACGCTATATAGAGTTCGTCATACATAAACCTTTAGTTGTTCGGGTGGCGATACGCCTCACCCGCACCATCCTCATCGCTGCTTCACCGCCAAGCCCACCACTTCGCTCAACTTTCTGTATCCATACACCCTGAGGAGCGCTCTGATCTCGCTGCATATCTCCCTAAATATCCCTGGACCCTCGAGCGCCACCGCGCTGCCTATCTGCACAGCAGAGGCACCAGCCATCATGTACTCCAGTGCGTCCATTCCATTGGAGATCCCGCCCACACCTATGATCGGCATATCCACCCTGCAGGCGATCTCGTAAACGCACCTGACGCCTATCGGCTTGATGCCAGTGCCGCTGTACCCGCCGATCCTGTTGCTCAGCACAGCCATCCCCACCGCGGGCTCTACGCGCATCCCCCGCACAGTGTTGATTGCTACTACCCCATCCGCGCCTCCTTTCTCAGCAGCCCCTGCAAGTGATGCGATATCCCCCACGTTCGGCGTGAGCTTGGGAAAGACCGGGACCGATACTTCCCTCTTCACCCTGCGGGTGATCGCCTCTACCCTTGAGGCTCTGGAGCCTATCTCCGCCCCAAACCCCCGAGCATTCGGGCAGGAGAGGTTGAGCTCTATCGCATGGGTTCCGAACCCCTCCATCCTGCGGGCTAAGGAGGCGAATCCACGGGCGTCCCTCGCATAGACGCTGCCGATCGCAATCCCCCTCCTCGCGACCTTGCGCACCTCCTCCCCGAAATCCATGATCCCTGGGTTGGGAAGCCCCATGCAGTTTATGTACCCGCATTCCGTCTCCACCAGGGTCGGGTTCGGATGACCATCGTTCGCCCTGAGCCCTATGGACTTCGTGACCACAGCACCAGCTCCTCCATCCAGCGCGGCGATCATCTGCTCTGCGCTTATCCCCATGACCCCTGCAGCCAGCATCGTGGGGTTCTCGAGCCTCAGCGGTCCCACAGTCGTAGAGAGCAAGGACATCAGCGCCAGTAACCCGAGGAGCGATTTAACGGTTTGGGACATTACTCGCACGGGATGAGCATGCCCCAGCATCGCAAAACTTACCCAGAGATGGAGGCTGCCAACCCCTCTGAGGATGCGTGAGCACGACCTTACCATGCTCTTTATCTTTCACAGTGCCTGTGTGGGCGCTCCTGTCATTTAGGTGCTTCACAGCGCACATCCTTATCCTTATATACATCTCTTAACTTCTGGCTCTGAGCGCATGACCGAGATCGTGATCATAGGTGGCGGTGCTGCGGGCGGCACGGCTGCGCAGTTCGCCAGGAAGGCAAGCAGGGATGCAAGGATCACGGTGATATGCAAGGAGCCCCACGGACAGTACAGCAGATGTGGACTGGTTTACGCCATATCTGGGGATGTGGATGGCTTCGAGCACCTTATCGAGTTCAGCCCTGAGTGGTTTCGTCAGAGGGGGATCGAGTATCGCGCAGGCGCAGAAGCTGTGGGGATCAACCCATCCAAGAAGGAAGTGGTCATTGCCCAGGATAGCTGTGAGGAAGCGCTGGGGTTCGACACCCTCATCATCGCCACGGGCGCTGTGCCGAAGATCCCTGCCATAAAAGGGCTGCATCCCCCGAAGAGCAGCGCACTGAAGGAAGGGCTGCACCTCCTTAGAACCATAGAGGACGGCATGCGACTCAAGGAGCGCCTCGCCAGCGCTGATAAAGTGATAGTAGTGGGTGCAGGATACGTAGGGGTCGAGGCTGCGTCTGCATTCAAAGCCCTGGGACCGGATGTAACGCTGGTGGAGGCGATGCCGCATATCCTATCCACGATGCTCGACCCTGACATGGCGGAACTCGTGAGCGCAGGGCTGCAGGCAACGGGGATTAAGGTGATGCCAGATACCACAGTGATGGAGTTGATGGGTGCCGAACGCGTGGAAGGGCTCGCAGTGCGGCTGAAGAACGGAAGCAAAATAACGCTGAGCTGCGATACAGTGCTGCTGTGTGTGGGGAACGAGCCGGTGACCGCACTTGCCAAGGAGATCGGATGCGCCATCGGTCCCACTGGGGGGATCAGGATAGATAAACGATGCCTCACCTCCATCCCTGATGTGTATGCTGCTGGGGACTGCGCGGAGTACAGGGACATGATCACGGGAGCACCGCGCATAGCAGGGATGGGTCATGTGGCGGTGCACCAGGGCAGCATAGCTGGGACCAACGCTGCACATGGCGATGCAGAGCTCTCCCCGGGGCTGGTATCCACGCGCTGCCTCACCATCCCTGGGACAGAGGTGGCTGCTGCAGGCCCCACGTCCTCTGAGTTTGCGGCTGCTGGGGTGCCCACTGCGAGCGCGCGCGTCCGTGTACCCACCCATCCCTCCTACATCCGCAAGGGCGGCAGGATGACAGTCAAATTGTATGCAAGAATTGCAGACCGCAGACTCGCAGGTGCACAGATCATAGGACCTGAAGGGGCTGCGCTGCGCATCAATGCCATTGCGCTGGCAATAGCAGGCGGGATGAAGGTGGACCCACTTGCCCTCACAGAACTGTGCTATTCCCCGCCCATCGCCCCCCCGCTGGACCCACTTAACGTTGCGGCTGATGCCCTTCGCAGGAAGATGTTGAAGTGAACTTGGAACTATGCAATGGATCTCAGCTATCCCATACCTGCACCGAAGATGACCCTTATGGGGTGGAGCACTCGTACCAGTATCTGTGCTTTCTGCCGGATAGAACAGTCATACCACACTGCATCAGGATGACAACCTCAACATCTCACCCGGCATCCTTTCTATGCGTGCAAGGCGGCGGTTGATGCGATTGCAGCCTGTGATCCTTGGCGAGATCCTGGTGGTGACCTTGAATATTAGCCTAAATTTTGATAGAAACTGCATATAATGTCACGTCGATGAGACAAAAAGTTAAATATTTGTCACACATATATGACGGACGTGAAAGGCATCGGCGCGCTGAGGATTGTAGAGATCCTGAGGGGCTGGAATGCATGGGATCGAGACCTTCCCACAGGGACGAGGAGGGAGCGGACCTCTCATATCTTTAGGTTCTTGGCGAGCGGAAAGCTGATCTCGATATTCGGGGTGCGTCGTTCTGGAAAATCGTACATCATGAGGCAGCTCGCGAAGGAGGCGATTGACAGGGCGGGTGAGGGAGAGGGGACACTCATGATCAATTTTGAGGAGCCGGAGTTCGACGACTGCACACTGGAAGACCTCCAGAGGATTTACAGGGCGTACAGGGATGTTGTCGCCCCCAAGGAGAGACCGTTCATTTTTCTGGATGAGATACAAAATGTACCGAGATGGGAGCGGTTTGCGAGAGCGATGCAGGAAAAAGGAGAGGCGCATGTGATAGTTTCCGGCTCGTCGTCCAAGCTGCTCTCGGAGGAGCTATCTACCGTACTGGCAGGGAGGCAGCTCAAGTTCGAGGTTTTTCCGCTCGGTTTCAAAGAGTTCTTGAGATTCAGAGGACTTGAGATAAAGGATGAGAAGGATGTGGCGTTCAACGCAGAAAAGATACGATCCGGGTTCTATGAATACCTGAGATTTGGCGGCCTTCCAGAGATCGTCTTGTCCAGTGACGAGGATTTCAAACTGCGAGCTGTAAAAGGCTACTATGACGATATATTGATAAAGGATGTGGTGGCGCGATTCGGCGTCCAGAAGCTAGACAAGATGCGGAGCCTGGCAAAATACTATCTTACGAATGCGTGCTCGCCAATAACATTCAACAGGGCATCGAGATTTACTGGGGAATCAGTCGAGACGATTCGCAGATATACGGAGCATCTCTGCTCCTCGCGATGCATCTTTTTCCTGACGAGGCACTCCTTTTCCGTGAAGGAGCAGGAGAACTCCCCCAGAATAGTGTATTCTATCGATCCATATCTTTCAAGCGCAGTCGGGTTTAGGTTCAGCGAGAACCGCGGGAAGATCCTTGAGAACGTGATCGCGATCGAACTGCTGAGGAGGCAGTCCATGGACGAGACGATGGAGGTCTATTACTGGAAGGACAGGACCGGGCAAGAGGTTGACTTAGTGATCAAAAGAGGGCTGAAGGTGGGAGAGCTTA
>JBFMEL010000102.1:0-7260 GCA_040753455.1 Thermoplasmatota archaeon | reverse complement strand
GCAGGTGGATATCGTGATCTACAACGCCACCCTGGACCTGATCGTGAACAACGCCAACAGCCCGTACATCATAGACACCTTCCCCAGGAAGACAGGGTTCGTGCTCGTGGAGGAGAGCGGGAACCTTACGATCCTCAATGGAGGCGGGCTGACGATCGCTCAGGCATCCACGAGCCAGCACACCTTCGTGGTGCGCGAGAACGGCGTCGTGAACCTGGACGGGGCAGAGATCTCGACGAACAACTACGCGATGTGGATGTACCTCAGGGACAATGCCGTGCTTAGAGCGAACTCCACAGCGCTCCCGAGCACGCTGAACATCATGGCGTCCGATAACGCCCGCATCTATCTCGAGGACTGCAGCGTCGGCGGCAACCTCGACACGCAGGCAGGCGCCAGTGTACTCATGCAGGCGGGCAACACGACCTTCGCCCGGCAGCTCGACGATGTTCAAGGGAGCTCGACGTTCACGATGGTGGCATGCTCGGTGCCGCTGATACGCACCTATGACTCTGCATCCGTGACCATATATCGCTGGCTCACCTTGGACGTGCGCGATGGCGTGGATCCCGGGTATCCGATAGAGGGGGCGACTGTGTCGCTGCGCTACGCGCTCAAGGACCCTGCGCTCGCAGCACTGTTGAAGAAGGATGGAAGCACAGACACGGCAGGGAGGGTGGAGTTCATGGCGATGAGCGACATCATCACTCCCGATGTGTATCCCTCCTCGCACTTCGTGGGCAACTACAAGATCTGGGTGAACTACACCTACGGCAGCTGGACATCTGCGGGGGCTGTGGTCGGGCTTACGCTGGCGCAGTACCCGGCGATGACAGACAGCGACAACTATCCGCTGGTGAGCGTGAGATTGCTGGATGTGCTACCTGACCTAGACCCGCCGCTCTGGGCATCGAACAACAACCCAGGGAGAGGGCAGCCGATCACATTCACGACCAACATCACGAACACCGGTGTGGCTGACGCTTACAACGTCCTCGTGCAGATAAGGGACAACACGACAGGGGAGATCATAGACAACAGATGGATCTCGGAGATCAAGAAGGACGGGTATTGCAACTTCACCACGGATCCATGGGCGTTCGACGTGCTCGGGGATCACAACATCACCATCACTGTAGACCCATATGACGAAATACCCGAGTTGGACGATAACGAGGTCAACTTCAACTGGACGATCGTGAGGGTGAGGGGGCTGGCGGACATGGCGTTCCTCTATACCACGGACATCTCGATCGCACCTGTCGTGGCTGTGGTGAACCACACGATCTCGATCACGGCTACGGTGCGCAATCTCGGGGATATCCCCACAGGGACGTTCGAGCTCAGCTTCTATGTCTTTAACGGAACTATGGTCATCGTGGCCGAGGACGCTGTGGATGTGACCAGCATTCCCGCGGGCGCGAGCATGCCTGTAACCACATCGTCCTGGACGCCCACCATACCTGGCACATACACCATCTCCGTGGTCGCGGATGAGGACAAGGCGGTCGAGGAGTTCTCGGACGAGAACAACTGGATCAACACCACGAAGCGCATATACGACTATGCAGACCTCTTCATCAGCGACCTCACGTTCTCGCCGATCAGCCCGATGGAGAACAACACTGCAGTGACTGTGACGGCAATCGTGCACAACCTGGGAGAGACCTCTGTGTCAAATGTGCTGGTGCGCTTCTACGAGGATTCCATGACGCGCCTCATAGGCACGTACACGATCTCATACCTACCTGGTTCGGGCGGCACTGGACCCACGTATGCTTATGCCTACATCCCATGGACAGCCACATGCACCGGGCGGTCCCAAACGCACACGATCATCGTCGAGGCTGTGAGGGACCCGAACGAGCCCGAGGGCGGTGGACAGAGCAATATATACGAGGAAGAGGTGCTGGTCCTGGACAGGAGGGCAGACCTCGAGGTCTATGCCGATGGCATAGTGCCCGTAGGGGCGGGTTATGCAGCTTTGGATAACGTCACGGAGAACAGCGCCTTCAAGCTGAACGTCACGGTGTACAACACAGGGAACCTCTCTGTGCAGAACGTTACTGCGGATGTCTTCGACGGCACAGTGATTATAGAGGCGCTCGACAGCTATCTAGGGGAGGCGGGGAACGCATCGCTCTATTCCTCGCTGATGGACGCGATCAACACCTCCTGGCTCGGGAACATCACAGTCCAAGAGCTGCAGGGATTCGCCAACACCACAGTGACCATCTCGTGCAAGGGGCTCAGCGGCGTGGGACCGCACCGCATAGCCGTGGTGCTGGATCTCGAGAGAAACGGCACTGATGCCCTCATAGGTTCCGTGGACGAGTTCAGCGAATGGAACAACCAAGCCAACATCACACTCGACGTGGTGATGCCAACGCTCTACGTTGTCATCAGTGGACCGGAACAGGGCTTCCAGTACAAGCTCTGGAGTGCAGACAACCTCAATGTCGTGGGGGTTGTGCGGGACAGAGAGACAGATCAAGGGGTCAGTGGAGTGAACGTGACAGTGGAGCTGAGGCACAACGGCGAGGTGGTGAGTGCTACAAATGTGACCACGGGCGGTAACGGGGGATTCAACACCCTTGACCATCTTACAGCCCCGAACGAGGTGGGCACATGGGAGATCTGGATATACGGAGAGGATGTGCCTTACACCACAAGGGAATTCATCGTTTATGTGCCCGCGGCACCGATACCCTGGTGGCTCTACCTGCTGGTGGTGATCATCATAGTGGTCGCTGTGGTGGTCGCCATCACGCTCTATTACTACTTCGTGGGCATGGGCAAGCTCGTGGAGTGCGGCGAGTGCGGTGCGTTCATACCAGAGGGGTCTGTGAAGTGCCCGAAGTGCGGCGTTGAGTTCGAGGTCGAGACCGCGAAGTGCAGTGTCTGCGGTGCCTGGGTGCCTGCGGACGCCAAGATCTGTCCGGAGTGCGGATCAGAGTTCACGACCGGCGAGGAGATCGTGGAGGACTATGAGGTGACGATGCGCCGGCAGTACGAGGAGTTCGTGGCGAAGATGCGGGAAAACGCCCGCGCGCAGGGTGTGCCTGATCACGAGTTCGAGGGATGGTGGGCGATGCAGCCTTCCTACATCACCTTTGACCAGTGGCTGAGGGATGAAGAGGAGATGAGGCGGATGGGCGCTGCGCCCTGCCCTGCATGCGGCACGCCGAACAGCGTTGCAGCCACCGTGTGCCACAGGTGCGGCACGGTCATCGGAGCCAAGCCAAAGGGCAAGATGCCCACGGAGCCCGTGGTGCCGCCCGCCGCAGTGGTGCCCCCCACGCCCGCAGCCCCGGGCGAGACGAGGAAGTGCCCGGAGTGCGGCATGGATATCGATGTCAAGGAGAGGGTCTGTCCTGTCTGCGGACATGAATTCGAGCCCCCGGCAAAGGAGGAGGAAGCGCCACCAGAGCCGAAGCCCGTAGAACCGAAGCGCGTGGTCAAGAAGGTGATAAGAAAGCCGATTTCAGTGCCCAGAGAGGAGCCGAAGCCCCCGGAGACCACGGCAGAGGGGGAGGAGAAAAAGGAAGGTTGAGCCTCCCCTACTGAGCGCCTCCGTTCAGCGGCGGCGGGGAGATATTCGCGTCCTCCAGACGGGAGTGGATCTTGATGTGGATGTTGTCCCCGAGCACGCTGTTCTTGAGCCTCACGTCCTCTTCTATGGTGCAGCACTGCCCGATAACGCTCCCCTCCACCTCGCTCTGCCAGCCAACCTTCGAGCCCTCGAGGATCGTGCTCTCTTTTATCACCGCCCCCCTGTCTATGAAGACCTTGTCGTATATGCAGGAGCGGTCTATGACCGTGCCCCTGCTGATATAGACATCGGCGCCGATGTACGCCGGACCTATGATGCGCACTCCGCGCTCCAGGGCAGCTCCCTTGCCCAGGATGATGGGACCCCTGCTGCGCACACCATCGAGCTTGAGCTTCTCACCCTCCTTCTCGACCACTGCCAGGCTTGCCATCAGGAGGTCTTGGGGTCTTCCGATGTCGTGCCAGTGCCCTTCGATCACCCTTCCGTAGAGGGAGAAGGCATTGCCCAAGAGCATGGGGATGATATCCTTGGAGAAATCGATGTTCACCCCTGCCGGTATCTTGTCCAGCACCCTGCGGCTGATCACATATATCCCTGCGTTGATCAGTTTTGAAAACACCTCTTCTCTCCTCGGTTTTTCAACGAACCGCACGACCCTGGACTCTCTGTCCAGCTCTACGATCCCGAACTCGGAAGGATCGTTCACCTTGGTCAGCGCGAGCGTGAAGTCCGAGCCTTTTGCTGCATGGAAATCCAGAAAGTTGGCGACGTTCACATCGGCGAAGACATCCCCACTAGCCACCACAAACGGATCTGAGAGGAAGCCCTCCACCTTCTTCACAGCCCCGGCTGTGCCCATCGGCATCTCCTCGAAGGAGTACAGGATGTTGGCACCGTACTCTGCGCCGTCCCCTATCCTCTTTATCACCCTCTCCGAGAGGTAGCTCGTGGTGATGATGACCTCCTTGATCCCAGCACCCACGAGGGAGCGCAGCACATAGTCGATGCATGGTCGTCCAGCCACGGGTATGAGGGGCTTCGGCCTCTGCTCGGTGAGGGGCTTCAGGCGCTTGCCCGTGCCCCCTGCAAGGATCACAGCTTCGCTCATCCGATCTCTACCCTGCCCTTCTTCAGGAGCTCGCGCAGCGAGTGCTCGGCAGCCTTCTCCATCGCCTGCGGGTCATCAAGCACCCTGCGCACAGCCCTGTTGATCTCCTCGACCTCGCGCTTTCCGGCCCGTGCGTCCTCGCGCATCTCCCGCTTTATTGCCAGTATCTTCTCGCGCATCTCCACAGCCTTGGCGTGGTAGTGGTCTGCCCTCTCCCTAGCTGATAGAAGAGCCTCATGGCTCTTGTTCGCCTCCGCGATGAGATGCGAGCTCTCCTTGAACAGCGCGTCCTGACGATCGATGATCTCCCGCACCTTGATCGAAAGCTCGACCACGCACCTGTGCTCCTGCTCGGCCATCTCCCTCAATTCTGTCAGGGCTCTGTCCATATCCCCCACCTCTATCTTTATCACTTCCTGTTCTCCCGCCCTCTTCTCCAGAACCCTCATGTCGCTGATCTTGTGCTTGATCTCGTCGATCAGCTCGTTCTCCTCCTGGATGGTGAGGGGGATCGTCTGCTGCTTCATGTCCAGATCATTGATCTCGGCCTTCAGTGCTTCTATCTCCGAGGGCAGGCTTGTGTATATCGCCTTCTTCCGCGAGCGCTTGAGCTGCAGGAGCTCCTTGAACTTTTGATGGCAGGCATCGCGCTTCACCTTGTGGTCGCGTATCTGCTTCACCAGCGCGGTGCGCTCCTCCTTCAGGCGGTTGATCTCCTCCAGTTTCTCCTTCTTCTCCTGATTGAGGAGGTCCCTGGCCTCCCTGTGCTCCCTGGCGAGGTCGTTGAACTCGTTCCGCTTCACCAGGAGCGCCTGGTACCTGAGCTCCGCGCTCTCGACCTGGGATCGCTTCTTTTTCTGCATCGCTCGTGCCCCTTGGGCTCCGCAATGTAGGTATAAACCCCAGCGATAGATAACCCTTTCGATGGGCGGATGTGCTGGCTGCAGCAATTATGATGCGCGGTGTGAGGGATCTGGCCAGCATGGTATGATCGAGGTAGAGAGGGGCAGGGACATGTGCGGTGTAAGGGCTCTGCCCAGCAGGCAATATTCGCCTTCGCACGAGCGATCTGGCTCATGGATCATACCGCGCGGCAAGCAGTTAACAAAGGTTAAATACAATATTGTGATTTCTGCGCCTGGCAGCAGCATGATAATGGAGGCAGTCATCTCATTGAGGTGCGAGGAGAACTGGATCACCCAGCTCGTGCTACGGCATCCTGTGAGGGTCAGGGTGATAGACTGCATCAAGGCTGGAGAGGGGATGACCAAAGACCTGGTGGAGATCAAGCACATGGGCTTGGAGCGCGAGGAGGTGCTCAAGGCCGTGCGGGCGCTGCCGAGCGTCTCGGAAGCGGAGGTGGAGAGCGCGGAGCGCGACAGCCTCTACGCCATCATCACCCTGAGGGGCTGCAGCTGCTGCGAGGCGTTCTTGAGGTGCGACTGCTTCATGGTCTCAGGGACGAGCGGCGAGGATGGATTCGTGAGCTACAAGATCATCTTCACCAACCGCAAGGTGCTCCAGGGGCTGCTCTGCGCGCTGCAGGAGGGAGGTGCAGAGGTGCATCTCCAGAAGATAGTGGGGATCAAGAACGAGGAACTGCTCACCGAGAAGCAGGAGCAGATGGTGAGGACTGCCTATAAACGTGGATACTACGATTTCCCGAAGAGGATCGGGATCAAGGAGCTCGCCGAGATCTTCGGCGTCTCCACAGCCACGCTCTCCGAGATACTCAGGAGGGGACAGCGCAAGATCATCGAGCGCTACTTTGAAACATAGCCCTCCACTGAAGATGTTAGGGCAAATCCATATCAACCACGGCATGGTGATATCCATGAATGCTTAGGCAGCGCCTCACGGTGGACGATGTCCTTGAACTGCTGAGAAGGTGCATGGATCCAGAGGTCGGGCTCAGCATAGTGGACCTGGGGTTCGTGCGCAGCGTCGATGTTCAGAGGGATACCGTGATTGTGAAGATCACGCTGGGCAGCAGGGACTGCCCCCTTCACTTCGCCATCGCCCACAGGGTGCATGCCCTTCTCTCTGGGATGAGTGGAGTGGAGCGCGTGGAGGTCGAGCTCGTCTGGGACCCGCCATGGACCCCGAAGATGATGTCCCCAGAGGCTAAGAACGCACTGTTCTATTGATCTCTGATGGCTCGACAGGATACTGTGGTTCCTCGTCCCCCTGCAGACCGCTAAGAACGCACTGTTCTATTGATCTCTGATGAGGGCGTTTGCCAGTGCAGCGAGCTCCCCCGGAGACATCACCTCCACCCTTGCATCGCTCACTCCGAGCCTGCTGGCAACACGGAGCGCCATCTCCTTTTGCACGCCTAACACCCCTGCCTTCATGGAGAGCGTCGTGCTGATCTTCTTGCGCCTGTGGGAGAACAAGATGCTGACCAAGGTTGCGAAGGTCTCCTCGTCCTCCACACGGTAATCTGGGGGTCTGGGGATCATTCTAACGATCGCGGAATCCACCTCGGGCTGGGGATGAAAGGCGGAGGATGGCACGCGCTCAAGGATGCTCACATCAGCTCTGTGCTGCACCATCACGGACAGACGAGAGTATCCCCCGTTGCCGGGCTTGGCGATCA
>JBFMEL010000101.1:0-7381 GCA_040753455.1 Thermoplasmatota archaeon | reverse complement strand
GGCAGTCCACCCCCTGAAGATGACATCGCGCTCCCCCAGCGCAGGGACGCTGGAGTTTGTGACGTTCCCTATATATATCCCATCAGATTCCGGTCCATCGTAGAAACTGACGTTGTACATCGCAGCGCTCTTCCCTGTGTTCCTTATCGTCGCATATATATCTATCTTCTCGCCGTTCACAGGGAGCTCGTTGCTGAACCATATCTCGAGCACGTAGGGATTGGGATCTTCACCGATATCCCCGCCGATCGCCACCACGACCCGGCGCTTCCCAGTGCTGTTCATCATGTCCTTAGCCACGATCTCGATCGTGTACCAGCCCTGCTGCACATCCCCCTCTGCCGGACCTGAGATGGGGGAACTTCTGAACAGTTTGTCGCTGTCTGAGTAGGTGAGGTTGACCCCGCCATAACCAGGAATCGAGCTGAGGTTCGCCCACACCGCACCTGCCTCGCTGAGGTTCAGGTTGTTGTCGAAGTCCACCACCCTCGCAAAGACATAGAAGTCCAGCCCATACTCGATCGATTCATGCTCAGGGGTGGCGAGGCTGGAATCCACCCAGGCGCTCATGATCACGGGCGGATAGTTCCTTGCAGTGCCAGGGCGAAGGTCCGCACGCCAGATCACAGCGCTCTTGACAGAGTCCACCACCATCGCAAGGACGCTGGAGTTCTCGTTCATGCCCCCAGGTGGGATCGTATATGTCCATGTCTCCGCCGTGTCCCAGTCATCGTCAGGACCGTCTATGCCGTAACCAATGTCCCTCGTCCTCAAGCCTGTGCCTGTGTCGTCGATCACGATGTATATCCACGTGCTCTGCCACAGGAGCGGAGGACCGCCCCTCATCACCAGCTTGACCTCCGCACCGGCGGACCAGTTCGCCTCGTCCAACGGCTCTATCGTGCCCTTTATGTCCGCGACTGCGACCTCCTTGGGGGTGGACAGCGTCCCCACCCAGATGATCATGCTCGAAAAGAGCGTCACCGTCACCGCGAGCATCAGGATGGTGCCCACTACCTCCGATACGCCCTTGGAACCCCACATCTTCCTTCTACTGCACCTGCGCTGCAAGGCAATCACCTCTCTCGCTTATAGAACATGCGCGCGCAGGTTATAACCCTTGCGTGGTTATAATCAGGAGATAATCACAGATATGAGGCGTTTCCTCAAACCACTCGCTTCTTCGCCACCTTCTTCACGGGCTGCTCCTGGGGCTCGATCTTCTGCCCGCAGGCGTAGCACATCACTGCGTCCTTGGAGATCATCGTGCCGCAGGCAGGGCAGGGCGTCTCATCCCCCTCTGCAGCAGCCTCGGCGGGGGGCGCTGCAGCCTCCTCGATCTTCGCGCCGCAGGCGTAGCACATCACTGCGTCCTTGGAGATCATCGTGCCGCAGGCAGGGCAGGGCATCTCATCCCCCTCTGCAGCAGCCTCGGCGGGCGCTGCCTCCGCAGCGAACGACATCCCGCAGGCGAAGCATGCAGTGCCGCCCTCGGGGTTCATCGTCCCGCAGGCAGGGCATGGAACCCCCTTCTCCGGTGGCGCTGCCTCAGCCTCCTCTAAAGGCACAGCCGGCGCAGCCTCTTCCGACGGCTCCACCACGGCTGGCGCTGCCTCGACCCTCTGCTCCATCGCGAGGAGCTCCTTCTCCTTCTCCATCAGGCGCCTGCCGTCTTCGAGGAGCTTCTCCTTGGAGGTGGTCAGCACTTCCTCCTCCTTCAGCATCACCTTCTCTCTCTCGATCAGCTCCTCGGATTTGGCGACGATCCTTTCCAGCATCTCCTTCATCTCGGCTTCCTGCCCTGCGATCGCCTCCTCGCGCGCCACGATCCCCGCGCGCCTCTTCGAGATGCCGTCGAGCTCGTTTTTCAGCGCCTCCTGGTCCGCGAGCAGCTTCTGCTCCCGGTCCGCGAGCTCCTGCTGGCGGGCTGTTAATCGCGACTCGCGCTCCGCAACCCCTCTCTCCTTTGCCTGCGCTGTCTCGAGGGCTTTCTTCGCATCCCCCTCCTTCTTGCCGATCTCAGCCTCCTTAGACTTCAGGGCGTTCTCCCGCTGGCTGAGCTGAGAATGGCGGCTCGCGATATCGCTCTCCTTGGACCTCAGCGCGCTCTCCCTCGCCTCGATCTCCTTCTTCAGTTTCTCGTGCTCCGAGCGCTCTTTGTCCAGTGCATCCTTCTCCTCCCTCAGGCGTCCCTCCAGCTTAGTGAGTTCGGACTCCCTCTCCTTCATCTCCTGCTCTTTGGCGCGAAGCTCCGCGTCCTTCTGCTGCGCAGCCTCTGCCTGCTTCTTCAGTAGATCCCAGATGGGCACCTCATCTGCCAAGTAATTAGCCCCCTTGCATCAGGTCTCACCCGTGTATGTGCTCATATTTTAATAACCTTTTGATGGCGTTGAGCCCAAGGGGAAACACCCAAGACCTGTCATCCCCGTATCGAGAAGAGGAGCGCCCTGCTACGGCGCCCCCCTCACCGCCAGTAAAAGGGATGGGAATCCTTTTCCACTCGGCGTTCACGCGTCTTGGTACGCGGTCAGAGCCGCAAAGACGCTGTCACGAGGATGGGCATCGCCGCCGTGCACCCCCGACCCCTCATCCCTCGATCCTTAATCAACCTTACGCTCTGTCACGCTCACTCTCCCTGCCAGCGCTTCCTTGCTTCGCCGCCCCCCCATCCCACGAAGGGCAGGAAGGCGCATGACACCAGGAACAGCGCTATGAACAAAGGTTCTATAGTCCAGCCGAGGACAGCGATGTTCATGGTCATCCCTGTCACCCGCGCGCACGCTCCTGCCGCACCCACGATCGCACCGCTTCTTCTGCCCCCTGCGATCCCGCACCACGCAGCTATGAGCAGAGCGCAGGAGAACGCAAGGAGCTGCACGATCTCCATGCTCGGGAGAGGGAGGATGAGCGCGGAACACAGCGCTGCCAGCGCCGCGAGGACTGCACAGAGCCCGGCGAACACCCGCCCGAAGCCGTATATCTGCAGGTAGCGCGCAGCCAGCACCTCCGGCGCCTCGCTCGGCTTCCACACCCTTTCCCCATCTGCCCGAGCGTCGGCTATGTGCGCCCGCATCTCTTCCATGATCCGCAGCTTCAATCCGGCATCCGCCCAGTACATCGCCCGTCCTAACCGAGCCATGTATCCCTCGACATCGCCGCTCACTGAGACCCCCCCAGCAGCCTGTTGCAGCCCTCGACCATCCAGCGCCACTGCTCCAGCCCCTCCTCTAACGCGCTCCTGCCCCTGGGCGTGAGCGAGTAGTATCTTCTCGGCTTCTCATCCTCGATCACCCACTCGCTCCTGAGCAGCCCGCGCTTCTCCAGCCTGTGCAGCGCAGGGTACAGCGTGCCCTCCTTCAGGTCCAGGTATCCCTCGGACATCTCCCGCATCTCCTTGAGGATCTGGAAGCCGTACTTGGGGGTGCGGCGCAGGAGGGCGAGTATGCAGAGCTGTATCGAGCCCTTCCTCAGTTCGCTGGACCAGTCATCGTCCATCTGCGCTGCCATCCGCTCCTTCTATTTTAGCTTTGCACCACCCTCCCTGGGCTCTGCACAGGCATCCTGCAAGCCATCCGCTCCCTCCATTTTAGCTTTGCACTCGCCTGAACCGCTTGTATGCCAGCACTCCCACCAGCACGACCACCGCGATCCCGATGCTGACGGCTATGACCCAGGGCGCTATCCCTGGCGGCAGAACCCCCTCCACACCTAGGAAGAGGGCATCTGTCTCCATCAGTGGGTCGTGGTACAGCCTTTCCCCTGCAGGATAGAGAAACGCCCCGCCGATCGCGAAGCCGGAGAACTCGCCTCCGAAGCCATCCACGGTCAGCCTGTCACCATGGTGCACCTGGTATCTTACTGTCAGGTTCTGCGTTTCGCCCATGTTCGTCACCTCGAGCTGGGATGTCCAGGCGAACCTGCCCACCCGCTGCCAGTTGTCATCGAACCCCACCTCGTCCCTCGTGAGCAGCCTGGGCACTCCGGTCCATGTGCCGTTCATGCTCATGTTCTGCGTTCCCAAGCAGAAGCGCGCGGTCCCCTCAGCACCGTGCCTGTCCATGAACCGCTCCTTGAAGCGCTCGCGCATCCACTCTGGGGCATCGCTGGGCACCTGGAACCCCAGGAACCCCCTGGTTGCGATCGCAAGTCTCGATTCACTGGATTCGAAGTCCCAGCCCTCGATCAGATGGTCGTACTTGAACCCGCACCTCAGCGCTGTGCCGTTGTATTCCTTGCTGCCCGTGCGCTCCACGTTCACCTCGCGCCTCATCCCCGTGCGCTCGACAGTAATGTTGAACCGCGGCACCTCTGCCTTCACCTCTTTTTCTGTTATCGTCACGTGGAACGTGAACTCCATCGCCTCCACTGCCCCATCCTCTGGAGTGCCGTTCCTGGGTATCCCCTGCTCCCAGACGCGGTCATAGCCCAAGTCCTCTGCCCTGAGGGAGAACCTCCATGCACGCCCCTCGCTGGCACCGACCTCCTCGACACCAGCCATCGTCCAAGCACGGTGCAGGGTGACCCCCTTTACAGCCTCGAACGCAGTGACGTTATTCTCGGGGACACAGTCCCGTTGAACGCCATCGCCATCACTGTCGCGCCACTCGAGCGCGAACCTGAGCTGGTGCGCATGGACAGACCTCACAGCGATCGGTCCGCTCCTCACCAACTCTCCATCGCTCCACACCTCTGCATGCCCCAGGTAGCGCGTGTTCTCCGCTGCTATGGTGATGAAGTTCGGCTGCTCCTCGGTGCCGTAGAGCACCGCGAACCCTGCGTCCCGCAGCCTGAACGCCACGTATGCTCCGCCACCGAAGGCATCGGTCGTTCCTGTCTCGGGCTCTATCTCATCGAGCTCCAGCGCGCTGACGCTGCCCAGAGCCCACAGGGACAGTATGATCATTACCCCTGCCAGGCTCAAGGCGCAAGCCTTTCTCGTCCATCTCGCAGACATAGTATCACCTCCTGTCTTGTGTGCTTATGCACATAGCGGGACTATGTATTTCGAACTATATAAAACCATCGGAAACATCATGGACAAACGCTTTAACTGCTCAGCTCTTTGCTCCCCGGGATGAGCATCCACCTGTATTCCCACACATCCTCCTCGAGCGCCCCTGGGGGGTTCTGAACGCGGGTCATCAAGCTGGAGGAGGACACAGACCTCACAGAGGTGGTGCAGGTCGTGCTGGAAGGCGGCTTGATAGTCTATCCCACAGATACGCTCTATGCCCTGGGTTGCGACCCCAGATGCGAGAACGCGGTCGCAGCGCTCCGCAGGCTCAAGGGCAAGGAATCAGGCACACCCATCTCTGTAGCCTTTGATTCAATCGAGCGCGCGCTCGCCTGGACAGAGCCGAGCATGGAGCTGCGCAGGATCGCCGAGAGATACCTTCCGGGCCCTGTGACCCTGGTCGTGCAGGCGTCGGACCGCGCTCCACCAGGGATCCTTCACGAAGGTGCGATCGGTATCAGGGTTCCAGACGACCCGATGGTGCAGAGGCTCCTCAGGGCATGCGGGCCGCTCACAGCCACGAGCGCAAACTTGCATGGTGAGCCGCCACCCAGTTCACTCATCGAAGTATCTGAGAAGATATTAGAAGGGGTGGAGATATCCCTGGACGGCGGCAGCACAAGGTGCTCCATGCCATCCACAGTGCTCAGGCTCTCTGAGAGGGGTGTGGAGGTGCTGCGCATAGGCGCACTGCCCTTGGAGGCAGGGAATGACTGAGATCGAGATGTACCGCGCAGCCTGCAGGGCAGCCGCTGCTGCCAGAGACCATGGAGCAGCGCTCATCAAGCCCGGCATGTCGCTCCTGGAGCTGGCTGAAGAGGTCGAGGCGCTCATCGTGAGAAAGGGAGCGAAGCCCGCATTCCCCACGAACATCTCGATGAACGATGTGGCTGCGCACTTCACCCCCCTCTCCTCGGAGAAGGGCAGATTCTCGAACGGGATGCTGGTGAAGCTGGATGTCGGCGCCCATGTGAATGGAAGGATCGGGGATACTGCCGTCACCGTGGAAGTGGGCACCAAGCGCTGGGGCAGCCTCATTGCAGCATCTACCCAGGCGCTGAGCGCAGCGGCAGAGCTCCTGAGACCAGGACTGGAGATGCGGTACGTGGGGGCTGCGGTAGAGCGCACGATCACGTCCTTTGGGTATAAACCGATCTCGAACCTCACAGGGCATTCGATGACCCCCTACGAACTGCACTCAGGGATCAACGTGCCGAATGTGCTGGACGACAACCGCCAAACCATCGCCCCTGGTGAGATCGTGGCTGTGGAGCCCTTCGCCACCAACGGTCTCGGAAGGGTGAAGAGCCACAAGAACAGCGGGATATACAGGCTCGTGCGCCCGCCCCTCGAGAAGGAGATCGCCCAGTTCCCACTCCTGATGGAGATCCAGAGGGAGTTCAGGACACTGCCCTTTGCAGAGCGCTGGTGCGCCAGGATGGAGTCTCATGCTCAGAGGATATTGTCAAAGCTCGTGCGCAGGGGGATCATCACCTATTACCCCATCCTCATGGAGGCGGGAGGTGGGATGGTGAGCCAGGCGGAGCACACACTGCAGATCACTGAGAAAGGGGCAGCGGTGCTGACCTGAGAGCCCTTCGCCAGCACAGCCTTGCCCACCCCGCTTTTGCCTGTGATCACGGAGTGCTGCGGATACCTGCTCCTCAGGGCATGAGAGTACAGGCTGGAGAGCGCCTGCAGCTCCTCCTCGCGATGCGGCAGGCTCTGCGGCACGTAGTTGAAGTCCAACTTCTCCAAGTCCTTGAAGATGCGGGACATGCGCTCCCCTTTATGTGAGAGCAGATATCTGCAGATATAAGCATAGAGGGGGGAGGAGGGTGAAAGTGCTTCTAATCCTTCTCCCTACGCCTCAGAGGGATCGTTAGCAGTATGATCATCGTGAGGAGAAATAGCACTATGCCGGCCCAGATGTAGTCATCCAGCCAAGGGTGGTAAGGGGTGGGCGGCGGGTCATGCACATAGACTGAGAATGTCTGGGTTGTTGTGGCTTTGCCATCACTCACCATCACGACCACTTGATACGTTTGATACGCCTGGGTTTTCTTGGGCATCCATGTAATTCTACCGGTCTGTGCATTGATACTCATCCCCTCAGGAGCTTCGAGCAAAGAATATGTCAGAACATCACCGATATCTGGATCTTCGGCTTGAACCATCGCCATATACATTGAGCCCTCAGTGGCGTTCGGAAGGGATGTTGTGGTAATCATAGGTGCGTCGTTAACATTAATCACTGTTATTGGGAATGCGCTTTCAACAAACCCACCACTCGTATCTGTCACACGAACGATTACCACTATATGAGCAGCACGAACACCGACATCATTGTTCGTTGGTGTCCATGAA
>JBFMEL010000100.1:0-7417 GCA_040753455.1 Thermoplasmatota archaeon | reverse complement strand
ATACGATACATGGTTATAAAACTATCGGTCTGTACCATTCAGAATCGTTACTGGCTTAATCGGTTGAGAAATGAAACGAAGAACAGTTACACAGACATATTACCCAAACTCTGGGAAGTTTCGGTGTGGCACCGCCGAGCACCGTCCCCTCTTTTGCAGTGTTTAGGGGGTGCGCCTACTCCCTCCACACCATCTCCTTTCCTCTCTTCCACACCCTCTTCACAAGGTTGCCGCCCCATCTGTACGGGATGCTGTCCACATTGTGCACATCCAGCATCAAGAGGTCTGCCTGCTTGCCTGGCTCTATGCTGCCGACCCTGTCCCCCATCCCTATCGCGTGTGCAGCGTTGATCGTCGCTCCGCACAGCGCCTCGGAGGGGGTCATGCGCATTCTGTAGCATGCGAGGGAGATCACCATCTGCATCGACTCGAGCCAGCAGTTCGGATTCAGATCGGTTGCCAGGGCTATGGGCATCCCTGCATCGATCATTCCCATTGCGTCTGGAACCCTCTCGCTCATCGTTACATATGGTACGGCGGGCAGCAACACCCCGATCACCCCCGCGCGCGCCATCACCGGGTAATCCTCCTTGGGCGTAGCGAGCAGATGGTCTGCGGAGATCGCTCCCAGGCGCGCTGCGAGCCTTCCGCCGCCCAGGGGCGCGAACTCATCCGCATGAAGCTTCAGCCCCATGCCGTGAGCCTCCGCAGCCCTGAGGATGCGCTCGGACTGCTGGATGTCGAACACCCCTTCCTCGCAGAATACGTCGCAGAACCTGGCAATCCCCTCTCTTGCCACACGGGGAATCATCTCCTTTATTATGTGCTCGGTGTACTGCTCGGCATCCGCGAACTCAGGGGGCACTGCGTGAGCGCCGAGGAACGTGGGCACGACATCCAGCCCCGTGCGCTTCCCCACCTCCACCGCTGCCCTCAGCATCTTGATCTCTCCCTCTGTCTCCAGGCAGTATCCAGACTTGGCTTCGAGGGTGGTGGTGCCCATTGCGATCATCCTTTCAGCCCTCGCTACCGACTGCTCGACAAGATTTTCCAGCGTGGCATCACGGGTGCGCCTGGTGGTGCTGTGTATCCCCCCTCCCGCCTTCATGATCTCCAGGTATGACATCCCTTCCAGCTTCATCGTCAGCTCGTGCTCGCGCGAGCCTGCAAATATCAGGTGCGTGTGCGGGTCCACGAATCCAGGCACGACCAATCTCCCCTCTGCATCCACCACCTCTTCGGCGCGAAAGATGCTGCTCTCGCTACTCTTTCCAACCCATACGATCGTGCTGCCAGAGATCGCTATCGCGCCTTTGGCTATCGCTCCGAGGTCGTTCATCGCCCGCCCGCGGCGCAGCCCGCCTGCGAGGGCGATCACATGCCCGTTCTTCACAAGGAGGTCACATCTCTCTGCCATCGTGCGCTGCCTCACTTGCCTGAACGCTCCACGATCCCTTTCTCTGCGTCGATCCTGAGCATATCCCCTGTCTCGAACCCCTCGATCTCTATCTTGTCGACGCATGGTATGCCTGCCAGAATGACGCCTGTGGCAACGATCGTCTCTGTCTCTTTGTTGACAATAGCCTTGGGCGCTACCCTGTTCATCGCCATGCCATATATCACGTAGGAGCCCACTGTCGAGCCCTTTCCGCATGGAAAGACGAGGATCTTGTCCTTCACGCACTTGCCCTCGAGCTCGTGCCCCTTCTCGATGACTATGCCAGTCCTGGCATCTATCCCGCCGTAGAACCCTATCGGCTCCTTCGAGACTATGGCTTCGCCCTCCACCTTTCCATGGTATATGCAACGCCCCCTCATGCTGTCACCTCCCTGATCAGATCATCCATGCTGCGAAACACAACGTGCTGCTTGCAGAAACTAGGGAGGTAGTTCGCTGCCTTGCCCGAGTTCACCCCCGTGGTCTTGAACCCGATCTCCTCGATAGGGGATACGACCATGCATGTGTCAGCAACGACGTTCCCTCCAGCGCTCTCTATGGTCGCCGTGAGCCCCATCCTGGTGGCGCAGTCCTTGATCATCCTGGAGGTGCAGACCCACAGCGGCTTCCTCAGCCTCTTTCCCTTCAACCTCTCTGCTATCTGCGTGATCTCCCGCAGGGACGCATGGGGGCATCCGAAGATCACCACATCAGGATCGCTGCCTGTGTTCAGCTTCGCGTACGTTTCCTTGATCTCCTTCTGCGTGACCTCGATCTTCTCGAGCCCGGTGGTGTCCCAGAGATGCGCCTCGGGTGTCTGGTCCTTCACGTGGTAGAGTGCGACTGCGCCCGATGCAGCCATCGCAGCCCCGAGTGCTTTCAGCATGTCTGTGTCTGCCTCAGGCAACCCCATGAAGTACGGCACCTTGTTCTTCACGATCCTGCCGACGTGGTAGCCCAGTGCACCGAAATCCGAGCTGGAGCTCAGCTCTGCACTCA
Source organism: Thermoplasmatota archaeon (assembly GCA_040753455.1). GTDB lineage: Archaea > Thermoplasmatota > Thermoplasmata > SG8-5 > JACRNV01 > JBFMEL01. Next base: position 4,980 of record JBFMEL010000100.1, on the reverse strand, counting down.
CCTTTATCAGGTACTCTGGCTTCCTGTTCTCGTCAACGTGGAGCCCGTAGCGGGGCGTGACGCCGCAGAGCGCAGCCGCGAGCGCGCTCGGCCCCCCCTCTCTGTTCGTCCTCGCGCCTGTCACAGCGTTCGCAAATGCTACAGCAGAGGATTCTGACCACGCGACATGCTCCCTGAACCTGGGCAGGTTGCCAGCAAGATACGGGGTGCATGTAGCGCTTGTGATGATCCCCATCTTCCCGAATGCGTTCATGATCCTCGTCTGCTTCTCCGCGAACTCCGCAGGTATGCCGATCTTCTTCCAGTCCTCCATGTCCATCCCGGCAGGGTTGAGGAACGTGAGCACCTTCACCTTCGCACCCTTCCCTGCGATGTCCTCCAGGAACTCCATGCCAGGATCCTCGATGGACTTGTAGGAGACGCCAGCGACCTGCACGGAGCCCACTGGGATCAGCCTATCAGCGCCATAGATGTCCCCCAGCCTCACGAGTAGCCTGAGCATTCTCTCGAGCACCTCTCCCCTCTCCCCCCTCAGTATCTTCTCCTCTTCCTTCGTCAGATACATCGCTTCACCTCTGCCCCGCGCTCATCTCACGTAGTCCTCAGTCCTGATCTTCATCGGCAATGCCGGTCTCTTGAAGTCCTTGGGACTGCCAGCCGGAATCGTCATGTCGAACCCGATCTTCGTGGTCATACGGGTCGCCATATCTGACGAGGGGTCGAGGGACGAGCCCTTCTCCTTCTTCATGATCATATCCTTGTCCCCCTGGAACCTGGTGGCCATCGCCCATTCCAGCTCCTGGGGATTGTGGATGTCTATGTCCTCGTCCACCACGAACACATGCTTCACCGATCTGTGCCCCTTGAACGCCGCCTCTATCGCCTTCCTGCCGTCCTCTGGGTCCTTCTTCCTGATGCTGATCGCGGCATGGAGCCATGAACAGCCTCCAGGCGTGATGTACACATCCTTGCACTCGCAGACCTTGGAGACCTCCCTGAAGATCGTTGGCTCCCTCGGCATCCCCATGAGGACCTTGTGCTCCAACCCACCGGGCAAGAGCGCGTGGTAGAGCGAGTCCTTCCTTGCAAATATGTGCTTGATCCTGGCAACCCTCTGCTTCCTGACGATGTCCGCAGTCTCCGTGAGGTCGAGGAACGGCCCCTCGTCGTGCATCTCGCCAGTCACCTCTGCCACCATCACGATCTCAGAGTGCGGAACCTTATGCCCCATTATCTCCATCACCGGCGTCCTTTTGAGAGCGTTTGCGATCGCAAGCTCGTTGACCTCTGTCCCTGCCGAGATCGCAGCCGCGAGCAGGACCGGTATCGAATTTCCTATGCAGACAGCGAACTCCTTGAGCCCTCTCTCGAGATACTTGTGGAAGTCCCTTTCCAGTATCCTCATCACCACCCTGTCCTTGGATATGACCATCATGCGATGATAGGAGGCGTTGAGCCCATACTCGCTGTCCTGGGCGATCACTATCCCTGAGGAGATGTAGGGCGCGCGGTCGAACTGGTAGTGGGTCAGTATCGGCAGCTTCCCCAGGTCGCATTCCAGCTCGGAGTAGCCCTTCGCACTCAAGGTTTCTGGCTCTGCTGGCATCTCGATGGCACCTGCGAGCTTTTGTATGATGTCATCCTCGCGGCAGCCGAGCCCCATGGCGACGAGCTGTCTCGTCGAGCAGACGTTCGCCACGACTGGCATGGAGAAACCTCCCACGCGCTCGAAGAGCAGCGGCTTGCCGTCCAGCATCTTCATCACTGTGGAGACCTCGTACTTGGCGTCCACCTCCTTCCCTATCCTGACCAAGAGCCCCTTCTCGTCCAAAAGGTTCACGAATCCCCTCAAGTTCATGCTCTCCGCATCCATCGTATTCACCTCTCTAAACCCCTATCATCGCCCTTAACGCCCGGTAGTGCTCCCTCTCGATCGCCCTGGCCACGCGCTCCTGCAGCTCCTTGCCTGGGGTGAGTGCCACCATGTATCCTCCGAGCCCTCCGCCGGTCAGCTTAGCGCCCAGGGCGCCGTGTTCGCGCGCGAGCTCGACCAGAAACTCGAGCTCCTTGCATGATACTCCGATGTTACGAAGCATCTCATGGTTCCTGTCCATGTAACCGCCGACCCTGTGGAGGTCGTAGGACTCGATCGCTCTCCTGGCTTCATGCACCAGCGCCTCTGCATCGTTGAAGATCCGCCTGTATCTCCCAGGCTCCTTGCCCATCCTCTCCTTGACCCCCGCAACCGCAGCCTTGGTGTCCGTGACGATCCCTGTGTTCCCCATCACTATCTCTACTGGCTTCTTCATCCTTATCCGCTCGATCTCGTTCCCTCCACCCTTCCTCACGAACCATATGAGGCCGCCGTAGGTCGCAGCAGTGTTGTCCACGCCCGATGGGGTGCCGTGGTACGCCTTCTCGCCCTCGTAGGCAAGCTCGTTGATCCTCTCCTCCGTGAGATGCAAATTGAAATGTCCCGAAAGCGCCCTGGCGATAGCCGCGCACGAGGCAGCGCTCGCACCCACGCCGCTCGCTGCGACCAGGTCTCCGCCGAGCACAATCTTTATGGGGGTCTTCTTCGCGTCCACGCCGGCAGCCCTCAGCATCCTTTCAACCGAATCCCTCTGCTGTGCTAACTTTTCTTTTTTGTATCCTATTGTCTCAGGCCTCTTGTCCTCCATCTTCCAACCGCTCCCATGGTACGGCTCCACCTTCGCTGTCGTGGCAGAGCTGATCGCCGAGACTAACGATGGTATCCCGTGGACGACGAAGTGCTCGTTGAACAAAATCACCTTGCCGTAACCTACTCCCTCGCTCATGCGCCCCAACCTCCTGGCAACCATGACATCGATCTTTTTGTCAGACTCGAATAGGCAAGTGGATATATTAAGCTATTCACCTGGAGCACCGGTGTCATGGTTCACACTCGACCCTCATCGATCCTCACCCCTGTATCTGCGGGCGAGAGCACGTATGCCGTGCCCCCGGCTCCTTCGATCGCTGCTGCAACTCTCTCAGGATGCTCAGTGAGCGCCACGATGCTTCCTCCTCCCTCGCTCATCAGCTTCGCGCCGTATGAATGAGGCTTGACAGCGCGCACCAGTTTGTCCAGCGCCGGATGTCCAGCACCCAGGGTAACGAGCAGCTTGTGGTTGCGCTCCATCAGCCTCCCTGCCATCTCCACGTCCCCCTTATCCAGCGCCCTTGCACCGTCCACTGCGATCTCTCCTATTTCCTTTACTAGCTCTCGGGCGAACGCGTTGCGCTGGACGAAGCGCCCCACCTTGCTCGCCATCGCTGCTGCCGATCCCTGTATCCCTGTATCGCCCACAACTATTCCCGTATTGGGCACATCCCTGTGGTGGAGGTGCCACACATCCCTGCCCTTGGTCACAGTCCACAGATAGCCATCTACCCGCTCCATGGAGATCAGCACCCCGGCGCCGTGGGCGGAGGCCGAAGTGTCGATCGGGATGCTGCTGTCCTGCACACCATACTCTGCCTCGAACGCTCTCTCTGCTATGTCCTCAGGGACGAAAGCATCCTCCAGAGCGCGCATGGCGCCCACACTGGCGACGCAGAGCGCGGCCGAGTATCCCATCCCCGCAGCAGTGGGGAGCGCAGAGGATGCCCAGACAGCGACCTTGCGGTCAAGATGCGCCCAGCCGTTCACGATGGAGGATAGGACGTAGGCGTCGCGCTTCTTGTTCGGCTCGGCATCGTTGATGAGCACGCGCCTCGATGGCAGCGCTGTGCACGTGGTGCGCAGGTCCACCGCCACGGCGAGCGCGGGCTCGCCATAGCGCACTGCATATTCTCCGAAGAGAATGACCATCCCCGGGGCAGAGACCTTTACCATCGGGCTGAGGATGCCCCTTCAGATATAAGGGGGTTTTGTCGCCCTTAACAGGAGAGATCTCCCTGCATCGCACAGACCCACTTACAAACGGGTGTACAGATGTATTTATATAGGAGGAAGGATATATGATAACCGATGACACGGCAGACGGCGCGAGGCAGGATCGTTCTTCTATGCGGTATAGCGCTGCTTCTCGCCCTGGTGGCTGTCGGAGCCATGAATGGACGCGCCATGCCGAGCCACAGACCCATCAGGTACGACGTGGCTGCGAGCAACGACACCGTCCTGTGTGTCTGGCTGGATAGCGATTTCAAGATATTGGGTTCTGGGTGCACCGCACCCATAGATGTCCTCGTGACGGACAGGCGGAACGTGCCGATAGAGGGGGCAGAGATTCGGGTAGAGGTCATGGGTTTGGGCAGGACATCGGAGCCAGCGCCCACCAACGTGGACGGCATCACCAGCTTCGTGTATCATGTGGGGGAGGTCAAGCGCCAGGGGGATGTGTGGCTCGTGGTGACGGCATCGAAGGAGAACTATACCTCGGGGCGGTGCTCCATCGCCCTCACCCTGCTGCCTGCACAGATCCAGGTGTCGAGCCAGGGGATATGGATATTCGGTCTGGTGGCGCTCGTGAGCTCGGGGATGCTGGGCACCGAGGTGGGGAAGTATGGGCTCATGCATCTGCTCTTCCCCTTGTACACCAGGATAAAGAAGGAAGAAGTGCTCGACCACTTCGTGAGGGGACAGATATACGGCTTCATCGTTGCGCATCCTGGGAATCACTACAACGCGATTCGAGATGCCCTTGGCCTCAACAACGGCACCGTTGCCCATCATCTCAAGACCTTGGAGCTCCAGGGGTTCATCAAGTCGAGAAGGGATGGCACGTACAAGCGTTTCTACCCCATCAGGACGAAGGTGCCGCAGGATGGGGGTATCAAGTTCAGCGAGCTGCAGCTGGATATTATAGATCTCATCCGCCAGAGCCCGGATGGCGTCACCCAGCGCGCGCTCTCAGCGACCCTGGGGGTGACACAGCAGACCGTGAGCTACAACCTCAGGGTGTTGCAGAGGGAAGGGGTAGTCCGATTCGAGATTGACGGCAGGAGAGCTAGGTA
>JBFMEL010000099.1:0-7421 GCA_040753455.1 Thermoplasmatota archaeon | reverse complement strand
CCAGCAGATTAGGAAGGCGGGTGCGACCGCCGTGCTCACGGCGGAAGCCAGACCCGACAACCCCTCTGCATCCAGGGATGGACTGGAGGAGTATGTGGCTGATGGCGTGATAGTGCTCCAGTACGTGGTGCAGGGCAGTGGAGAGGTGCAGCTCGCCCTGAGGGTGGTGAAGATGCGCCGCTGCCAGCACACGCGCACAGTGAAGCCATATACGCTCACATCCAGGGGCATAGAGGTGCTCTCAGGGGCGCAGGTGTTCTAGCACATAATTTTATACCAAGGTGCGCATCGCATCCCCATGGACGTGTGGATGGCGGCAAGGCTACATGCGCTGGAGAACGCCGTGAGGCACAAAGGCCAGGCTCAGGCGGGAGCTGTGCTGGGAAGGCTGATGGCGCAGTTCCCAGAGCTCAAAGAGCGCCGGGAGGAAGCTATGGAGATCGCGCAGGAGGCTGTAGAGGCTGTGAATGCCATGAGCTCAGAGGGGCAGAGGGCAGAGCTATCGCTGCTCTCGCCCCATGAGCGCGCACCGAAGAGGGCAGCGAGAACCACGCTCCCGGATCTCCCTGGCGTGAGTGGGAAGGTGGTGATGCGCTTAGCACCGAACCCCTCAGGGCTGCTGCACATCGGGCACACAAGGATGGCGATCTTGAACGATGAATATGTGAAGAGGTACGGAGGGCTGCTCTATGTCAGAATGGAGGACACGAACCCTGCAGCGATCATGCCCGAGGCTTACGAGCAGATACTGAAGGACCTGGAATGGCTCGGCGTGACGTTCCATGAGGTGATCTACCAGAGCGACCGCATCCCCATATATTACAAGGTGGCGGAGGAGCTGATCGCGAGAAGATGCGCATATGTATGCTGCTGTGATCCTGAGGTCTGGCGCGCCCTGAGGCTCAAGGAGGAGCCGTGCCCTCATAGATCCCTGGCTCCAGAAGAGCACATGGAGCGGTGGAAGGGGATGCTGGATGGCAGCATACCAGAGGGTGAAGCAGTATTGGTGATGAAGACCGATCTCTCGCACAAGAACCCTGCGGTGCGCGACTTCGTGGCAATGAGGATCAACGACCAGCCTCATGCCAGGACCATGGATCGCTATAGAGTGTACCCAAACTACAACTTCTCTGTGGCAGTGGACGACCACATGATGGAGATGACCCATGTCCTCAGGGGGAAGGATCACATCAACAATACGTATCGCCAGGAGTACATCTACGAGCACATGGGGTGGCCCAAACCTGTCTTCATCCACTATGGCTGGGTCTCGATAAAGGATGCGGTGCTCAAGAAATCGCTGATCAAGGGGATGGTGAGGGAGGGAGAGTTTACAGGCTGGGACGACGTGCGCCTCGGCACTGTGCGAGCGCTGGCAGGACGCGGCATCCCGCCCGAGGCGATCAGACGATACTGGGTCGAGGTAGGGATCAAGAGTGTGGACATACATTTCTCCTGGGAGAACCTCTATGCGTACAGCAGGGCGATACTGGACCCTGCAGCCAGGCGCTACTTCTTCGTGCCCGAGCCCATGGAGCTGGAGATCCTCGGAGCACCGGAGATCCTGGAAGGTAGGGCGCTGCTGCATCCCGACAGACCGGAGGAGGGTGTGCGGCACCTGCATCCTGAGCGAGCCCAGGGCAGGACGCGTGTCTTCGTGTCCAAGAACGATCTTATGGACATTAAGATGGGGGAGATGGTGCGGCTCAAGGATCTGTGCAACGTGCGTCTCGTGGACACGGGCAAAGCAGACTATGCCGGGAACGACCTCTCGGTGGCGAAGAGATCTGTGGGGATCATACAGTGGCTGGGTGCGGAGCGCCTGGAGTTCAAGGTCTGGACCCCGGACGGCGAGTGGCACGAGGGCTATGCCGAGCCAGGGATCGCTGCAGAGTTGGGCAGTGTGGTGCAGTTCGAGCGCTTCGGGTTCGTGCGCATCCACTCGCCTGGCATCGGATACTTTGCGCACAGGTGAGTTGAGCAGAGGATCCAGGCACAGGACTTCATAAAACCGATATAGCCCCGGGCAGACCGAGGCGAGAATCAAACAGTAAGCATTTTCTCGCCGAGGCGCAGACCTGTCCGATACTAATAGATGCATCCATGAGGACAGGTCTAGCGTTTGAACTGAAAGCAACCTTGCTCCCATCAAGAGCTTTATAAAAGTGATATAGCCCCGGGCAGATTTGAACTGCCGTCAAGAGATCCAGAGTCTCCTATGCTAGGCCGCTACACCACGGGGCTGCGCCCGCTGCCAATGCTGTGCTTGTTTTTAATCTTTTTCTCTGCCAGCATAAAAGCCAATCCTTCCCATCACGAACTCCCGTTCCAGCGCCTCCAGGAAGTAGCCCATCCTTGGACCTCTATCTTTACCCAGGAAGATGCGGTAGAGCGCTCGGAAGGTTGTTTTTGGAGGAAGGGAGGCGCTCTCGCTCGCTGCATATACCAGGTCGTGGAGCGCTGAGGCATCCCATGAGACCTTTTCGAGCAGTGGCTCCAGCGCACGGAGCGCCCTCAGCTCCTCCGGTGTGAGGTGGATATCTGGAGGCTTGGCTGCGAGCTCGAACCTCATGTGATCTGGCGCGTGCCTCGCCACCCAGCGGTGTGCAGATGCAGCTTTCACGGCAAGGTTTGCCTCGTGCTCCCTCGAGATCCCTCTCAGGTGACCGCTGCGCGCCAGCACCTGCCTCACCCCCTCCCAATCGCCTGCTGTTTGAACGACGACGAGGAGGTGCCTGTATGGCACCTGGAAGTATGATCCTGGCACTTGCTCCACCTGGGAGAGCTCGTATGCCCTCTTGATATCTGGCTCCTCCTTCTCCGAGAACGCCTTCTCGATCCCGAAGTATATGCGCTCTGCCTGCTCGTAATCCTCGATGATCGGAGGAACCCTAGTCCACTCAAACTCCTTGTGCTTCCTCGGGTCTGTGCGGACAAAGAAGTATCTCACAGCTTCAGGTGGGGCGACAGCCAGGAACTCCTCCATGGTGACCACGTTCCCCCTGGACTTGGACATCTTCTCCCCGCCCACGAAGATGTGCTCGTAGATCACAGGCACGGGCGCCGGGTAGTTGAAGATGCGCTCTGTGAGGAGGGTGGCGGTGTCCCAGCTCCCCCCTGCCGCTGCATGATCCTTTCCGAACGGCTCGCATGTGACCCCGAGGATCTTCCAGCGCCCAGACCAGTCCAGCCTCCAGCTCAGTTTACCATCCCGCAGCGTGGCAGCGCCTTCGTAGCCGCAGCCCGCGATCTCCTTGTTCCCAGCTATCCCGCCAGTGCAGCGATAGAGCACCCTGCCCTCTGGATCCTGTCCATAGGCATGGGTGGTGGCGATCCTCCCGCAGTGCGCGCACACTGGTTGGAAGGGGAGCCAGTCCTCCGCATGGGTGGTGCCAGAGACCTCCTCGAGGATGCGCCGCACCTCTGGCGCTTTGCCCAGCGCCTCTCTCACGATCCCCTCTGCCGCGCCGCCCCTGTACATCTCCGCGCCCGAGACCACACGGGGACGAACGCCCAGCTCTGCCAGCGCCCTGAGGAAGGGACGCGAGAAATGCTCGACATACCCCTTGCCCTCGATACCGGGAAGGTCGCAGACCGGCTTTCCCAGGTGCGCCTCGAACCCTGCAGGGAGCTGCTCCGGCACGCTCCTCAGGGGGTCCATGTCATCTCTGATCCAGATGACCTCTGCCTCCCCCCCTGCATCTCTCACAGCCCTGGCGATGACCTCTGCGTATATCACGTCTCCCGCGCTGCCTAAATGAGGTTGACCGGAGATGGATGTGCCGCTGGCTATGACATGCCTCTTTCCACGCTTAATCAATGCCTCGGCTACGACGTCCGCCCAGTGCAAATCCTCACGCTCAGGAGATCGGGCGCGCTCTGATCAGGGAGCGGACCTTGACCCCTTCTATCTCGCTCGCCCCTGTCTTATCCACTATCACGATCCCCAGCAGAGGCTTTGCTCCGGAGCTGCGCATGTCCCTTATCGCCGAGCGCATCGTTTCCCCGGTGCCCATCACGTCGTCCACCAGCACTATCCCCTTGCCCTTCACGTTGGCGAAGTTCGAGCTGATCGTGCCCCCGTCCGCCGAGATATGCGGGCGGTAGATCCCAAGCTCCAGACCTATCTCCTCGGAGATCAGCGTCGCGATCGGTATGCCGTTGATCGCTATCCCCACCACTGTATCCACATCCATATCACTGCATTCCTCCATGAGGATGTCCGCCATGATCGCAGCGATGTATCTCAACCTGGTGGAATACACGCCCATCGAGCGCCAGCCGATCTTGACGTCTATGGGGGGTTTCTCTCCCTTCATCTTCCTTGTGAGGAGCCATATCACCGTGTTCTCGGACAGGTGCATCTCCCTGCTGATCTCGCGCTCGCTCATCCCCTGCTCTTTCAGTTCCAAGGCTCTCTTGACCAGTGCGTCTACGCCTTCCATCTGCGCACCTCTGCCCTCCATCGCACTCCCTATTATAAAATGATTGGGGCAATGGACGTTCGACGATATTTGGTGCCTAGGATCATCCAGCGCATGCACACAATGTGGTGGGGGGCTGAGCCCCCCTTGTTGTCGTAGGAGGTGATCCATCTGCAGGTTCCCCTACAGATACCTTGTTACGACTTAACCCTCCTTGCTGAACCTGAACTCGAGCGCCCCAAGGAAGGGCACCCTCACTCAGACCCAACTCGGGTGGTTTGACGGGCGGTGTGTGCAAGGAGCAGGGGCATATTCACCGCGGGATGTTGACCCGCGATTACTACGGAATCCAGCTTCATGAGGGCGAGTTACAGCCCTCAATCCGAACTACGGACGGGTTTCGGGATTGCCGTTGCCTTTCGGCATAGGAGCCCATTGTCCCGTCCTTTGTAGCGCGCGTGTAGCCCGAGGGATTCGGGGCATACGGACCTACCGTTGACCTCTCCCTCCTCTGACTTAGCGCCAGCGGTCCCCTTATAGTGCTCCCTCCCCGGAGGGAAAGATCGCAAATAAGGGTGAGGGTCTCGTTCGTTATCTGACTTAACAGAACGCCTTACGGTACGAACTGACGACGGCCATGCACCACCTCTCCCAAAATCAGGCAAAGTCATCGGCTTGGCCTTCATGTAAGGGTCGCCCCCGGTGAGTTTTCCGGCGTTGAATCCAATTGAACCGCACGCTCCTCCCGTTGCAGTGCTCCCCCGCCAATTCCTTTAAGTTTCAGTCTTGCGACCGTACTCCCCAAGCGGCAGGCTTAACAACTTCTCTCCGGCACTGGACGTCCTCGTAGGACCCCCAACACCAAGCCTGCAGCGTTTACGCCCTGGACTACCGGGGTATCTAATCCCGTCTGCGCCCTCGCGTCGAGGGCTTAGTCCTCTGCACGAGGATTGCGCCCCAGGGTTTCGTCCCTTACCGTCGGATCCGTTCTAGCTAGACGCCTTAGCGCGACGCTTGCGAGCGCTATCGCACACTGCAAGCGTTCGTTTCGCCACCGGTGGTCCTCCAAGGATTACAGGATTTAGCCCCTACCCCTGGAGTACCTCTAGCCTCTCCCGGTCCCAAGGCCTGCAGTCTCCTCGGAATTCGGACAGTTAAGCTGCCCGATTTACCCAAGGATTTACAGGTCCGGCTACGGACGCTTTAGGCTCAATAATAATGACCACCACTCGGGCTGCGGGTATTACCGCGGCGGCTTGTGCAATGCTGGAAAACCATTGGGCCTATTCGCAAATTATGCCGTGTTCGCTTCGCTCACACGGCTCAAAATGCTCGGCTTCCCTCGCATTTGGCACCCGTCTTACCCAGCCCTTACTCCTCCTGCTTTTTAGGCAGAAGAACAGCCAATGCAAAGCATTGGCACTTGGAATTCCCTGTTCGTGGTTTCCCACATTGACAAGTTTTCGCGACTGCTGCGCCCCGTAGGGCCTGGGTTCGTGTCTCAGAACCCATCTCCGGGCGACGTCTCCCAACGCCCGTACCCGTCATAGGCTAGTGGGTCCGTTACACCCACTACAACCTGATAGGCCGCAGACCCATCCTCGGGCGCCGGAGCTTTCGACCATGAAGCATTCCAGCATCCATGACCTATGGGGTATTATCCTCAGTTTCCCGAGGTTATCCCCCACCCGAGGGCAGGTTATCCGCGTGTTACTGAGCAGTGTGCCAAGGACCTTGCGACCCTTTAGACTCGCATGTCTTAAGCGAATTCCAATAGCGGTGACCGCCGGCAGGATCAACCGGAATTGACCTGCGACATGAGCACGCTAGGTCGGAACTGGCGTGAGCCTAGGTTTCACCCTATCGTCGAACGTCAGGCTTGAGAGAGCACGGCCTCTGTGGCGCGGGTTTCTCAAGCCTCCACCCTCTTTCCGCGCCCGAAGAACTGATCGGTCATTGACCGGGTTCGCCGTCCTCGCGACCATCGCCGAAAGGGCGCGGCATCACTACAGGTAAGATATAACGTCGATGGGCTATTTATTGATTTCGCACGAGTGATGGCTCCCACCACAACAGGGCTCATCTCTCTACCCTCCCAGCCTCGCCTCGCTCGTCCCATCATCCCTGATCCTCACGGTGATGAGGTGGGAGAGGTGGTCGCGCACCTCCTCTATATGCGTGATGAGGAAGACCTGCCTGAACTGGTTCGAGAGCGCTGCCAGCGCCTCTAAGATCGCCCTGCGGCGCTCGCTGTCCTGGCTGCCAAAAACCTCATCCAGGATGATGATCCCCATCCCTTCGCGCCCGCTGCGCTCTGCGACCAAGCGCGAGATCGCCAGGCGCAGGCAGAGGCTCACCAGGTCTATCTCCCCCCCGGAGAAGCGCTCCAGCGGGTGCAGTGCGCCATCGTCATCGACCATAATCTCGTAGCTCTTGCCGATCTCCACCGTGGTGTAGCGTCCGTTGCTCAGCGCATCCAGGTATTCCGAGGTCATCGCTGAGAGTGCAGGTCTCACCCTGGAGATCATGTATGCCCTGAACTCCGCGAGGAGCTCTTCGAGCCTGCTCATGTAGATGAGCCGCTCTCCTAGCTCTTCAACGATCGCCTCCTCCTTCCTGAGACGCGCGAGGTCCCTTTCCAGGCTGCTGACATAGCGCTCCGAGCCTCTCAGCCTCTCCCTCAGCGTTGCGATCTCGCTGCTGAGCGCATCCCCCCTCCTTTGAAGGAGATCGCGCTGGCTCTCCTTTGCCTGCAGCGTTGAGGGATCGAAACCAAGGCTGTCAAGCTCTGCTCCCGTTTGCTTCATCGCCTCTTCCCTTTCCTCCATGAGCTTCGAGGCGGCTCCGAGCCGCTGTTCGATCTCAGGAAGCCGCTCCGCTGTGCTCCTTGCCCGCAGGAAGCGCTCATGTCCCTCCCCCAAACGCTGGATCTCCTCGTTGAGCCTGCGGACTCGCTCTGGCTCATATTCCACTACTGGCAGGGCATTGAGCTTCTGT
>JBFMEL010000098.1:0-7448 GCA_040753455.1 Thermoplasmatota archaeon | reverse complement strand
GGCTTGTGTGCAAGCCGCAGCCACAAGGTACAACCTATCGCTCACGGAGTGCTTCATCTCGAACAGGAACCCAGGCTCGCCAGCGACCTACCAGACATGGGATGTGATCGCAGGAGCAGGTGTGAACTTCATCCTGAACATCGACCGCGCTTACTGGCTGTACGTCAACGTAACGATACCGCTGGTCTTCGTGCAGTCAAATGAACTCGTCGCTGCAGGCGATCCAGCCATGGGCATCGCAGCAGGCGGTATCAACACAGTGGACCTGGACAATGGCTGGACAATGGTCAACAGCGCGCTCAACGCCACGAGCAGAGAATGGGGCTTCGGCACGTACGCTCCATGGATGCTTGACATCGATAGCAACAACGGTACAGCTGCAAGCGGCACGATCTTCTACACCGCAGGCGACTTCGTCGTAGGCACATACATGAACTGGTACGACGCACCCCTTGGGTCGGGCGTATACTATCCAGTCCACGAGAACGACGCACAGGGCGCAGGTGCAGGCGCAGGCTATGTGAACAGCGCAATAGGTCCGCTGCTGAAGTGCGCCAACACATGGAACTCAACTGCCCGGGTGTACAACACTGGCGTCGCATACGATGACGGCTTCGGACAGTGGCGCTTCGGCTCGGCATACAACAACGTAGGCAGCCCGATCTACTACGCAAGCGGCTTCTGGGTCTATGCATACGCAGCAGGCGCAGTGCAGTACGACATCAACGGATAAGCGCAGCGCAGACAGAGGACTTGCGCCGCCAAGCGGCGCAAAACCCTTTCCTACAATTTTAATTAGTTTATACGAAAAAGTTAAGTTTTTCGTGGAAAGATAGCAATATTAATATAACAGCTCTGATATCGCTCTTCGCCTCAGGGGACCTTAACGAGGTCTTCTGACCCATCCGGGCAGAGGCTGGGAGCGCAATGGAGTGTCGTACGCTTGGGGCGTCGGGCCCCGGGAAGGCTGCAGGGAGCCTTAGCTCAGCCACAGCTATATGCAGGAGGCTTCCAGACGTGGTCTGGGATCTTCATTACAAAGTGCGCCTTCTAGGGCAGTATCCAGGCATGGTACCGAGGCGCTCCCCTCTGCTCCACGATGCGGATTCAGAATTCGTCAGGAGGTATGGATGTGCCTGACAAGAGGGAATGCCCGAACTGTCGAGCTCTGATCGATGCAAGGGATGCTGTATGCCCGATCTGCGACGAGCGGTTAGAACCTATCAGTGTGGAGGAGCCGGGCGCGGAGATCACCTGCCGCACATGCGGCTCCATACTGGACGCCTCGCTCACGATCTGCCCGATATGCGGGGAGGGGCTGCTGCCGGCCCCGAGCGAGCCCATCGCTCCCTCAGAGGGGGAGCGCGAGTGCCATGTCTGCGGCACGATACTCCCTGCGGACGCACAGGTATGCCCTGTGTGCGAGACTGCGATAGAGGTGGTGGAAGCCCCTGCTGCGCCAGCCGAGCCTGTGGAGGAGTGGGACCTGGGGGTCGTCGGGAAGCCTGAGAAGCCCAAGGAGGAACTTCCTCCCATCGAAGAGAAACCAGTGGAAGGAGAGCCTGAAGCACCAGAGGAGATCCCTCCGATCGAGGGTAAGCCAGAGGAGCCAGTTGAAAAAGAGCGTGAAGCGCCAGAGGAAATTCCGAAGATCGAGGAGAAGCCGGAAGAACTGCCTCCGAGCGAAGAGGAGCGCAGGGAGGAAATACCACCGACAGAGATCGCGCCAGAGGAGGCCCCAGTCGCGCTGAAGGAGAACGAGTATCTCTGCCCTTCGTGCGGCGCGGTGGTGAGGGATGGTGATGTGAAGTGTGCGTCCTGCTGGGCAGACCTCACGAAGTACCACAGATGCCCGTCATGCGGCACCCTCGCCCCGATAGAGATCACAGTGTGTCCCGAGTGCTTCACAGCCTTCCCGAAGGAGGTGCCAGAGGCGGAAGAAGCGCCGGCAGTCATAGAGGTTGAAGAAGCGCCTGAGGTGCCGTTCGAGGCGCCGCCGAGCATGGTCTGCCCTTACTGCGGGGCGCCGGTGAGCGAGGAGGACGTGATATGCACAGACTGCGGCATGGTGCTGATCGAGGAGGAGGAAGAGGAGGAGGAAGCGCCCCCGGAGCTCAGGAGACCCCGCATCCCACCTGCATATGGCAAATGGGAGAAGCGCGCTGTTATTCTCGTGGTGTGCATACTGCTCTTCTCCGCGATGCTGCCGTTCATATTCCCTCTGCCTCCAGTGGAGCGGGACAGGATCGTCATCGATGGCACGTTCGAGGACTGGGCTGCCGTGACATCCTATGAGGATCCCTCAGAGCTGGCTGCGAATCCCAGCGTGGACATCAGGACTTACCAGGTGGCATCGGATGCCCGCAACATATACTTCTCTGTCTCGGTGGCAGGGACAGCCTTCGGCAGTTCTCAGGGCGAAACAATGAGGGTCTTCATCGACACTGATCTGAACCCAAACACTGGATATTCCATCAGGGGGATCGGGGCAGATTACATGGTGCGCGCCTTTGGCTGGGGCGGCATTGCGAGGAGCGCCTCGCTGCTGAGGTATTCGTCTCAGAACCCGCACGACTTCAACGCCTTCGTGAGCCATGGGCAGGCAGTGCCTTACGCTGCCGGGGCGCAGACGGAGGTGCGGGTCAAGTTGATAGAGATGGAGCTTGATCCTGAGGACATCGTGAACGTGCTCTTCTACATGGGCAATTCGATAGGTATCCAGGACTATTCGGAGCACATCGTCTCGAACAGGGAGGGGGTGCTGAACGTGCGCCAGACGAGCTTGGTGCCTGCTGATGGCATCCTGCCCCAGGGCGCGAGCATGAGCCTCCTTCAGTTAGAGATGATCGCGGTCGGCGCAAGGATTGATGTCACATCCATAGACACGGATCTTGCGTTCAACCGCTCTCTGCCGATCACAGTGCTTCCTGATGTCCCTCAGATCCTTCTGCTGAACCTGAGCACCGCAGGGATGGTTCAAGGCACGTTGGTTAATGAATCACTGACAGATGTGGACTTCGAGGTCTCAGGTGGCTCTGTCGTGGTCACAGGTGTGCCTGCGAGGGCGTACGTGGGCGCTGCTCCGTATCGCGTTGAGGTGGACGGCGCATTCGCAGACTGGTACGACGAACCACTTGTGAGCGATGCACTTGGGGATGTGATGGCACGAGATGGAAGCGGGATGATCAATGCACCCTCCTTGGACATCACGAGATATGGTGTCAGCAGCGATGCCTCAGCGCTCTGCGTCTATGTGCAGGTCGGTGGAGTTGCGATGCGCGGCAGCGATATTCCAGTCACCGAGGATGCGCACGTGATCCCGCAGGTGCAGCAGGGCACACGATCCGCAGAACCAGCGCAGCACCCGGAGAGAGGCGCTAGCAGCAATGGCTCGGCGCGGATCGTGCAGCCTGACATCAGGACGCGCCAGCAGTTGAGGGAGCTGCACCCCCCTGCACCAAAGGAGAAGACAGGGGAGGATGCAGTGCTCGTCTTCGTGGACAGGGACAACAGTTCAGCCACGGGGTATCTCGTGGGGGAGATGGGCGCTGATCGTTTGATCGAGGTCAAGGGCAGGAACGGGATCGTGACCAGTGTTAGGGTGCTGGAGCACGACAGCGCGGACCAGCGGATGTATGCCTGGCGCGAGATTGCCAACGCCACTGGGATGAGCACAGGGAGCGAGGTCGAAGCCACCGCATCCCTGACATCTCTGGCGCTGGAGAACGATGCCGCGCTGCTCATCCACGTGGTGAACTGGAGGGAGGACAGGGACGCAAGCGACGAGAATATGTACACTCAGGCTCAGAGAAGGTTGGGCACGAGGCAGGGGGGTCCAGTGCTCGTGAAGGGTTATGTCCTGAGTGCGAACGGTACACCGGGCGTGGCGAGCGCCACAGTGATCATTAACATCGAGGGTCCTGATCCAACCATCGTCACGAACTCCACGAACGCCACAGCAACACCCGGATATTACTATGCAGGCGACTTTGAACTCTATGCCAACAAATGGGCAGGCTTCTATGCAACAGACGGCACAATGTGGGGCTGGAACCGCACACAGATACCGAGTGGCGGTGGAGTGCCAGTAATCAAGAGGGTCAACATCACCCTCAACAAGACGCTGGGTGCTGAGGCCCCGAGGAACCTTACGGTGGGCGTCATAGGTGGGAGCACTCCGAAATTCAATCTGACATGGAACTCCTCCTCCGCTCCCGCGGGTGGCTTCACAATATACAGAACAGATTATAACCAATTCACAGATGGCTACTCCCTGATGTTCAACACCTCACTAGCCACCACTGCGAACAATTATTACATAGATGAGGACCTGGTCAGGGGCAAGAGATACTGGTATTACATAGCGGCGAATGACGGTACAATGGAGATATACAACTCAACGTTCATGGGAATGACAGCGGTAGCATTGCCCAGCGACCCACTGAATGTCTTTGGGAGGACCTTCTACTACACACCCTTCAACGGCACTACCAGCAGGCTGCCTGGAGCAGGGGTGAGGCTGGAAACATACAACATCACTGGCGCACTGTACACATGGTCAGGAACTACTGACCTGGCAGCCAACTACATCCACACCCTGCAACCGAACAACTACAGCGATGGTGGTACGGTATGGGTGAACGCGAGCATGGGCGACCTCAGGGGGTTCAACTCTACTATCACATTTCAGGTTGATGGGGCGGTGCCCTGCAACGTGGTGCTCGTCCCTGCGAACATCACTGTCAACAAGACCGTTGACCTGGACCTTGCGGTGCCTGGCGATACATTGACATACACGATATGGGTGAACAACAGCGACACCTGGAACGCCACGGTGGTGTGGGTGAACGACACACTGCCTGACGGAACAAGATACGTAAGTGACACCAACGCTACTGCGGTGCTCGGGGGATGGGCGAGCAGCGCCTCTTACTCTCGTTCGGGCAACGAATGTTACTGGACGTTTTACAATGTCACCCCGGGCGCTCACTTCTTCGAGCTCAGGGTGATGGTGAACTCCACCTATGGCGATGGAAGTTATATCGAGAATGGTGATGTGCTGACGAACTGGGCGTTCTGCAACTATTCCGCGATGGCGAACGAGACGATCTGGGTGAAGGGCAATCCTACAAGCGATTTCGCAAACACGAGTATCTTAGTGTCGAACGTGACGGTTGCCAAGGTCGTGGACCTTCTGTATGCGAACCCGGGCGATTTCCTCAACTACACGATATGGTTCAACAACACAGGAGCGATCAACGCCTCCTGGGTATGGGTGAACGACACCCTGCCCGCAGGTGTGACATACTGGGACGACAATGCCTCTTCTCTGTCATGCTACGTCAGCAGCACTCCCTGGACCACCCCGTTAGTTTACATCTTCAGGGAGGTGCCCACGGGCAACTGGTCGTTCTACATCACGGTGCGCGTGAACACCGGAGTGATCAACGGCACATGGGTGAACAACACAGTCACAGGGAACTACACGATGGACGGCGAGCACATGCCCGAGACCTGGGACGAGGCAGACACATGGGTCATCACGCCTAACATCACGGTAGTAAAGACCGTGGACATGGCGCAGGCGCGCCCCGGCGATTATCTCACATACACCATATACTTCAACAACACAGGCGCTGATATCGCAGACTGGGTGTGGATCAACGACACCCTCGACATAGATGAGTACCATGTCATCGACACTGCAGATAGCGCGCCCACAGCCTTCCCATTCTTCTACGGCAGCAGCGTGAGCGCGGTGCCTGGCGCGACCCTGAGATACGTATTCCGCAATGTGACGATGGGGGCGCACAGCTTCACGATTACGGCACAGGTGCTTCCCGAAGCAACAGTGCCTGGCTGGGTGAACAACACCGCGCGCCTGGACTATGCCACGAACTACACCACCTATCCTCCGAGCACTGACTTGGCAAGCACGACGCTGATAGCGCCAAATGTGACTGTATGGAAGGAGGTGAACCAGACGCAGGCTGCGCCAGGGGATCCCCTGACATACGCTATCATCTTCAACAACAGCGGGACAGCGAATGCATCATATATCTGGATCAACGATTCGCTGCCCGCAGGGGTGACATACATCGGTGACGATGCGAACGCCTTATTACCATACTTTGTGAGCTCCTCTCTGATAGGCACTGCGCTCTCCTTTGTGTTCAGGGAGGTGCCCCCAGGCAACTACTCGTTCAACATCTCTGTGACGATCCTCAGCACGGTGCAGAACGGCACGTGGCTCAATAACACGGTGAGGTGCAACTTTGCCCCCTCTGGGATTGAAACCTCAGACACGGTCTCCACGCTCGTTATTCGCCCGATCGTTGATGTGAATAAGACTGTAGCGCCAGGGCAGGTATATCCTGGTGGGTTCTTGAACTACACGGTCTGGTTCAACAATACAGGTGGCGCGAACGCGTCCTATGTCTGGCTGAACGACACACTCCCGGACAAGGCAGTTTACATCAGCGACACCAACGCCTCTCTTGCCGGGTTCGTAGGTGGGATAATATGGACAAGGAACGGCAGGTATCTCAACCTCACGTTCATCAACGTTCCTCCAGGCATATACAGCTTCACGATCATGGTGAGGGTGTATGATGGCACCGCCCTTCCGGGCGATATCGTGCTCAACAGCGTGAACTGCGAGTACAAACAGGAGAACGGCTTGTCGTTCGAGCCCTCCACAGCGAGCGCCATAGCGGTCGTGCTGCCCGGGCCAGCGATCGTCGTGACAAAGACACCTGACCACGACCCTGTGCTCCCCGGCGACATCCTCACGTACCAGATCACGTTCGACAATTTAGGGGATCAGAACGCGAGCATCGTGTGGATCAACGATACCCTGCCTGCGGGCGTGGAGTACATCAGCGACACCAACGCATCCGTTGTTGGGGTCAGCCCTGGCACCAATTGGTCTCATATCGGCAACTCGCTGCGCTGGATATTCTACAATGTGACGCCCAGCCCGCCGTCGCACACCTTCCTAGTCAGGGTGAGGGTGATCAACGAGACAGATGGGGCGCGCTTACCCGATCACGTGGAGTGCGAATACATATCCGACACAGGGATCAAGGGTCCGTGGACAGAGGCATGGGCGAACGTGACAGTGGTCAGACCGATCGTTGAGATCAGCAAGATTGTGGACCGCGCAGTGGCTGCACCTGGTGATCTGCTCACATACACGATATGGTTCAACAATTCTGGAAGCGCCCCAGGGATTGTTAATATCACCGATACCTTGCCAATCGGCGTGAGCTACGTTGGGTTCGTGGATGGGGGAGCGCATGTATTGATGAACTGGGGCAACAGCAGCCAGTACCTCTGGTTCAACTTCACGGGTGTGCAGCCAGGTTCGCACTGGGTGGAGATCACATGCCAGATCAACGAGAACGTCACATCAGGCACTGTGCTCGTGAACCTTGCAGAGATGAACT
>JBFMEL010000097.1:0-7509 GCA_040753455.1 Thermoplasmatota archaeon | reverse complement strand
AGATCGCGCGAAAGGATCTGGACAGGAACACGCTCAAGGTGGCGGCGCTCATCGCATACTACCAGCCGATGACGAAAAAGGACCTGGTGGAGATGGCAGGCCCCAAAGCCTGGGAGCATGCCGAGCTCCTCCAGAAGGCAGGGCTGGTGCTGATCAGGCGCAAGGGTCCCGGGTACTCACTGGAGACAGGACAGCGCTTCCTCGAGTACTTCGGGATCGCAGCCAGGACCAAGGAGGAGATCAGGCGCCTCCTGGCGGAAAAGGCAGGGGTGAAGGAGCAGTCCCAGAGCAGCGCCCAAGACGAGGAAAAGGATGCAGGCGCAGGCGACGAGGGCGCCGGGGATTAGATTCATACCCCAGAAGCACGAGCTCATCCTTCCGAGCCAAGGATGCAAGGCGCATGGCATCAAACTCTCAAAGTGAGTAATTTCATATCTCTCCTCAGGACACATGGGTGCCGCGCAGATCTCTGACCCTGCCGAAGCGCATGAGCCCCTCGGAGGATAGTCCCGCTGTCTCGAACTCTTTGAAGTGCTTGATTGCGGGAGATAGCGGTGTCGCCCCCGGCGAGAGCACGTTCCTGCCGAAGACTATCGGGCTGATCGCGGGCAGGACGATGATCCTCTCTGCCCTGGACCACAAGAAGCAGGGGAGAGAGAGCTCGGCGCCCAGCGCGTCCCTCACCTTCAGGCAGGGGTGCTCGTGCCCCTGGAGGAGCCAGCCATCTCGTTCCACCCGCTTGTGACCATGGGCGATCTTCAAACCCCCTATCACCGTGTGGGGCTTGAGCTCCATCCCTCTCTTCGCCAGTATCGCTGCCAGATAGTTGTCGTGGTTCCCCCTAAGCACCTCCACGGTCTCCACATCCCTCATGAGATGATCCAATACCATGGACACCTCCTCCCATTCCTGGCGCAGGTTCCTGTCGAAGCTGTGCTTCAGATCGCCGTTCACCACGATCGTTCTGGGTGCATATGTCCTAATGATGGCGTCGAGCGCTGCAAGCACTGCTTTCAGCTGCATCGGAGGCATGAAGGCACCCTCGCGCCTGGCGGCAGCCTCGTAGCCCAGGTGCAGGTCTGCGACCACATATGCCCTCTCCTCCCGCATCCAAACACCGCCTTCGCGCGTGATCTCCACACCAGGGAGGAGCGCGAGCCTGTCCATCGGAGATCCATCCACCGAGCGATATAAGGTGTTTGCGCCGATTATGAGAGCAAGGAGACAGCCCTATGGGGTCAGAAAAACTGGTCCTGTCCTGCCATCGTCTGGGGATGGAGCGCATGGCAAGCACCAAGGGGAGGGCATCATCTCAGGCTTGTTGTGGGGAGTATTTCCACCCATGTCATAGTGCCCGGATGTGTGGCAGCACCTCAGGCTCGAAGGTTATGGGGAGTATTTCCACCCATGTCATAGTGCCCGGATGTGTGGCAGCACTTCAGGCTCGAAGGTTATGAAGGGGGTTCCACCCAGGTCATAGTGCCCGGATCTGTGGGCTCACCTCGATATCACAGCGCGGTACTGCTCTGGGGTGAGGAGGGAGCCTAATTCCCTCTCGTCTTTGAGGGAGAGGACTGCGAGCCATCCCTCTCCGTATGGGTCCTGGTTGATGATCTCTGGCGCGTTCTCGAGCGCGCGATTGATCTCCGCAACCGCACCGGAGACCGGGGCATATATGTCGCTGGTGGACTTGACAGACTCTACCACGGCGATGACCTCCCCCTTCTTGTAATCCTTCCCAACCTCAGGAAGTTCGACATAGACCACGTCTGTGAGCTCCTGCTGGGCGAAGTCGGTAATGCCTATCCTCGCGCGGGCGCCCTCGATGCGCACCCACTCATGGCTTTCTGTGTACCTCAGGTCATCCGGAACGTTCAACACGACGCCCCCTGCCGCTGCGGATGGATTGGTGGTATATCATTCTATCTCCTCGATTGACGTCTGGTCACTGCCGCCCCTCATACCAAAATGCCTCGCATCGAGATCTTCGCAATTCGCCGAAAGGGACTTCGACGCATCACGTAGGGATTGATCTGGCGTCGTAATTTTCTCCTTTCAGCATCCCCGCCCCCCTCAGTAAAATTTATATATCACCTCGCCCTTAGTCGTTTAAGGATGGGATGGTCTTGCCTGAACGAAAGGTCGCCGTAATCTTGCCGGCACTGGACGAGCAGGAGACGATAGGGCGTGTTATCGACGGAATCCCTGTGGAGCTTCTGAGAGACCAAGGATATGAAGTCGATATCACGGTCATAGACGGGCACAGTGCCGACCGCACGCGGGAGATAGCGAAAGCCAGAGGTGCAAGGCTGCTGGTCCAGAATGGGCGCGGGAAGGGCGATGCGATCCAGACAGCGTTTCAGCAGTTTGAGGGCGAGATGCTCTTCATACTCGATGCGGACAACACCTACTGCCCGAGGGACATCATAGACATGCTCCCCTTGCTCCAGTGGGACATCTCTGATGTGGTGATGGGTTCCAGGCTCACCGGCAGCATAGATCCCGGCGCCATGAACGGGATGAACTATCTCGGGAACGTTGTGCTGACCAGAGTAGCGAACCTGCTCTATCCCACCGAGCGCGGCATCAGCGACCTGTGCACCGGCATGTGGGGGTTCAACAGTGAGGCAGTCCAGCAGCTCAACCTCACCGCCACAGACTTCCAGGTCGAGGCTGAGATCTTTGCGAAGTGCGTCAAGCATGGTTTTAGAATCGCCGAGGTGCCAGTGAGGTACATGAGGCGTACCACGCCCCCGAAGCTGCGCGCGCTGCGCGACGGCGCGAAGATCATGTGGCGCCTGGTGCGCGAGAGGATGTAACTACAATCCGCAAAAGAGGAGGGATATCTGATTGTGGCATGCAGCAGTCTGCATCGTCCCTCTGGACCGCCAGATCGTTTGTACCAGGCGCTGGGCATCTTGTCTGCTGGACAGAACCGTCATACCGCACAGCACATAGTGCGATAGATTTATATACAACAAGCACATTGACAATTTGCAGCGAGCGTGGGCAAACACAGATAGGTGAGGCTAAGAACGTGGCCGGTAGCAGCTACCTGAAGGCGATGCAGCTGCGCAAGCAGCTGGAGGAGAAGGCTAAGGAGGCCACCAGGAAGAGGCAGGAAGCCGAGGAGATATTATCTACAGCTGAGGAGAGACTGAAGAAGGCGCCGAAAGCTGATCTGGACGTGAGCAAGGCAAAGGATCTGATCGCGAAAGCTAACGCCTCCATGGCGGACAAGGATTATGACACAGCCCTCGTGCTAGCAAATGAGTGCGTAAGCGAGCTGGACAAAGCGTATGGCGATGTGGTAAAGACCATATCCGACGCTACCAGAAAGCTGGGCACCCTGCTCAAGGATACGGGTGCCGATACAGCACTCATCGAGAGGCATCTCAAGAAAGCCGAGGAGGCGATCGCCTCTGGCAGAGCAGAGGATGCCCTCACTTCGACAAAGGAAGGCTGGGAGCTCGCAGAGAAAGGGATACACGAAAGACTCTCAGCGCAGTTCTCCTCAGCGCAGTCACTGATCCTTGTCGCGCGGAAGCACGAGGAGGATGTGGTGGTAGCAGAGGACCTGATGTCGAGGGCGCGGAGTGCACTCGAGTCCCAGGACTACGAGGCTGCGTTCAAGCACATCAGGGAATGCATCGAATCGGTCGGGGGGACACTCGGCGCAGAGGTGGACGATGCGCTGGACGACGCGCGGACGATGCGCCAGCAGGCAAAGGAGCTGGGCGCGGATGTATCGAGGGTCGAGGAGCTTATCGGGAGGGCGGAAGGGGAGGCAACCACCTACGATTTCGAGCGTGCGATCAACTCGGCAGCGCTGGCGAGGAGCGAGGCAGAGAAGGCGCTGGCGCGTGGGATATCGGACAAGATAGACAAACTCAACATGGGTGTAGCAGAAGCGCAGGCGATCGAGGCGGATACGAAGATCACTGTGGAGCATCTGAATCGTGCAAGGCAGGCGCTGAAGAACGGAAACCTCGATGAGGCTGCGAGCATTGCAAATGCAGCGGAAGAGGAGCTGAAGAACGCGCAGTTTCAGTGCGTGCTGTCCACGATATCCCTCTCCAGAACAAAGTTCCTCACAGCCACGAAGCTGGGCGTGGACATCGCCGGGGCAATAGAGCACCTGAACAGCGCTAGGGAGGCGTTGAAGGCAGGGAGGTTCAAGGAGGCGCTCGAGTATGCCCGCAAGAGCGATGATGTGGTGGATCTCCTCGTGCGCGATTACGAAGAGGCTGAAGAGACGATCGCATCGCTGGAGCAGGCGCTCGCCGATGCTATGGCTATTGGGGTCGATACCAACAAAGCCTCGAAATGCCATCAGGAGGCGAAGGAAGCTCTGGGATCTAGGAACTTCAGCCAGGTATCCATCCTTGTGCACAAGGGGCTCTCGGAGATCGAGGGGGACTTGTACAAGCACGCCATGGAGCATCTGGAGGTTGGCGAGCTCGTGGTTAGTACAGGGGATCGTATCGGTGCGCCGATGGCTGAGCCGCGCAGGACGCTCCTGGAAGCTTCCAAGGTGCTGAGGGAGAAGAGGTTCAAGGAGGCAGCCGGGCTTGCGGATCAAGCCGCTGCCAAGGCTGAGGTGGAGATCAGGGGGCATGTGAACAGTTTCCTGATGACAGCGGATTTGGCGATCTCACAGGCAGATGTTGCGGACATCAGCTCTGCGAGCGAGCTGCTGAGTCGCGCAAGGGAGGCGTTCGACAAGAGCGCCTACGACACCGCATACGACCTGGCATCGCAGGCATTCTCGATAGTGGACATGGGGCGTTCCCGTCACGCCAGGGAGCTGCTGGCTCAGGCAGACACGGAGATGCGCACAGCGCAGGAGATGGGCTGCTCCGTCGGAGAGCTCTCAGAGCTCTGGAACGAGGCAAATGTGGCATTCTCCCGCAAGGACTACGATAAGGCAACCGAGATCTCCCAGAGGGTCATAGACGCCGTGCGCCCACTGCAGTACGGGGCAGCCGAGAAGGTCTTCTCCCACGCCAAGGTACTGGCTGTCGAAGCCAAGAAGATAGGGATCGACATCACGGACATCAGGGAGACGCTGAAGCGCGCCAAGGGCGCCTTCGATGCTGGACGCATGAAGGAGACCTATGACCTCAGCGAGGGAGCAGCCTCTGCTGCTTCAAGATTGATCGAGCAGCGGAACCGGGCATACGAGCTCATCACGCAGACGGCGGCGCACATCGCCGAGGCGAAGAAGAGCAAGGCAGACGTGGAACAGGTGATGGTGATACTCCTCGATGCCAAGAACGCGTTCGAACGATTCGATTACCACAAGGCGATCGAGCTGGCGGAGAGGGCAAAGGCTGAGACCACTGCGCTGATCAACCTATACCATGCTGCTAACAAGCTCATGGCGGTGAGGGAGCATGTCAAGCTGCTCCAGGAGCTGAACGAGGAGGAGGCAAAGAGTGCTGCCCAGCAGACTGAGAACGTCAAAACGATGCTGAAGGCGAAGGACTACGGAATTGCCCTCTCGGTGGTTGAGAAGCTGGAGAAGGATGTGGAGGCGGCGCTCACCCATGGCATCGCGGCGCTGATCTCCGAGGCAGAGGTGAACATCGAGAGCGCCAAGGCACTCGGGATCAAGGTGCCGGAGGGATCCGTTGCCAAGGCACGGGAGTACATTGCCGCGCGTGCATATTCTGAGGCGGTGGAGGCGATAAAGAGCGCTAAGGAGGAGGTGGAGAAGATCAGGGATCTCAGCCAGAGTGCGGCGCGCATCGTCAAGGAAGCTCACGAGCGCGTGAGCGAGTGCGAATCGATGCGTGCCGAGTGTGGCGAAGCGATCCGCCTTCTGGAGCAGGCGATGGTAGCGATCAAGTCGTCCTCGTATGCAGAGGCGATAGAGCTGGGGGAGAAGGTGATAGAGACCGCGAAGTCCTCGCAGGTGAAATACGTAGCCGACACCATCAAGGAGTTCAAACTCGCCATAGAAAAGGCAAGGATGGAAGGGGTCAACGTCCTTGCTGCGGAGCGTCTCATCGACGAGGCGAAGAGGGCGATGGACGACGGAAAGCTGAAGAAGGCGCTCGAATACGCGATGAGATCCGAGGGGGAGCTGGAGAAGGTAGGGCTGCAGCAGGAGATGGCATCAAAGGCGATCGCCACAGCAGAGGATAAGGTGGCGGATGCCAAAGCCAGGGGTGCGTTCTCGAAGAGTGCCGAAGAGCTGCTGAGGACAGCGCAGGAGCTGCTGAGGTCCGGGGACTACGTAAAGGCGCTCGAGCTCGCGGTACGGAGCGGCGATGAGCTGCACCGCGCGAGAGAGGAGTACGAGGAGGCGGCGGAAGCGCTCAAGAGGGCGGAGGAGATGGCGGCAGTGGCAAAGAATATCGGTGGGGGCACACCCACAGAACGCACGATCGCTGCGGCGCGAGAGGCACTGGCACGCTACGAGTACAAGATCGCGATGGAGAGGGCTGTGGATGCGCTGGCTGAGGCAAAGCAGGCAGCATATTCCCGAGCGAGCAACATGCTGGTCTCTGCGCACAACATCGTGAATGCGGCTGCGCGCATCGGCTTGAAGGTGGGAGAAGCCCAGCAGCGGGTCACAGAGGCGAAGTCCTTCCTGGACAACTCAAGGTTCGAGAGGGCTCATGAGGCAGCGGAGCGTGCTATCGAAATCTCAGAGAACCTGATGAGGGCACATGTGACCGGAATATTAGAGGAGGTCAACGCGGAGATCCTGAGCGCGGCGAAGTTAGGCGGCGAGACCTCAGAGGCTGAGGGATTGGTCTCCCAGGCCAAGGCAGCGCTGGATGCCGCCGCATACGAGAAGGCGCTCGATCTCGCAGAGAGGACGAGGGCAGCCATCGTCGTGCCCACTGAGGTGGATGTGGAGTTTGTGGAGCTCACGCAGTCAGCCCAGGCTGCGATATCCAAGGCAAAGAAGTTCGGGTTGTCGATGAAGGAGGCGGAGCGCCTCCTGTCCCTGGGGCTCGCAGTAGAAGAAAGGGACAAAGCTGAGGCAGTAAGCCTCGTGCGCCAGGCGCGGGAAGCTGCTGAGGGTGCGCTGAGCGAGCTCAAGCCTCTGCTGGCGCTCGAGCTCTCGCTGTCTGATGTCCCTAAGAAGTCGGAGTGGTGCAGCGGCAAGATCAAGGTGACAAACAGCGGCATGACCTTCGGAAAGGATGTGAAGGTGGAGGTGATGGGCGCAGCAGATATCGAGGGCAAGCTGCAGACAGATATGCTGCGCGGCAGCGGCGGCATGATCGAGCTGCCTGTGAAATTGAGGTTCCATGAGGAGGGCGAGGTGCCGCTGGTGCTGAAGGCGAGCGCGGTGAGGGCGCTGGACGGTGAGGTGTTCCGGAGCGAGCGCACCCAGCAGGTGGTTGTCCTCAGCGATCTCAAGGCAGAGGGCCCAGTGAAGAAATGGTCCATTGGTGCTGCAGAGAGACCGGGCAAGTGCTCCGTCTGCATGGGGTCGGTGAAGGTCGGGATGAAGGTGGTGATCTGCTCCTGCGGCAGAGTGATGCATGA
>JBFMEL010000096.1:0-7519 GCA_040753455.1 Thermoplasmatota archaeon | reverse complement strand
ATGAGCCAGACCGCACCCAAGAGGATGCTACAAGTTCCACATTCCCATTCAAGAGTGAGGTATGAAAGCCCCAGGAAGAAGAGAGACAGCAAGATATAGAGCGGTCCAAGTGTAGCGAAGCACAGCAGCGTCCAGACAGGAGCGGTGCCAGCCCTCAGATGTCTGTATAACCATCCATCCCTAAAAGATATGAAAAATAGGATCACGAAGGTGTAGCACAGGATGGCGAGGAACAGGAGGTAAAGGATAGTCAGATCCATGAAAGCAAAGTCATTGTCGTCCAAGCTCAGGGGAGTCTTTGAATAGTTCAACTGGATGTAGTAATTAGCCCTATCAATTTCTCCCATTATCCTCTCCTCCAGATCACCTGCGCTTTCTGCGGATGTGATGTACTGTATGGAGGGCCATTGCCCACGGATGGTGATCTTCCCTTCGGAATCCACGAAATACAAGAAACGCTGCTCGAAAGGCACTCCTTTCTCGATCAGGTATGTGGTGACTGCAGCCCCCCAGTCATCGGGGGAGTCCGAAGACGTGCCCCATATCTCCCATTCGTACTCTGTGCCGTTCAGAGAGTAGAATAGGGTTGCGAACTCCTCCTTTGTGTGGACATAGCTGTGGGTGGGAAGGTCGAAGGTGTAGGCATCTTCTATAACCACAGGATAAGAATAAGCAATCAATGAGATGATCAGGGGCATGGTGCAAAAGAGCGCGACCAGAGAGGTCTTCCTCCTCTTATTAATAAAGTAAGATCGCCACATCTCAGCCCTCATGCTCTCTACAGTCCTCGATCCCCATGTCTGTGAGGAAAAACTCCGCACTTCCCCCTTCCGGGAGCGCCCGGTGCTTCATCAGCACCGCTCTGCGCCTTGCGCCTTTGAGCTTCTCCAGCTTGACGATCGCCTTTGCGTTGTGATGCAGCACGTGTCCGCCCAGCGGCTTGAACTCGTCCGTGCCTATGTCTGTATAGACCTGGCTCGTGACCACCACCGGGATGCCGCGCTTCCTCGCCACCCTCAGCAGATGCGTGATCTGGGTGCTCAGGGACTTGCGCTCGCTGCGCTCCATCTCCCTGCGCATGTCCACCCTGTAATGCATCGTAGCAGTGTCGAGCACCACGAGACCCACATCGCTGTTGCCCAGCGCCAGCTTTGCTGCCTTCTCCACATCACCCTCCTGCTCGTCGAAGTCATAGGGCTCGAAGAACAGCATGCGCTTTGCAGCCTCCTCTCCACATACCTGATGGAGGCGCTCTGGCGAGATCCCCTCTGTATCTATGTATATCACCCTTTTACCGCTGGCGGCGACCTCGCGCGCGATCTGAATGCATACCGTGGTCTTGCCGCTGCCTGCCTCGCCATAGAACTCTGTGATCGCGCCGTTCTCCACCCCGCCTTTCAGCAGCGCGTCCAGTGCCTTGCACCCGGTCGAGACCCTCATGTGCATCCGAGATGTATGCCCGAGAGGGGTTAAATCCTTTTACATGCGATGAGCTCTTCAACCCGGAGATCCTGCACATACCCCGAGCGCATGATTCCCCCTCCCTCGTTCCATATTTTTCTCGCGTAAAGGCTCTCCACCAGGCACATTTTTATAATACCGGAGACCTATATCTCCCGGTCATCAGGCGATGGACCATGGACGAACATCAAAGGAAGCTGGCGATGTGGTTCAGGAGCCTTTCGCCGGAGAGGCGATTGGCGATAGTGGTAGAGATAGAAAATTTCAGAAAAGGTGCCAGATTTGTCAGGGATAACGAGGATATTTCAAGCCCTGAGCAAGGATGATGTGCGATATCTCCTGATAGGGGGGCTGGCGAGCGTCCTTCACGGCGTGCCGCGGACCACCGCGGACATCGATATTGCTATCGACCCCTCTGTAAAGAATCTCAGGGCATGCATCAAAGCACTAACCGAGATCGGTCTAACACCTGGAACGGATCGCATAGACGAAATCCTTGGCTTGGGGGGCACAACCTTTCTAAATGACTGGGCGGTTGATGTCTTGACTAGTTTGCCAGCCCCGTTCAAGTTCGAGGATCTTTTCGGACGCTGTAAGACAGTGGTATATGAGGGGGTACGAATCAGGGTCATATCCCTGGAGGACCAAATCAAGATCCTGCAGACCACGAAAAGGAGGAGGGACTTGGAGGATGCAGAACACCTCCAGACCTACCTCTCCGAAGGGGCGGGAGAATGAGCGCACCATATAAATTCTGTTTTTGAGGTGCTTCGTGGTATGACAGATGAGCCAGAACCCTCGTACCAGGATGCATCTTGAGGTGCTTCGTGGCATGACAGATGAGCCAGAACCCTCGTACCAGGATGCATCTGGTAGTGCGATGCTTTACGGTAGATAATGGGGATCCTCATTTTTCACGCATGAAACGTCCTGACCCTCACGCCTTGCGTAGCCGTGGATTACATTATCAGACATTAAGTAGCGCACTACCATGCATCTTGAGAGCAGGCACAGCGCAGCAAAACAATCGAAAGGTTATTATAGAGACATAAATCTATCAAATCCGATGGACCGCCTGCGCCTCATAGAGAGGGTGAGAGGGATCCTTAGAAAGGCAGAGTTCGATATCTCAGAGCCGTTCGTCTCCAGAGGCTTCAGCTTCGACCTCGTAGCCCGAGGGG
Source organism: Thermoplasmatota archaeon (assembly GCA_040753455.1). Taxonomy (GTDB): domain Archaea; phylum Thermoplasmatota; class Thermoplasmata; order SG8-5; family JACRNV01; genus JBFMEL01. The sequence continues at coordinate 4,877 of JBFMEL010000096.1, read as the reverse complement.
GCGAGTTCGTGCTCATTGTGAAGGCGATGCTGAACATCGACGCACTGCGCGAGGAGACTGCCATAGACCTCAAGGCGCTTGCCAGCTCCCTGAACGCCAAGGCGCTGGTCGTTGCTACGCATACCAGTCGTGGCAGGCTGGAAGCTGGCGTGCTCTACAGGAGACATCGGGTGCCAGTGATGTGCCCGGAAACCGTCTCAGACCTGTTCCTGGAGGGCGTACCCCCCTATGTCTTCGCAGCCTCTGGTGGTTACTATGCAAGGCTGGATGGCGCTCTGCTCAGGAACGCAAGGTTCGGGCGCCACTCGATCAAGGACCTGGCTGAGCAGGCTGGTGTCTCGCGCCGTGCCGTTCAGATGTACGAGGAAGGGATGGGGGCGATGCTCGATGCCGCGATACGCCTGGAGGAGTTCCTGGGCATCCCGCTGATCGTGCCGCTGGATCCCTTCAGCGAGACAGAGTGTGTGGAAGACCTTCGCCCGCCAGTGACCGGGATGACCGCCCTGGAGAGCGAGGTGTGCGCCAGCCTGGGCAGGATCGGCTACAAGGTGATGCTGACGCCCCGCTGCCCTTTCGACGCCCTGACCAAGGAGCGGGCGGTCACCTACTTTGCCGCGATCGGGAAGCGGGAGGCAAGGCTGATAGATAAAGTGAGGGCGACGGGCAAGGTCGCGCGCGTCTCCGGGCAGGATTCGATCGTATTCACCGACGTAGCATGGAGGAAAGGATGCGTGGAGGGCGCGCCCGTGGTCTCCAAGCGCGAGCTCGAGCGCATCGCTGACCCGCACGATCTCATCGCCCTGATCAACGAGCGAAAGAGGGGCTCCCCTTGAACCGCCTGAGGCTGGGCGAGCATGCTCTCATCCTACTGCCGGTGATCAGAGGGCTGGTGTCCGAGGGCGCGAGGGTGGAGACGCAGATGCGGAGCCTTCAACCCTCCATGGTGATGCTCTCCGTGTCCCCCGAGGAGCTGTACGCACTGCGGCATTGGGAAGGGGAGGAATGCAGCCATGCCAGCTCGGAGGAGGAGATATACGCTGAAGGACTGAAGGAGTTCGGAGCAGTGGCAAAACCCCCGCCAGCCTTCCTCCAGGCGGTGCGTTTGTCAAAAACCCTGGGTTACACCGTAAAGGCGCTCGACATGCCCGAGGAGGAGTTCACGGAGATGTACTGCGCCGTGGTATCGAGCCTGGACCTCCTGCGCATGAGCCTGCGCAGATCGAGGCTGGCGCGCGCAAGGTTCGACCTCTCGTCCCCCGACGCATTTGTCCTTGACCTGGACCGAAGGATCCACAGGGTGCGGGGGCTGCGCCGCGTGGACGAGGAGCGAGAAAGATACATGGCTGCGCGGTGTAAAGAGCTGATATCTGATGTCCCACTGGGTCTGGCGCTCGTGGAGCTGGAGCGCGCCGAGGGCGTGATGGCGCACCTGTTCAAAATGGGGTTTGAGAGAGAATAAGGTGTGCGCTTTCAATCACCCTTTCGCCACTGCGCGATCAAGAGCAACTCGACCACAGCCAAGAAAAACAGCACGATGCCGATCCATATATAATCATCTGATGGGATCGCAGGGTTCAAAGGCGCAGGGTCCTCAGAATCTGGAATATTGTCGCCATCGTCGTCCATATCTGCGTTGTTGCCGATACCATCGCCATCTGTGTCCACACTTTCCTTTGGATCCAACTGGAATAGATCATCTTTGTTTAGCACCCCATCCCCATCCATATCAGGGTCTGTGGAATCTGGTATGAAGTCCTCATCAAGATCCGCGGGGCGCGAGGAACTGTCTATGGGGTCTGTGCCCTCAACAGCCTCGACAGTGTCGCTGTAGCCGTCGTTGTCATCATCCTCATCCTCGACATCAGGAACACCATCACCATCTGTGTCAGGCAGAGGAATAACATGGACAACTAGGGTGTCAGTATCGCTGTTGCCAGCATCATCCCTCACTGTCAAGGTCACTGTGTAGTTCCCAGGAATTGTGAAATTGAACTCGGGGGCAACGCCGTAAAGCAAAACCTCCGAACCGTTGAAAGTGAAGTTCCAGGTATAGTTCACTATGCCGATGTTGTCAGCGCTCCCGCTGCCATCAAATGTGACCACAGTATCCTCATTCACTGTTTGATCGGGCCCAGCATCTGCAACAGGGGCGTCATTATCACTTATGATAACATCCTTTACGCCTGTGGAGTTCCAGTTGCCAGCCTGGTCAACCGCCACAATGCGATAGTGAAGCACATCCAGACTGCCCGAGGGGATAGTGATCCCCCATTCCCAGTTGTCAGCGGTGCTGCGGGCCATCGTGGCGTTCGTCTCAGTGCCAGAGCCGAACCAGTAAACCACATGAACTTCAGATAGATTCAAGTTATCCGTGACCACGGCGCGGAAGGTGTATGAATCCCCTGTGGTGCCGACGCCAAGGCTTGAGTCGGTGATGGCGGGAGATGTGGCATCGTAGGCGCAGATCGCATCCGCGCTAGACGGCGGATCCTCCATATTACCTGCGCTGTCGTTTGCAACAGTGTAGAATTCATAGTAGCCCTCGCCGTCCGGGAAGTCGAAGGCCCAGGTCCAGGGAGCGATTGTATCAACGTCAACCCTTGACCGCGCACCCCAGGTTGCGTTGTTGGTACTGAAACGGTACCACAGGGTGACGTTGGATACGGCGCTACCTGTATCCCAAGCTGTCGCGTCCACGGTTATTGGCGAAGTATTGTGCCAGTAAGGCATGATAGTATTGACGGAGGATGTTGGTGGTGTAGTATCTACAAGACCAAACGGTTTCATTAGGGGGTAATTGTCCTTTGCCCCACTACCACCTTGTATGTTGGTGTACGGAGTATCACCGATGCCGTCCGCTCCTGGGATGTCCTGGTTCACACCGTTCATGGCGTCGGTTCCAGTGTAGTCACTCCAGTAGTTGCCACCGGAGGGGTAGCCGTTGTCCCATGCATTATCACATTCGTCATAGGCTTGCATAGCGTTGTCAATTATATGATTGTGATATATTGTGTTGCCATCAGAGAATGTTCTGATCCGTATACCCTGGTAGTAATTCGAAAAAACAGTGTTACTTATTATGAGGTTGCCATACGAATACTCATAGATGAAGATGCCTTGATAGTTATTCGACTCAGCAGTATTATTGGCGACGGTGTTGTTGCTGGAGCCGTGGAGGGCAACGCCGTGATAGCCATTCGAGGACACTATATTGCCTAATATATTATTATCATCGGAGTTGGCATCTAAATAGAGGCCAGTGTAGGTATTTGACCCAGCAGTGTTGTGAACAATAGTATTGCCGAGAGAGGAATCAAGCTCAATTCCATTTTCCTTATTCAAGGAAGCAGTGTTACCAGCGATAGTGTTGTTGCTTGAATTGTAGATGTATATTCCCCAGGTGTTCGAGGATGCTGTGTTGTCGGTAATGCTGTTGTCATTAGAGGAGTAGAGGTAGATACCGACGTGATTGTTTGGGGAGACAGTGTTATTGGATAGATTGTTGTTGCTGGAAGAATCTAAGAGAATGCCGTCCCAGTTGTTCGAGTTCGCGATGTTGTTGGCAATGGTATTGTTGCTGGAAGAATCTAAGAGAATGCCAGTGTAGGTATTCGAGTGTACATTGTTGTGGTTAATGGTGTTATTAATTGAGGAATAAAGAAAAATAGCTACAGCAGAATCTGATACAGAATTGTTGGTGATGTTATTATGATTTGAAGTACCTAGATAAATACCCCATTCGTCACTGTTAAGTGAAATTGTGTTATTTGATATAAGGTTATAATTACTGGAAGACAATAATTGAATGCCATCACTATATTCTTTAGCAGATGTTATTTGATTGTTGGAGACCGTATTATCGCTCGAAGATTGCATTTGAATAGTGCAGTTGTTATTATCTGCGATGTTGTCACAAAGAGTATTGTTGTAAGATGATTCGAGATTAATACCAGCCCTATTGTTTATTATGGTGTTATTATCCACCCTATTGTTGCATGAGGAAGAAAGGTAAATCCCATATATGACATTTGAAGAGTGGTTGTTATGGGTGATCGTACCATTTTGAACATTATAAATAATCAATCCTGATTGAATAAAATAAGGCCAAATATCAACCCCGCTCGCCTCGTGAAGATAGCAGTCCCGCACCACGAAGTAATCTGTCGTGTTGCCGATGTAGATGCAGTAGCCGAAGCCAGTGCCGTTGATGTCGTAGTTCTCGATGATCCAGGGGTTGGTTGCGCTTCCATCCCCTCCGCCGTTGGCGTAGGCTGCGAAGTCTGCGTTCGAGTTTATTCTGAAGGGCGCGCTCGCGATGTAGTTGCCCCTTGGTGGGGGCGCAGGGGATAGTAGCTCTGGGACAGGTGGGAGATCAGCGCTCGGGGAGAGGGCATGGTTTATTCTCTCAAATGGGAGGCGATTGGGCGCGGCGAACGGATCAATATCTTGATCGAGGTTCATGTCGCGGGGGAGCCACATATCTCTCATCGACTCTCCATGCAGCCCTGGGATCGGTAGAGCAGGCATCTCTTTCTGCTCGGTCATGAGCTTTGCGCAAGGCGCAGATGGGGCAACACCCTTCCCACTACTATCTGGGCTCGTGAGCACGAGCACTGTACTCGCTATCACCAGCGCGCACACCCATACCGCTATCGCCTTTCTCATCACCTTCACCAATAGGTTGTTCGTCCGTAAATACATTGCGGAATCAGTGAAGTTTTATCTGGTTGTGGCGCAACGCTCGCTGTGGCACTCTAACTTCCCAACTTCTTGGTAATAGGCACCTCTAACTTTGCTACCAGCTCGCGCACCGACTTGATCTCCTCGCTGACGATATCCTTGCCGTCCACACACACAGTATAGATCTTGGATAGCTG
>JBFMEL010000095.1:0-7542 GCA_040753455.1 Thermoplasmatota archaeon | reverse complement strand
TCCAGGCGCTCTCTGAGGAGCATGGATACCGCTCCGCTCCAAACTGCTCCGTCCTCCACCCCTCCCGTGTTCGAGACCAGGATCGCGTTGATCCTTCCCGAGGTATGGAGCTTGACAGTCTCGAGAGGAAGGAAGATGTTCGCCTCCCCCATATAGCCACCCAAGCCATCGGCGCTCACGACACCAGCCACTGTGAGATTCATGGGCACCGTGAACACCAGCAGGATGCTGTCCCCCACCTGCACATCGAGTTCCTCTGCACAGTCCATGTTCAGATAGGCGCTGGTGGCGTTCAGGACTCCTATCTCATATACATCGCCGCTCACATCCCTGAGTGACCCGAAGCCCTCGAGGCTCTCCGTGAGTCCAAGTACATTTACCGAGGGCTCGGAGAGCGCTGTCTCGAAGCAGAACACAGCGCCGCGGTCGATGACTGCCGGTGCGATGCCGTCCACCCTCTCATCATCAGCGAGGTCTGCAATGGCTGCGTATGCGCTCTCGTTGTAGTACATCCATGATCCATCTGCGCCTTCGAGATACACGATCTCGTCTATGGTGTGCAGCTCCCTGTACACCTCCCCGGTAAACACATATTCCATGGTATCGCCCACCACGAACGCGCTGGATATCGTCGCAGTGCCGATCATCAGCCCGAAGACGATCGTGATCGTGCGCACCCTGCGCCTCAGAATGTTCCTCAGCCCCAGCCTCGCGAGCACCCTCTGCCGCAGTCCCAGGAGGAGAACGGCGATGGCGACGGCAGCGCATGCCGCGACGAGATATAAATTAAGGTCCTCCATAGCTCATTCCTTCGTGCACGATCCTGCCGCTCTGCATCCGGACCACCCTGTCCATCTTCGATGCCACCTCGGTGGCATGGGTCACCACAACGAACGTTGCCCCATGGGTCTCGTTGAGGTCGCACATCAGGCTCACGATCTCCGCAGAGGTCTCCTGGTCCAGATCCCCTGTAGGCTCGTCCGCCCAGACGATCGCGGGTCTGTTGACCAGCGCCCTCGCGATCGTCACGCGCTGCCTCTCACCGCCGCTCAGCTCGGAGGGTGTGTGCTCTGCATGCCCTCTCAGCCCCACATTCTCTAACGCTTCAAGCGCCCTTTCCCTCGCCTCTTTTGGGTGCACTTCACCCACGAGCAGGGGGAGTTCCACGTTCTCCACGGCGGTCAGCACAGGAAGCAGGTTGTAGAACTGAAAGATGAAACCCATGTGCCTGGCACGGTGCTCTGTCTTCTCGTCATCACTCATCTTCCAGAGGGGGATGCCCTCGATCCACACCTCTCCTTCCGTGGGCTCATCCAGGCCTGAGAGGCAGTTCAGCAGCGTGGTCTTGCCGCATCCTGAGGGACCCATTACCGCCACCATCTCGCCCGCCTGCACAGCAAAGTCTATCCCGCGCAGGGCTTGGACCTCCAGCTTTCCGGTGCGGTAGGTCTTCGTGAGCCCTTTCGCCATGATGATGGGTGCGTCGGACATGGAACCAACCCTGTCAGGGGGTATGATGGGGGGTTATTAATACACTCCACATCTATGCCCAGCACAAAGCGCTACATGAAAATCCCCAGCACGCGGTACATCACCCCTCCTAAAAAGATCGCCATCCCTATCTCAGCCAGCGATATCAGGATCGCGTTCCTCCAGCCCACCTCCTTGACCAGCGCGGCAATCGTGGCGATGCATGGGACATAGACCATGACCACGAAGGAGAATACCACCATCTGCAGCGGGCTCATGAACGTTGCAATGTCCATGGTGCCTGCAACGGTTGCCAGGAGCACGAGTGCAGCCTCCTTTCTGAGGGTGCCGAGGATCAGCAGCACCCCGGTGAACGATGGCAGCCCGAGCCAGAGCACGGTCACAGGGCTGAGGGACCTGGAGATGTGATCAAGAAACCCAGCGAGGTTCAAGCCTTCGATGACCACGCTGCCCAAGATGATGAGCGGCAAAGCCACCAGGAGAAACGGTCTGAACCTTGCCCATGCCTGTCTGAGCACCACACCCAGGGACGGCTTGTGATACGAAGGTATCTCCATAATAAGCCCAACAGGACGCCCGGGCAGCAGGCGGTTCAGCGCCCTGCCGACGAGGAAGATGAGAGCGAAGTCCAGCACGTAAAGAAAGATCGCCCAGTGCAGTCCTACGAATGCGCCGACCAACCCTAGGATCACCGCGGTCCTCGCCGAGCATGGAACCATCGTCGAGAGAAAGATCGCTATCAACCGATCGCGCTTGGTCTCCATGATGCGGCAGCCCGTGCATGCAGGGACGTTGCAGCCGAACCCTAAGATGAGCGGGATGCACGCCTTGCCATGTAGCCCCATGGTATGGCATGGACGGTCCATGAGGTAGGCGATGCGTGGGAGGTATCCCGAGTCCTCGAGAAACCCCAGAATTATATAAAAAGGGAGGATGAAGCCGAGGGCTACGGTGAGGGCAGCATAGAAACCGACCACCCCGCCGCTCCAAGCGAGCTCGGACCAGAAACCGCTCAGCTGAGGGTTGAGGCTCTCGAACCCTCCTTCTATGACCTCAGCGATCCATGCACCGAAGAAGGAGGTGAATGCCAGTACAGTGAGCATCAGGGCAAAGAAGAGAGGATATCCCCACCAGGGGTGCATGGTGAGGGCGTCCAGGCGCTCGTTCCATGATCCTTTAGCAGGCTCGGTGATCCTCTGCACCTTCTCGGCGATCCTCGCAGCGACGGCATACCTCTCCGAGGAGATCACAACAGGGCACGGCTCTTTGTGCACCCGGGATATCTCCTCCACCAGTATCTTCGCTGCATCTAGGAGATGAGGAGCCTTTTCCTTTACGAGTCTAAGGACCTCGGCGTCCTCTTCGAGGAGCTTGATCGCCGTCCACCTGCGCGGGTATTCGATCTCGACGCCCTCAAGCGCTCTGGCGAGCTGTTCTATCCTCTTCTCCACCTCGGGACCGTAGGATATCCTGCGCGGAATCCGATGCTCCTCCACAACTGCTATGGCGGCATCTACCACCTCGTGCACTCCAGTCCCCCTGATCGCGATCGTAGGCACTACTGGGACGTCAAGCACCTCCTGAAGCTCCCTCGGATCTATCTCTATCCCTTTCTGCCTTGCAGCGTCCACCATGTTGAGGGCTATGACGATCGGCACCTCCATCTCTAACAGCTGCAGCGTGAAAAAGAGGTTCCTCTCGAGGGCTGTGGCATCCACCACATTGACCACCACATCTGGTTGTTCGAGCGCGATGAACTCCCTTGAGATCAGCTCCTCCATGGAATAGGTGGAGAGCGAATAGATTCCTGGGAGGTCCAGAATGGTGATGGTCATATCGTGATGGTATAGCAGCCCTTCAGCTTTCTCCACAGTCTTCCCGGGCCAGTTCCCTATCCTCTGCTCTAAGCCAGTCAGCTGATTGAAGATCGCGCTCTTCCCCACGTTCGCATTGCCCGCGAGGGAGAGCACGAGGTCACTTTTTTCCTGGGAGCCTTTGTCGGGGGCGTTAGGGCTGTGGCAGATCGGCATCTCTCTCCACCCTCCGCTCCACATATATCCTAGCAGCGATGCCGCGCCCCAGCACGAGGGCGCATCCGCGCACCGATATCTCCACAGGTCCTTTGAACGGAGCAGCCCTGACAACGGTGACTATGGTGCCGGGGGTCAGACCCAGATCGCAGAGCCGCCGCATGACTGCATGCCCACCTTCCAAGTGAGCGATCCTTCCCTTCTGCTCGGGCTTCAGCTGGATGAGGGGCACCACGCTCCCCTGTGGCGCATCGGGCGCTTTCTCCTCTTCTTGAGAAATCGATCCTCGGGAGGGGCATCCTTCCCGGGAAACTTGCGGTGCATCAGGCGCATTCCCCTCTTCATGAGAAATCGATTCTGTGGAGGGGTATCCTTCCCGTGAAACTTGTGGCGCATCAGGCGCTTTCTTCGATTCATGTGTGCGCTCCTCCTCGATGCACTGCTCGCAGTCAACCTCATCATCGCATGGAGGGATGGGCATGCCATGGGGGCAGACCCTAGGTCCACCGAGGGTCCTGCAGATCGCCCGCTCACTCTCGTCTGAGAGCGCGTGCTCCATCCTGCAAGCCTCCTCGTGTATCCCTTTGCCCTTCATCCCCAGCACCTTATCCAGAAGGACCTCCAGGAGCCTGTGCCTCCTCTTGAGCTTGCGCGCAGCCCTGAGCCCTTTCTCGGTGAGCTGCACCCCCTTGTACGGCTCGTAGCTCACCAGTCCATCCCTGTCCAGGCGCTTGAAGACCTCTGTGACGCTGGCTGGCGCAACGCCCAGGCGTTTAGCCACAACGCTCGTCTTGGCAGGACCCTCGCCCCCGCCAAGGTCCAGGACAGCCTCGAGATATTCTTCGACATCCTTCTGGGGCATCGTCACGTAATTTAGGTTGACCTAAATAATGGTTTGCCCTAATATCCTCGGGCTACCCCTCAATATATACAAATCTATTTATCCTGCTCTCTCCTTATAGTTACCAAGAACGACACAAGGTAGGGTTGGGACAATGACGAAGCATGAGAGCGACAGAAGGATAGTCCTGGCGATGGCGTGTGCAGTCATAGCACTGCTCTTGGTGCTCCTCTCCTTCGTACCCGTAAGGACCACTGCCTCTGAGACTCCAAGACTTCTTACCAGCTCCTTGGGCATCTCTGTTTTTGAGGTGCCGGTGATCTCGCTCTTATCCCCCTCTTATGAAGGCACGCGGAGCGCGGAACGTGCCGTCTTTCTTACCGAGGAGTTCGAGAACGGCGGTGCGCTCCCCCCAGGCTGGAGTATCGCGACCGTGGGCAGGGCATGGGAGATGACCACGGACAGCGCCAGGTATGGCTCGATCTGCGGCGCAGGGGACTATGCGGCGGTCTGCGACTCTGATCTGGCAGGTTCTGGTGTTCCTGTGGACTCGTGGATCAAGAGCCCTGTGATCGACTGCTCTGCGGGAAGCAACATCTATCTCTCGTTCTACCATCGCTACGACTGGTTCAGCGAGACCAGTGCTGAGGGGATATACGTCTATGTGGCAAACGATGGCAGCGTGGACGCCGCAGACGCCCTGGTGTATCATCAGTACACGGCAGACATCCCCTTGGAAGAGCTGGAGCTCAACATCTCCTCGTACGCCGATGGATCGCCCAGCGTCCAGATAGGATGGCGATATGTAGCCGAGTACGACTACTGGTGGATCATAGACACAGTCACGGTCGAGGAGTATACACCACCGCCCCCACCGCCCCCACCGCCCCCGACGTTCTTCTCAGAGGACTTCGAGGCTGGTGGTGCGATACCCCCGGGGTGGAGCACGAGCTTCACCGGAAGGAACTGGGAAGCTACTACGGACAGCGCCAGGTACGATATAATATGCGGCGCAGGGGACTACGCGATGGTCTGCGACAGCGATCTGGCAGGCTCTGGCGTTCCTGTGGATGCCTGGCTCAAATCCCCAGTGATAGACTGCTCGAATCGGGAGTTCATAGAGCTGGTGTTTGATCAGAAGTACAACTGGTACAGCGAGGGCAGTAGCGAGGGCTGTTTCATCTATGTGGCTGCAGATGGCAGCGTGGACGCCGCAGATGCGCTGGTGTATCACGAGTACACCGCAGACATCCCGCTCGAAACGAGAAGGATAAACATATCAAGTATCGCGGACAAAAAGCCCGCGGTCCAGTTAGGGTTCAGGTACGTAGCCAACTACGATTACTGGTGGATCGTGGACGACGTGCTCCTCCAAGGCTACATAGCAGATAAGACCCCACCAGCGCAGGTCGATACGCTCACTGGCACAGCTGGGGATTCACAGGTTTCGCTGGACTGGACAGGGTATGACGAGGCAGGGCAGGGGGACGTGGCAGCGTACCGCATATACCATGACCTCTCCCCGATATCCGATGTGACAGGGATGACGCCGATATCCGAGGTATCGAATGGAACATTCCAGCACACCGTGCTCGAGCTGAGGAACGGTATCGACCACTACTTTGCTGTGACAGCCATTGACGAGGTGCCGAACGAGAACAAGAGCGTCATAGGGATCGGACCCTTGATGCCGCTGCCGCGCAAGACTGTATCGATCACGCTCACTGCAGGATGGAACCTGATATCGATCCCGGTGATTACAGATAACACAAGCATCACCTCTGTGCTGAGCTCGATCGCAGGGCAGTGGGACCGCGCGCTGTACTACGATGTTTCGAATCCATCTGCCCCCTGGAAACAGTACTGTATCTACTGGAACTCGGCACTCAACGACCTCACAGTCGTGGACCACACGATGGCGCTCTGGCTGAGAGCCACCGCACCATGCACCCTGGTCGTGGAAGGGGCTGTGCCCGAAGCTCCGAACATCCCTCTGCAACCAGGATGGAACCTCGTGGGCTATCCCTCGATGAGCACCTCCACCACGATCTCGGAAGCGCTGGCAGGCATACCATATGACTATGTGGAGGGTTATGACCCTAATGCCACATATCTCACCAGCGTCCTGAGCGGCAGTTATGTGATGCAGGCGGGAGAAGGGTACTGGGTGCACTGCACAGGTACAGCTTCGTGGACGATGACCAACGATGTCCTTGCTCCGATTGTGAATGCCACCTCTCCCGCGGATGGCGCGGTGAACGTGCCTGTCGGTTCAACGATCAACATTACATTCAGCGAGGCGATGGACCATGCAAGCACTGAGGCGGCGTTCTCCATCAACCCATCGGTCGCAGGCACCTTCTCCTGGGACCCCACAGATACTGTGATGACCTTCACCCCCTCCTCGCCGCTCACCGGGGGTCCGACCACATACACTGTAACCGTTAACAAGGGAGCGATGGACACCTCGCTCAACAAGATGCCCTGGAACGAGACGTTCACATTCACCACAGTGGACCTCACACCCCCCACTGTCGTGAGCACAGACCCCACTGATGGCGAGGTTGACGTACCTCCGGGGGACAACATAGTGATCACGTTCAGCGAGGCGATGAACCACACAGCCACTGAAGCCGCGTTCTCCATCAACCCATCGACAACAGGCACCTTCTCCTGGAACCCAGCAGATACTGTGATGACCTTCGATCCCAGCGCTAGCCTTGCTCTCCTGACTACATATACTGTAACGATCGGCACTGGAGCCATGGACCTGGCTGGCAACAACCTCCAGAGCCCTTACAGCTTCAGCTTCACCACCTCCAGCGACCCAGTGGAAAAACACGCGATCATCGTGGGGATATCAGACTATCAATTCATCAGCGACCTCAGCTACTGCGACGAGGATGCCACAGACTGGTACAACTATCTCATAGGGCTGGGATACACGTGTGAGATATACGGCGATGGCCCTGCAGCGACCTCTTCCTACCCTATATACACGGACGATGCGACCGAGGCTATTGTAAGGGCTGCGATACAGAACAAGGTCGCCGCACTCACGTCCAACGATTACTTCGTTTATGCGACCAGTGGGCATGGTGATGGTGATGGATTTGGCAGTTCCTATCTGTGCCAGTGGGACTGCAGCGGCTCTGCCGGCTGCTACTACGATACCGAGAT
>JBFMEL010000094.1:0-7618 GCA_040753455.1 Thermoplasmatota archaeon | reverse complement strand
CCAGAATCCACGAAGACCTCAAAGCTGTGCCCGCCTCCGGGGTCTGCTGTCCAGGACCAGGACAGGGTTGTCGTGGACTGCCCCTTGAGATACTCCACCTGCCAGATGTGCTCGGAGATCTTGACCCCAACGGCATAGTCCACCACCTTCACATCGAATGCCCTTGCAGCAGTGTCCTTCGTGTTCTCCACAGTCACTATCACCCAGAACGCGTCACCCTGGCTCGGGGTCGGGGGGTTGAACGTGATGCTCGTGGGCACGAGGTCAGGACGGTCGAGGTACAGGTTGTCGAGCCTCAGCAGCGGCACACCGGCATCGTCAACCAGTTCATCGCTGTTCATCTCCCAGGTCATGTCTGGGAACCGCACGAAGCTGCGCTGCACAGTCTTGTAGTGCCAGGCGGTGCCGTTCCAGCACGATGCATTGAACTTGTAATTGCCCGTGAAGTTGCCCTCCGGCAGCTCGGCGATGTTGATCACATCCGAGATCAAGGGCAGGAGGGTGCGCCCGAAATCATCGGTCGTCCTGTAGGTCGTGCCGTTCACCACCCGCTTCTCCTTCCTGTCCAGATATGCTAGAATCCTGGCGTCCGCGGAGAGGTTCTCTATCGTCGTGCCGTTGGACAGATCGTTGAGGTTGAAGACATAGGTGATAGAAGGATCGTTGGGCACAGGGTGATCATATGTCGCGTTCACGGTCGCGTTCTTCACAGGGTTGTCGAGCGCGTCGATCACGGGCACCTCCATCCAGCGGTAAAGATAAGCCTCCGAGAGCGCATCTGCGAAGACGAACGGCGCCTCGGGGTGCATAGCATAGTCCTCGAAGTCATTGACCTTGTTTGCATCATCATCCAGGTCTATGGTCATGTTGTACATGTAGAGATGCGAGCTGGCGTTGAGGTTGAAGGAGTTCTTGCGCCCCACCTTCGTAGCAGCGCTCAAAAAGTCCACAGAGACATACGAATTAATCACCGACATCTCGGAGTTATATAAGTTGAGGTCCGTCCAGATATACGGGGGAACCTGCGTGACAACGATGCGAATCATATCGAAGTCGACGTTATCGGAGGAATCTGCATCATCATCAATATTTTCAAACGTGATATTGAGATTAGCAATATCAGAGATACTGCTTATTGCCCCCGTGATATCATTTGTTCTCTTTGTTTCATTGACATTGTTCATTACCTCGATTGCTGATACCATTGCACCTCCCTCAAGGCTGTAGTTCAGCCATGTAGTCCCTGGAGGAGCAGTTCGGTTATACCCGCTGATGCCATTTTCCGTTGATATATAAATAACTTCTAAGACTACGGCAGAAATGGGCCAGCCAGATATAAGTGAACTCACATCAAATGTATCTATCGAGAGGTTCGAATTGCCAGGACTAACATCCTCAGACGTGACAGTAACATATGAAGTATCATTAGTTTGTAAAGCGCCTATAGGTCCTACTCCTTCATGCCCAGATCCCCACGTCGCCGGATACACAGGAGTAGACACCCCGAGTGTTGGGGAGTAATATTCATCCTCGTAGAGCATGTCTATTCTGCTGTCTGCGATCGTGATGTTGGTGCAGTCCTCGAAGTAGAGTTTGGGACCGTCGTTGAGCCTGTCCCTATCAGCATCTGTGGGCAGGGAGCTCAGATAGGCGCTGATATCCTTCGGTATCGGGGTGTAGAAGTTGCTGTACCATCTGTCGAAATCGTCCCCTGGGTTTGGGAAGGCGTTGCGCGGGTCCAAGCCAGTGATCCAGGAATCGTTTATGCAGAGAGTGGTGTTGATCGCCTCCAGCGCGCCCGGGAACGCGAGAACAGAGTGATCCTCCATGATCAATGTGGAGTCGTTGAGGTACATCGCGAAGGGAAGGTAAGTGCCTGTGGCAGCCACGTCCACGGTGATCGTGGCGTTCCTCATTATCAGTCTGCTGCCGTTATCCACCGTGAGCCTGTAGCGGTGGTTCGTGTCCTGCAGGAAATTGATGCTCACGTCTCTGAGGGTCAAGATGCCGTTGTTCCTTACGATGATGTTGCCATCCACGTCGTATATCCCCACGCCGTTCTCCCACTTGTTAGCAGAGTAGCTTGCGATCTCCACACTTATCCCGTCCACGACGATGTCGATGCCCAGCGGCCCGGGAGCAGGCCCCGGTGCTGCAGCGGTGCTCATCAGGATGCTCAGCGCCCCCGGTAGGAGCATGGTCCAGGCGATCATCAGGCACAGCGCCCTGTATCCTGCGCTTTCTTTCTTGGTCATGGCTTCACCCCTCTGTCTTCGGGTTCCAGATCGTTGCCCAACGCTCTTGCCTCTTGCCATATAACTCGAAGGGCAGTTCCGACGTAAGTCCATCGTTATATATATACATATCCGTCCCTTACCTCTCCTCTCTCGCGTGCGCTCCGCTGATGCTCACACGCTGGGCAGCCATATCTACCGCCGCCCTTGCGTCCTCCAGATCACCCAGCGCTAAATTGTACCTGGCATGAGCCAACAGGTAGGCGAGGGAGCGATCCTCGCAGCCCATCCCCCTCAACCCTCTGTTCACCTCTGTGAGAACAGCGATCCTGCGCTGGAGGCGCCCAGCCTCCTGCTCCGCCCTCTGCGCACCCAGTACGGATATCGCGAGGACCGCGAGCCCTCCAGCAACCGACAAGAGCAGCAGGAGGGTCAACAGATCGATCCCCTTCTGCTTTGAAGGAATGCCATCTCCCATCAGATGCACCGCAGCTTCTGCAGTGTCGTTTTCGCTGTGCTGATCCGCGGGCGAGCCCTGAGGGGGTGCGATCCTGCAGAGGATCCCTACCACCCCTTCCACAGGGATGAAGGTGAGGTTCAGCACCCTGATCTCCCCAGGCTGCAGGCTCACATGGGTCTGCCCTGCCTCTATCTCCTCCTTCTCGGTGGTCATCCACAGGGTCACAACAGCACCCGCCACCGGCTCGTACCCTGCGTTCCCTACCTTGACTAGGGCATAGGTATCATCTCCCGCGCGCATGGCTGCTGGCAAGCTCACGCTCTCCACGTAGATGTCCAGATACGCGCTCACCGTAAAGCTCAGGTATTCTCCAGACCTTGCACCCTCAGGACAGTACGCCGAGTGCCCATCGCTGTCCTTGGCCGTGAGATAGTACTCGATCACAGTGCCGTCCGATGCTCCGGGGATGCGCCCTTCGAAGAGCCCGCTCTCGATGTTCAGGCTCATGGGCATCTCCTGGAACGTCCCTCCGGCTGTCCTGTGGTAGAGCCACACACCATCGAGCGCATCGTCCGTTACCCTAACTGAGATGTGGTACGGACCCGTGGTGTTCCTCGCTACTGGCTGCTCCACCATCTCGATGCGCGGGCGCTGGGAGGGCGATGCGAACTCCTGGAGGTAGTGAAGCCAGGTGTCGGTGGGTGATAGGGTCCTGTATGCTGCCTCATACCCCCCCTCCCTGGGATGATAGATGGAGATGCCATGGGCATGCTGGACGCTCCATGCGCTGAACCTTGCTGCCGCAACGCTCTCGATCGCGCTCACCAGGGCTGCGGCTGCTTCCCTTGTCTCTGGAGGGAGCACATCCTCCGCAGAGATGCGCCCTGCAAAGTCCGCGAGGTCTGTGTCATCCTCGACCTTGGGGCTGAATGGGGGCGTGGCGTTCCTCGCCTGACGGATCGCGGTGTAATTGTCGAAGAGCACATCCTCCAGCGCCATGGCGAAGCGCTCCAGGGCAGGGAGAAGGTCCATCTGCAGGAGGTGAAGGTCAATGGCGGACAGCGTGGCATAACCGACAGCGGCATAGGCTGTGGCGTAGCTCTCCACCAGGAGGGAGGAGAGGAGATCCGCGCCCATGTTGGGCTCTGCAGCGAGAGAGCTCAGCACAGCGGTGTAGTCCCATCCTTGCTCCGGCTCCTCGGCTTGAGAGCCCACCACGTACCTGGCATTCAACGTGAGCGCCACCTCCAGGTAGGCGCCGAAGCAGAGGTCGAAACCTATGAGGTCCATGTGGTGAGCGCCGAGGGCTTCGCCCAGCTCCTGGTATCGAAGCCACTGGTCCTTGTCCAGACATATCCCTTTGAGGAGACCGGCACCATGGTCCCAGAGGACGAGGGCGGTGCGCTGCGCAGGATGGCTGGTCATACCCCAGGAAACGAACCTCTGCAGCGTCGCGCTGTGGCTCATCATCGCCTCGCTGGTGGAAGGATCGAGCACTGCCCCGTCATCGCTCAGCACGATGGAGACGAGCGCTGTCGAGGCATTGGGGTCATGCATCACCTTGTACAATTTGGAGTCTCCGTTCTCTGGGCCGTCGTAGAGCACCAGGACATCCACGTCCCCGGATTCCATGGCATTCTCCATCTCGTTCAGGTCAGCCAGCGCCTGTGCAGAGAGCGAGTTATCGCCTGCCATGTACACCAGGAGGCTCCAGTCGGGCAGAGCAGCCTGCGCTGGGTCATCTGCGCTCTCGATGAGGTATGTGGCAGCCTCGATATTGCGCCAGAACTGCGCCTCCATTTCTGCTTCGGATGGATCGAACCGTGTGCCGAGCTCGATCGTGAGCGGATACACCCCTGTGGAGAAGAGATAGTCATCGCTGTCCCCGTATGTAGGGTAGAGATCCACGCCCTGCATCGCTGCATACCCGTTCCGCTCCGAGACTTCGAGTGCGAGCGCGCGTGCGCTCTCCATCTCTGGGACATAGGGATCCAGGTCGTTGTTCCATGGATAGAACACCTGCTCGCCATAGGAATGGAAGGAGAGGGAGAGAGAGAAGCCCTCGCGCTCCGCGAGCTCCTTGATCGCCATCGTCTCGTTCTCAGAGAACGCATAGGGACCGCAGTACTCCTGCGATGTCGGAGCATGGGATGCACTACCCTCTCCCCAGCGGTGCACGTAGTTTCTATTCAGATCCACGCCCACTCCATCGGGCAGTCCATCGCTGTCGATGTCCACGGGCCTGCGGTTCTTGCGCCAGGACCAATCGCCGGTGGAGAGCACGTACTCGTACCCATCAGGGTTCAGGAGCGGCACGAGCCATATCTCGCGGTGGTCCAGGAGCCAGCGCACCGTGCCGTTCCCCTGGTATTCCGAGGACAGGAACTCTGCAATGCGGAGGGGGACGACCACTGAGGAAGGCTCGCGTGCATGATGCCCACCCATTATCAGCACTGCTGGCATCCCTTCTGTGCCCAGGCGCAGGGCGTTGACCTCCCTGCCCTCCCATGTGGTGGTGAGGCTCTCGAGGCGTGCAATCCCAGGATGCGCGGCAGCAATCTCGGTTAGTCTTGAGGTCACCTCCTCATACGATGGATAGGGAAGGGGCTCGGCATATGCCCCGGGAAGCTGAGCAAGGGAAAGAAGGAGCAGGAGGAGCAGAAAGATTGTGAGGCTCCGCCCGGTGATGAGATGCTGCGCAGTGCGGGAGGATGAGCCATAGTGCTCTCTCATCTCCCCTCCTCAGGCGTTCACAGTCGTGCCGGTGACAGTGACATCGTCAACCATGAAGCCGTAGAATGTGCCCAATGTCTTATAGTGGTTGTACGCGGGGTGGTTGTTGGTCACCAGCCTGAACCTCAGCCTGACCTGGTTGCCCCTGAAGGGGCTGAGATCGATGTTCAGGCGCGTGAGGGTGCCCGCCTCCACCCAGTAATTGTCGCCTATGGGGTCGTTGTTCTCCGTCACCCCAGAGTATGATCTGTTGTCCTTGATGACAGTGTCCGTGCCAGAGACGTTCCACGCTGTCCGCGCGCCTAAGTTGATGGGTGTCCATGTCATGCCGTTATCTGTCGTGATCTCCACCCTGAAGCCGTCCGGGGGCATGCCGTCAGCGTTGTTGATGTTGAAACGGAAGTATGCCCCCATGGTCACGTTGAGCGCGTTCGTGAGATCGATGGGCGTGGTCTCCAGGGCATTGTCTATGCCCGGGCGCATGGTACCGTTGGGGTCGCGGTTCCACCACATATAATCACCGCTGTGAGCATCAGCGCTCGCAACGTATTCCCACATCTCCACAGTCTGCTGGCTCAGTGGAGCGCTGCCCCTGTACACCCTCAATCTTACATCGTCTATGTACCAGCCGTCCCCCGTGCCTGCTCCATACTGATAGTAGGCAAATTTCACTCTCACTTCGCCTCTGCATGCCTCGGGAACGTAGTGTATAATGTCCACACGCACATACTCCCAACCGAAGGTGCCCCTTCCGCTCACACCGTTCCATGCCCATAACATATAGTTGCTGAAATCGTCATATCGGGCAGTGTCTGTCACCAGAAGATTCCCCGTATACGTACCGATCGAAGGTATAACATACTTGAATTTAAAGGTGTCATTTGCCGTCGGCTTGTAACCGACCATCACAACTACTCCGTTCGCTCCCGGGACCATGTTGTATTTGTGCCAGAAAGAAAGTTCAGCTTTTTCACAGTTCTCAATGGTAAAAGTCTCGGTCACAACATGCTTGTTGGTGTTCTCCCCCCCTCTAGTATCGGAAGGCTCGGAGGGACTGCGTGTATTGTTGCCTTGAGCGACCACCGATAACGACCCTTCGTAAGGTAGTATAGCGTGCATCCATCTGTCCCCTGAGCCATGGTTCAGAAGCAGCATAGGTTTGTCAGAGAAGTATTCCCACACAGGCTGCTCAGGATCGAGGAAGGTCACGGTTGAGGCGTCGGTTCCATTCCAGCTCACTCCGATCTTATCTATTTTCCATACGAAGGAGTCATAGTCCGTGGCGAAGAGTCTGAAGGTGCCAATGCCTGCACAGGCACTTACAGATGCAGCTCTTATCCATATCTCATGCTTACCTTTCGGAAGTGTGATGGTGTCCACACCATCTGACAGCTCAGGACCTGTTGGGGCACCGCCTACGAGCTCGACGGCAGTAAGTCCTGTTACAGCGCCGTTTATTCTCTGTTTGATCTCCGCATTCATGCTGGAATAGTATTCAAACCAGTTCTCCAAAACGCCGGAGTCCAATAACGGCACTGCCATATCTGACCTTAAAGTGATGTTGGTAGGTTCTACAACCGTGAATTGATGAGCACCCTCAAGCAGTCCTTTTGAGTCTCCTTGTGTGTCGCCCGATATTTTCCCGTATAGGAAAGGGGCGCCAAACCTGAATTTGTTTGCAGTGGTCGAGCTGAAATACTCATATGAAGCGGCGATATTCAACCTGGCACCGAAGACTATCTTCACACCTGTAGTGTCCCCGGCTACGATCTCTCCCTTCATTATCCATTCCTCGTTCGGGTTTCCACTGTTATCCCATCCGAATGTTGCCGAGGACTTGCCAGGGATTCGACGGTTGTCTATTCGAAGCGTTGGAGGCGAGGTAGAGATGTCGGTTATATCGATGAAAGCGTCATTATCCCCCATGTTATAGGCGATGACGCGTGGTTGTGCTCCTTTCACCATTGGCCAGTAGAACTTAGTTCCTTCAGATTTTCCACTTGTGGAGATCGCCGTGTCGAGATCATCGCTCTTGTCTATCATCCTGTACAGCACGATATCCTTGTCTGCATGGACATGGGGGACGACTATCTTGTCTGCATAGGTGTTGGCGTCGAACGTAAAGATCACGTACTCTTCGTTATTTATCACAGTGGTCTGGGTGGCAGCGGCTGTATCTGTGGGTCCGCCA